>NZ_JBHLWP010000033.1:0-33793 GCF_042432755.1 Massilia consociata
CCCGAACAGGACCGTGAAACGACTTTGCGCCGATGATAGTGCTGCAACCAGTGTGAAAGTAGGTTATCGTCAGGCTAGTTATATGAAAAACCCCGCAGAGTGATCTCTGCGGGGTTTTTTGCTTTGTACAGCCGGATTCCTGTGCTTCGGCCGGTGACAACCGGGCCCAGCGAATGAACCGGTGATTTTGTATCGGATCTGTAACTCCCGTTGAAACCCCGGCACCCCGTACTAGACTGAATCCAGTTGGACGGATCTGGAGGCAGAGATGATCACTCGAAGCGCACAGGCGGCCAAGCGTCTCGTCGCCGTACTGCTGCTGGCCAGCGGACTCGGAGGGTGCGCGGTCTATGGGCCGCCTTCGTACGCAGCCTATGACCCTTATTACCAAGGCTACGCTTATCCGACCTATGTCGGCCCGCCCGTTTCACTGGATCTCGGATTCGGCTATTACCGGGGTGGCCACGCCCACTCCCGCCATCACCATGGCGGCTATCACAAACACGGGTGGCGATCGCATCACGGCTGGCGATCGCACGGCGGCAGGTCGCATCATCACCATCATGGCGGCGGATGGCGGCACGGAAGAGGTCGGCACTGATCGCGCAGTCGGGAGACCGGCACGTCTTCCTGCTTGTTACAGCATGCAAGAACGGGGCCGAAGCCCCGTTCTTGCGTTTGCACTCCGGCAGCGCCATCGCACCGGATGCGATAGCCTGCCGTGGCCGGCTCACTGCTCACCAGGGTGCTCAGACACCCCACAGCACATCGGTATGCTGGTCGCGCGCCGAGCGCAGCATTTCGAGCAGGGGGAAAGCGCGGGTCGGGAAACTGACGACCTCGATCGGCTCGTGCTCCTTGTCCTCGTCGTCCCCGGCGTGTGCCGTCACGTCGCGCTGCACCTGGTCCGATGCCTGGTGTTTGCGGCTTTCCTCGATTTCGCCTTCGAGCAGCGCCACCGCACGCGGTGCTTCCTCGGCGGTGATGACGCCGCGCTCCACATCCTTATGCAGCAGGTCGAGAATGCGCTTGGCATGCTCCTGGTACATCAAGACCTCAGGATAGGACTTGCATTTAAATGTAATCAACATGGCTGTTCCATTGATCTGGTAGTGATTAAACGATAACACGTCTTGGCAAGGCGGTCATCCCGTGCACGCTCTTATGACTATGGCCGCCGCAGGAGCCATGCAGCGAGCACCGTGCCTGCAATCGACACGCCGGCAATCACGGCCCCGGCAAGCTGCGCATCCGAAGGCCCCGAGGCCGCTGAAGAGACCAGGGCCCAGCCCAGGCCGGCCCAGCCCAGGCTGTTGATCATCTGGAGCATCGACGTCAACAGGTCGGTTCTACCGCGCGCCATGTAATCGCTACGCGAACCCGGCCGCCCGCACCAGTGGACAATGAGGGCTGCCGCGCACACCGCGCCACTGACGGTAAAGCATGCCACCAGCCCGGCCAAGGGGGCGCGCACGAGGAGCCAGAGGAGCGGCAGGGCGACGATCAGCAGCGACGGCATGACCGCCGCAGCCAGCTTGGCGAGCCGGACCAGCCGCGGCTGCGCCGGCGCCAGCCGCAACAGGTCGGGGGCATCTTCCGCCGACACGACGATCCATGCAAGCGATGCGGTCAGCGAGCTGCACAGCAGGGTCAGGCCCGACGCCACCGCCGGCAGTTGCACCTCGCTGCGCCGGAACACGACAAAGCACAGCGGCAGCAGGTAGATCAGTTGCAGCGCCACGTGCGAGATCAGGTGAGGATCACGGACGATGAGGCGCCATTCCTTGACGACGACTGTGTCGAACAGGCTGCGCCCGAAATTCACACGGCGCTGGAGCACGCTTCCTGCCGGCCTTGCAGCAGCCCCGCCGATCGAGGCCGCCTGCTGCAGGCCATGAACGAAAAACCGATGCGTGCGCCCCACCGTGAAGGTGAAACCTGCCGCCGCAGCGATCACCACGCCAAGCACGGGCCACGGATCGCCCAGCAGCGCGCGCCCCGGCAGCCACACCGGGCTGGATGCACCGAGCACGCCGCTCGAGGCGAAGGCGCGTGCGAAGGCGGCAGCAGCCTCGCTTTCCACCGACTTCGAATAGAACGAGAACAGCTGCGACAGGATGAACAGCAGCGCGCCGGCCAGTGCGGCGATGACCTGCGCAAGGACACGGGTGCGGCGGGCGCCGAGCACCCGGACCAGGCCGAGTGTCATCAGCATCGCCACGCAGGCGACGAGTGTCGCCGTGCCCAGGATGACGGGATACACCGCCAGCCAGCGGACGTGGCCGAGCAGCGCCCCCGCGTGGGCGAAGGGCGTCAGGAAGAACAGGTACAGGGCCGCGGTGCCGGCAGCCACGCTGCCCAGGCGGACGGCGAAAATGCTGCGGGAGGGCAGGGGCGACGATAGCAACAGGTCGAGGTCGCCCCGCTCGAACAGCACACGTACGCTGGATTTGAGCGCGCTGGACAGCATGAAGGTCATGCAGCCGGCCAGCAAGGCGGTCACGCCGACCAGGATGCGCGGGTCGTCGGCGCCGGCGCCGGGCATGCGCGAGAGCAGCCCCAAGGCCAGTGCGTGCAGCGCAAGCCATGCCAGCGCGGCCGTCACCAGGCCCGGCAGCCCCGGACGGCGCACCGCCTTTCCCGGCTTGCCGGATGCCGCGCTGAACCACATCAGCCTGAGCTCGTGCCGGAGCAGCCAGCCGACGCTGCCTGGTGCGAGCGTCATGGTTGTGCGGTCAGCTGCAGGAACACATCCTCGAGGCTCGCGCCCCTGGCGCCGCTGGTGCGCTCGCGCAGTTCGGCCAGGGTGCCTTCCGCGATCAGGCGGCCCTGCCGGATGATGCCGATGCGCTGCGCCAGGCGCTCCGCCACCTCGAGGATGTGGGTGGTCAGGATGACGGTGCCACCCTTGGCGACATGCGACAGCAGCAGGTCCTTGACCTGCCGCGCCGCCGCGGCGTCCAGCCCGGTCAGGGGCTCGTCGAGGATCAGCAGTTCCGGCGCATGGATCAGCGCACCGGCCAGCGCCAGCTTCTGTTTCATCCCGCGCGAGAAACCCTCGGTCAGTTCATGCGCATGCTGCGACAGGTCGAGCCAGTCCAGCAGTTCGCGCGCACGGGGCTCGGCCTCATGCGCCGTCACACCCCATAGGCCGGCGACGAATTCGAGGTATTCGAACGGCTTGAGCTTTCCGTACAACATGGGATCGTCGGGCAGGTAGGCCATCCTGCTCTTGGCCTCGCGCGGCGCCTGCGTCAGGTCGATGCCGAGCACCTCGATGCGGCCAGCGTCGGGGGCGAGCAGCCCGGTGACCATGCGCAGGGTGGTGGTCTTGCCGGCGCCGTTGGGGCCGAGCAGGGCATACAGTTCGCCGCGCCGCACCAGCAGGTCGAGGCCATCGACGGCCGGACGCCCAAAGGCCTTGTGCAGGCCCGCGATCCGCAGCGCCGGGCCGGATTCGTCCGTCATCATTGCGGCGCGAACGAGGTCAGGAACTGCTCGGTGTGCTCGGGCGGCATCGCACCTGGCTTGCCGACCACGATCACCTGGTATACGCGTGCGCCCTTTGCCGCGAAGCGGCCCACCAGGCGCACTGGGCCACCGTTGCCCTTGCCGGTCGCGTCGACGTCCAGTTTCGCGGCATCCGGCGCCGCGGCTTCGCTTGCTGCCTCCGCTGCTGCACCGGTGACGCCGATATTACGCAGCAGTGCCTGGCGCATGGCCGGCAGGGTGGCCTGTGCCAGCGCCGGATCCGGCGCCAGCGCCGTGCCGACGGCGAAGGTCGTGCCTTCGACCTCGGCGGCCGTCATCGTCATGTCGACACGGATGCCGCCGAGATCGACGCTGCGCGTGTGCGTCGACGGCTTGGACGGGAACATGATGCGGTAGGCGCCTTCGCTGCTGGTGTAGTCGCGCCAGTTGTAGGTGGGCGAACAGCCGGACAGGAGCGTGGACACGAGGACAGCCGAGGCGAATGCGGGCAGGAGGGGTTTGATGTGCATGTCCAGATGGTAGCAGGAGCCGCGCTTCGTGCGTACATCCGCCGCACGCAGCGCCTGGCCCATGCCTCACTGTTCGCGTAGCGCGCGGCGGTACTGGATGGCTTCCGCGATATGCTCGCCCGCGACCCGGGCCGCGCCGGCCAGGTCGGCCACGGTGCGCGCTACCTTGAGCACGCGGTGGTAGGCGCGGGCCGACCAGTGCAGCTGCCGCATGGCCGCCTGCAGCAGCCGCTCGCCGGCCGCATCGGGCCGGCAGAGGCGGTCGATCTCAGCCGGCGCCAGGTGCTGGTTCGGCTTGCCCTGGCGCTCGACCTGCAGCGCATGCGCGCGCTCCACGCGCCGGGCGATGTCCGCGCTGGCCTCGCCGTCGGCGCGCCCGGCGATGCTGTCGGCCGGCATGGCGCTCACCGCGAGCTGGATGTCGATGCGGTCGAGCAGCGGCCCGGAGACACGGCCCTGGTAGCGCGCGACCTGCTCCGGTGTGCAGCGGCACTTGGCGGACGGGTGTCCCAGCCAGCCGCATGGGCAGGGATTCATTGCCGCGATCAGCTGGAAACGCGCCGGGAAATCCGCCTGGTGCGCCGCGCGCGAGATCGTGATCTGGCCCGACTCGAGCGGCTCGCGCAGCACTTCCAGTACGCGGCGGTCGAACTCGGGCAGCTCGTCGAGGAACAGGACGCCATGGTGGGCCAGCGAGACTTCGCCAGGGCGCGGTACATTGCCGCCGCCGACCAGCGCTACACCCGAGCTCGTATGGTGCGGACTCCGGAACGGGCGGCGGCGCCAGCGCTGCGGCGAGAAACTGCCGGCAATGGATTGCACGGCTGCCGATTCCAGGGCCTCGTCATCACGCATGGGCGGCAGCAGCCCGGGAAAGCGCGAGGCCAGCATGCTCTTGCCCGCGCCGGGCGGGCCGACCAGCAGCACCGAATGCGTGCCGGCAGCCGCCACTTCCAGGGCGCGCTTGGCGCCTTGCTGTCCCTTCACTTCGGCGAAATCCGGGTAGTTCGGCGCCGTTGCAAGCGGCTGGCCCTGGTGGCGCGCCAGCCGTGCATTGCCGCTTCCTTGTGCGAAGTGGGCGCAGACCTCGAGCAGGGTGCGGGCAGGGTAGATGGCCGCATCCGTGACGAGGGCGGCTTCGTCGGCATTCGCCTGCGGCAGGATGAAGGCGCGCGCGGCGCTGCCGTCCTGGCTCGCGTCCCGCTGCCGGTGCATCGCGAAGCTCATCGCCAGTGCGCCGCGCACGGGACGCAGCTCGCCCGACAGCGACAGCTCGCCGGCGAATTCGTAACGCGTCATCTGCTCGCCCGGAACCTGCTGCGAGGCCGCCAGGATGCCGAGCGCGATCGGCAGGTCGAAGCGCCCCGACTCCTTGGGCAGGTCGGCCGGCGCCAGGTTGACGGTGATGCGGCGCGGCGGGATCGTGAACCCCGAATTCTGCAGGGCCGCGCGCACGCGGTCTTTTGCTTCGCGCACCTCGGCATCCGGCAGCCCGACGATCGTAAAGGCGGGCAAGCCATTCGCGAGGTGGATTTCGACATTGACGGCGGGAGCGTCCATGCCGGCGAGTGCGCGGCTTCGTAACACGGCGAGGCTCATGGGCTTCCTGGCAAGTAGGGACTCGCAGGATGGTGGCACCGCTTCGGCGAGCGCTTGTTGAGCACACCCAAGCCCGGCTTTTGTCAAACGTCGCGCAAGGTCACGACCGGCATCGTCAGCACGCGCTTGTCCCTGAAGAAAGCGATATCGAACAGCGCCGCCGCACCGACCACCTCCTTGCCCAGTTGGCGCAGCAGGGACGCTGCCGCCTCGATGGTGCCGCCGGTAGCCAGTACGTCATCGACGATCAGCACGCGCTGGCCCTTGATGCGTTCGGGCTGGATCTCGATGGTCGCCTTGCCGTATTCGCGCTGGTAATCGATGCTGATCGCCTTGCCGGGCAATTTGCCCGCCTTGCGCGCCATGGCGAAGCCGACTTTGTGCTCATAGGCGAGGGCGCCGGCGATCATGAATCCGCGTGCGTCCATGGAAAGGATGAAGTCGAAGTGCATTTCCTCGGTCCTTGCATGCAAGGTATCGATGGCAAGGCGCCAATACTCAGGGGTATCGAAAATGCAGCCGACGTCGATGAAATTGACGCCCGGCTCCGGGTAGTCCTGGAAGAATTCCAATGGAACGCTGTCGAAGTCGCTCATATCAGTTTGTACAGTTGTAGGTGAAGCGGATGGTGTGTGTACCGTGATTATCACCGGTCTGGGTGAAGGCGGCGCGGTCTTCGTTCGTTGCGAAGATTCAAGGATCACCGCTGCGGTCCAGCAACATTCCGGCTGCCGCGCGCCTGGCGCGGAGTATCATGCTTATCGAACCGTAATCATGCACGATGTGTCGTTTTGCCGAGCCAAGCGCATGCCCATCCAGTATCTGTCAGGCTTAACCGCACAAGTCCGCACCGGGCAGGCGGATTTGCACATCGGCGTCATCCTGGCACTGGTGGCTGGCGCGCTCAACGCTGGGGGCTTCCTCGCAATCGGCCAATACACGTCGCACATGACCGGGATGGTCTCGGCGGTTGCGGACCACATCGTCCTTCGCAACTTCGCGCTGGCAGGCATCGCCGCCATCGCCTGGATCGCTTTCCTGGCAGGCGCAGCATTTACCGCCTTGATCGTCAACTACCTGCGTCGCGCCGACGTCCGCCATCCCTATGCCGTGCCGCTCCTGCTCGAAGTCAGCTTGATCTTGTTGTTCGGCGCGTTCGGCGCCACGCTCGAGAAACACGAAGCGCTCGATGTTTCACTGGCCGTCACCACACTGTGTTTCACCATGGGGCTGCAAAATGCCCTGATCACCAAGATTTCGCAGGCCGAAATCCGCACGACCCACGTGACCGGCCTGACGACGGACCTGGGCATCGAGATCGGAAAACTCCTGTACTGGAACGGCAAGCGGCCGGATGACAAGCGCGTCCCGGTACTGGCCAACCGGAACAAGTTGCGCGTCCACGCGATGCTGATCGCCTCCTTCCTTGTCGGCGGCAGCGCGGGGGCACTTGGCTTTCACTACGCAGGTTTCATCTTCACGGTTCCGCTGGCCCTGGCGCTGGCGGTGATCGCAGTCGCACCGGCAGTCGGCTCCGTCCGGTCGAAATGATTCCGGCGCGGGCTCGTCGCCGGCCACCCATGCCCGTCCTCATCGCCATGCGGCACGCATGGAAGCACGTCCTGGCTCATCTTCGTATGGCGAAATAACGTCATCTGTTCCCGTATTCCTGCAGTTGGTCACAAAAAACCTGCCATAACTTTTCGTTGTCTGTACATTATCTATTGGCAATAAATGCCGACAGTCCGCCTTGGGGAGCGGCTAGGAACACAATAATTAATGGAACCTGGAGAAACAGCAGATGCTATCGATCAAGCAGCTCAACAAGACGTACGCGAATGGCGTGAAAGCCATCAACAATGTCAGCCTCGACATTCCGAATGGCATGTTCGGCCTGCTCGGGCCGAATGGCGCCGGCAAGTCTTCGCTGATGCGCACCATCGCGACCTTGCAGGATCCCGATAGCGGCAGCATCCATTTCCACGGACTGGACGTCCTGAAGGACAAGGAAGGGCTGCGCTGCCAGCTGGGCTACCTGCCCCAGGACTTCGGCGTTTACCAGAAAGTCAGCGCGGAACGGCTGCTGAACCATTTTGCCGTGCTCAAGGGACTGACCGGCAAGGGCGAGCGCAAGGAGGCTGTCGAAGCCCTGCTGCAGCAGACCAACCTGTGGGAGGCGCGCAAGCGCGCCCTCGGCACCTACTCGGGCGGCATGCGCCAGCGTTTCGGCATCGCCCAGGCGCTGCTCGGCGCGCCACGCTTGGTGATCGTCGACGAGCCCACCGCCGGCCTCGATCCGGACGAGCGCAACCGCTTCCTGAACCTGCTGGCCAAGATCGGCGAGCAGGTGGTGGTCATCCTGTCCACCCACATCGTCGAGGACGTGACCGACCTGTGCCCGCGCATGGCCATGATCGCGAAAGGAACGGTGCTGCTGCAGGGCGAACCGCAGGCAGCGATCGACACGCTCAAGAACCGCGTCTGGCGCCGCACGGTCAGCCAGGAAGCACTGGCGCAATACCAGGAGCGCTTCCATGTGCTGTCCACCCGCCTGGTGGCCGGCCGTCCCCAGATCAACGTGTTCGCCGAGTCCCAGCCCGACGATGGCTTCGTCAGCGTGGAACCGGACCTTGAGGACGTATACTTCCTGCAGGTGCGCAATGCCGGCCGCACGGCGGTGGCCGAAGGATCGGCCGGCGTTGCAGCCGAACCGACGGTCGTGGCGTAAGGAGCGACCATGTTGAGGGAATTCTTCAAGTTCGAGCTGGCCACCCAGCTGCGCCAGCCGCTCCTGTGGGTGTGCGCCCTGATCTTCGGCGCGCTGGCGTTCGGCGCATCCACCAGCGATGCGGTGCAGGTGGGCGGCGCCATCGGCAACGTCAACCGCAATGCGCCGGTCGTCGTCGCCCAGATGCTCGGCGTCTTCAGCCTGATGTCGATGTTCGTCGTCACCATTTTCATTGCCGGCAGCGTGCTGCGCGACAGCGAAGTGGGCATTTCCGACATGCTGTTCGCAACGCCGATGCGCAAGCACGACTACCTGATAGGCCGCTTCGCAGCCGGCCTGCTGGCCTGCCTGGTCATCTTTGCGGGCATCGTCGTCGGGATGATGCTCGGGCCCCTGATGCCCTGGGTCGATGCCCAGCGGGTCGGGCCTTTCCCGGGGGCGGCGTTCGCATGGGCGCTGGCCGTGATCGTCGTGCCGAACCTGTTCTTCATCGGCGCACTGCTGATGCTGCTGGCCGCGACCACGCGCTCGATCATGCTGGTGTATGTCGGCGTGCTGGGCTTTCTCGTCCTGTGGATCGTTGCCGGTGCCTTTACCTCGGACATCGACAACGAATGGATCGCGGTGCTGGCCGATCCCTTCGGCGTGCGTGCGCTTGGGCGTGCCACACGTTACTTCTCTGCCGCCGAAACCAATGCCGGCCTGCCGGACATCGCGGGCTACATGCTGGCCAACCGCCTGTTGTGGGCCGCAATCGGGATGGCGCTGTTCGGCCTGACCATTGCCATGTTCAAGCCGCAGCGCGCCGGCACCGGCAAGCGCCTGTTCGGCAAGGCGAAGACATTGCCCCCGGCGGCCGCTGCACCGGCGCCGCTGCGGCTGCCGCGCATCGAGCCGCGCATCAAGGCGACGACGCCCTGGATCCAGTGCTGGCATATCTTCGCGTTCGATGCCGCCGCCGTGTTCAGGAGCGTGCCTTTCCTCGTCATGCTGCTTTTCGGCGTGCTCAACATGGTCGGCGCTTCGTTCCAGATGGGCGAGATCTTCGGCACCACTGTCTATCCGCGCACCCACCTGATGGTCGAGCTGTTGAACGGCAGCTTCAACTTCCTGCTGGTCATCATCGTCACCTTCTATGCGGGTGAGCTGATCTTCAAGGAGCGCCAGGCCAGGATCGCCGACGTCAACGACGCCATGCCGATGCCGAACTGGGCGCCGCTGGTTGCCAAGAGCCTGGCCGTGGTCGGCGTGGTGCTGGCCTTCCTGGCCACCGGCGTGCTGGCGGCGATCGTCATCCAGCTGGTCAAGGGCGGCGCCCCGATCGAGGCTGCGCTGTACCTGAAGAGCATGCTGGTCGTCGCCGTTCCCTACATCCTGATGGGCCTGTTCGCGCTGGTCCTGCAGGTCGTGACGAACAACAAGTTCATCGGCTACCTGCTGATGGTGGTCCTGATGCTGTCGCAGATCGTCGCGGCGGTCCTGCATTTCGACCATAACCTGTACAACATCGGCGGCCTGCCGCGCACCCCGTACTCGGACATGAACGGCTTCGGCCACTTCATCGAAGGCTGGGGCTGGTTTGCCATGTACTGGAGCCTGTTCATCCTTGCGACGCTGAACGTCGCCCAGGCCTTCTGGGTGCGTGGCCTGTCGTTCACCTGGCGCGAGCGCGTGCGCGAAGCGGGGCGCCGCCTGAAAGGACCGTCCGGCGTGGCGCTGGCCGTGTGCGGCGTCGCGTTTGCCGCGGTCGGAGGATGGATCTTCCACAACACCAACACCCTGGCCAGGTACGAAGCGGGCGACGTCCGGATGGACAAGCAGGCGCATTACGAGAAGACCTACCGCAAGTACAAGGACATGCCGCACGCCAAGGTGACCGACGTACGCGCCGCGGTCGATATCTATCCAGCTGAACGCCGTGTCACGATCCGGGGCAGCTACGTATTGGAGAACAAGACCGGCAAGCCAGTCGACAGCCTGCCGCTGCAGGTCAATGCCGATGTCGTGACGACCTGGACCAAGCTGCCGGCCCACCAGGTAGTCCTGAACGACAAAGAGCACGGTTTCAGTATCCTGAAACTCGCGCAGCCGATGCAGCCGGGCGAACGCCTGCCGGTGGAGTTCACCGTCGACGTGCGCCGTCCGGGCTTTTCGAACGCCGGCGATGCCGACGTCATCAACCTGAACGGCACCTTCTTCAACAACCGCGCGTTCTTCCCACAGCTCGGCTACCAGCCGGCTGCGGAACTGGACGACCGCAACGAACGCCGCAAGCGCGGCCTGGGCGAGCCGGAACGCATGCCCAAGCTCGAGGACCAGGCGGCCCGCCGGCATTCGATGTTCGGCCCGGAAGCGGACTGGATCAGTTTCGAGACCACGGTCTCGACCAGCGGCGACCAGGTGGCGCTGGCGCCTGGCTACCTGCAGAAGTCGTGGAAGGAAAACGGCCGCAACTACTTCCAGTACAAGATGGACCAGAAGATGATGCCGTTCTTCGCCTACCTCTCGGCCGACTGGCAGGTGAAAAAGGGCGACTGGAAGGGCATCCCGATCGAGGTCTACCACGACCGCAAGCACGCCTATAACGTGGACCGGATGATCGCGGCCACGCAGAAATCGCTGGACTATTTCACGACCCAGTTCACGCCTTACCAGCACAAGCAGGTACGCATCCTGGAGTTCCCCAACTACCAGACCTTTGCGCAGTCCTTCGCCAACACCATTCCGTTCTCGGAGTCGATCGGCTTCATTGCCGACCTGCGCGACAAGGAAGCCATCGACTATGTGTTCTACGTGACGGCGCACGAGATGGCACACCAATGGTGGGGCCACCAGGTGACGGCCGCGAACGTGCAGGGCGCGAGCATGCTGATCGAATCGCTGTCGCAGTACTCGGCGCTGATGGTGATGGAAAAGGAATACGGACGCCACCAGATGCGCCGCTTCCTGCGCTACGAACTGGACCGCTACCTGCGATCGCGCGGCAGCGAGAAGATCGAGGAACTGCCCCTGTACCGGGTGGAGAACCAGGATTACATCCACTACCGCAAGGGCAGCCTGGTCTTTTATCGCCTGCGCGACGAGATCGGCGAAGAAGCGGTCAACCGCGCCCTGAAGCGCTTCTTGCAGGACAAGGGCTACCAGGAGTCGCCGTTCACGACGTCAAGCGAACTGCTCGACTACATCCGCGCCGAGGCACCAAAAGACAAGCACGCCCTGATCGCCGACCTGTTCGAGAAAATCGTGTTCTACGATAACCGCGTGCTCGATGCCAAGGCGGTCAAGCGCGCCGATGGGCAGTGGGACGTGACGATGAAGCTGCACCTGGCGAAGATGGAAGCCGATGGCCGCGGCAAGGAAACGCCGCGCGCCTATGACGAGGCGGTGGAGATCGGCGTCTTCGCACGCGCCGCCGGGGCCAAGGAGAAGGACGAACGGGTGCTGCTGCTGGAGAAGCGCGTGCTCGAGGGCGCCAATCCTGTCGTGACGGTCACGGTCAAGGAAAAGCCGTTCGAGGTCGGTGTCGATCCGTATAACAAGATGATCGACCGCGTGTCGCGCGATAACCGCAAGGAGGTCGGCATCGACTGACGCTGGCGGGCAAGGTGCACGCACCCGGGGCTGCCATCGTACTGGCGCATCGGCCCGGGGTTCGGCCGTTTTCCCGCTATTTACTGATCCATGCCAGGAGGTAGACATGTCGCTGCAACACCTGTTGAACCTTGCCGCCCACATCGCTACGGGTAGCGCTGCAATCTGCCTCGGCCTGGCGCTGCTGGCAGGCGCCAAGGGCACGCCGGGCCACCGCCGGCACGGACGGCTGTTCGCCGCACTGACCCTGGTCGTGTGCGTCACCGGCATCATCGGCAACGTGTTTTTCCGCTTCACGCCGGTGTTCGCCGTATTGACCTTGCTGGTCGCCTACCAGCTGCTGAGCGGCTGGCACGTCGTCTACACCAAGGATGCCGGACCGAATCGGATCGATACGCTGCTGGCCGTGTGCGCCGCGGCCTGGGCGATCGGCCTGGTGCCGGTGCTGTTCTCGGCTGGCGCCAGGGCCGGTGCGGCGCCGACCGTCGTCTATTCATCGCTGGGCGGGCTCGTCTTCCTGCTCGCGTACGATGCGGCGCGCTGGTGCTTCCCGCGGCACTGGCACGCATCGCTCTGGCGCTACGAACACATCTACAAGCTGGTGGCATCGCTGTTCGCAATGCTGTCGGCAGCGGTCGGCAACCTGGTCCGGTTCGGGCAGCCCTGGTCGCAGCTGCTGCCGTCCGTGCTGGGCATCATGGTCATCGTGGTCTTCGGCTGGCGGGAGTACCGGTCACGTCGCCGGGGCCATCTCCAGACACCGGGGGCCGAGAAGAACCTGGTCGCGTCTGTCGATTAGAGGGGTGTATCTCATCCGGCAACCGTGTCGCTGAAGACGGTCTGCATTCACTTCGAAACATGATTACCATTGCCGATTCCCTCAACAGCGTAAAGGATTCCATGAAGATCGCCGTGTCGCTCGCAGACCGCCTCGACGAGGCCGAGGTCATCCGCCTGTACCAGGCCAACGGCTGGTCCTCGGCCGAAAAACCGCAACAGCTGATGGCGGCGCTCCGGAATTCGCATTCGCTGGTAACGGCGCGCATCGGGAGTGAACTGGTCGGGCTCGGGAACGCCATCTCGGACGGACACCTCGTCGTGTATTTTCCCCATATGCTGGTGCATCCTGCCCATCAAGGGAAAGGTGTTGGCCGCCTGATGATGCAGTCTATGCTCGGCCGCTATGCCGGCTTCCACCAGATGATGCTGACTGCCGACGGCGGGGCGATCGATTTTTACAAAGCATTAGGATTCGAGCGCGCCGGAAAGACCGAGCCGATGTGGATCTATGGCGGCAGCGAACATTGACGCCGCGCGCCGCGACGACGTGACGGTGGGACGCCCGCACTGCGGGCTGCATGACCGTTCGCTGTAGGCAAAGGTTTTACTCCAGGTGCGGTACCTCGTACCGTCGGATGTTGAATCCCTCGGCCCCGGCCGGCGCGACGAAAAAGCCGGTGATGTACTCGAACTCTGCTTCCGACATGGGTTTGGAGCCGGGAGGCCGTTCCTCGTTCCGTTGCCGCAGCTGCGCCTTGCAAAGCGCGTCAGGCATGTCGACGAAGTGGAGCAGGTGGTCAGCCCCGGCAGCGTCGAACAGCTGGCGGAACCATTGCCGTTGGCGCGGCACATTGCCCGGAAAGTCGAGCACGACGGAATAACCATGGCGAAGCAGGTCCACCACATGTGGCGCCAGGGTTTCCTTGAGCCTGGCTGCGTACTTCAGGTAGTCGTCGAAGGTGTGGATCTCGTCCGGATACAGGCGGGACAGCCACAGGTCCTCGCAGATCAGGACTGCGCCGAACTCCGTGGCCAGCTTCCTCGACAGCGTCGATTTGCCCGCCGCCATTTTGCCGCACAAGAAGTGCAGGGTTGGGCGGGCTGCGGTGCTGCTCATCGGTCTCTCTCCTGGATATGGGCTGTTTGGGCCAGCCTCGCTGACCTGCGGCTGAACAATGCGCTAGCCAGAAGTTGGCGTCAATAGTATGTGCATGAAACGCATTGCGACCCGCTCAAGCCTTCTTAAAAGACCATCAGCGGGTTCTTGGTCACTGCGACCGAGACGATGTAGGCGAAGCAGACAAGGGCGCCGGCGAAGGCCGCAGTGCGCACCTGCCGCGTTCGTCCCTGCTTGAGCGCCATCATGCCCAGCACGATGTAGGCCACCAGCGCCGCCACCTTCGCCGTCAGCCACGGCGCCTGGCCCGGATACTGGCTGCTCCATGTCGCCAGGCCGATGGCGCTGGCCAAGAGCAGTGTGTCGACCACGTGCGGCACGATCTTCACCCAGCGCTGCTGCAGGCGCGGGGAGCTGGACAGCATCCAGATGCCGCGGACCAGGAACAGCACGCCGCTCAGGGCCGCGAAGCTGACGTGCAGGTGCTTGAGTGCGATGTAAGACATGAGTGGCGGCTGAGGGGCAGGTTGGTTGGCAACCTGCGCAGTATGCCTCAGCCGCACTCGCCCACGTAGTGGCACTCGTCGCAGCGGGTGCAGCCATCGACCTTGCGCAGCGCGCGCGCGCCGCATTCCGGGCACTTGGCGCCGGCGACGCTGGGCAGGGCGCCGGCACTGGTGGGCGGCAGCGGCTGGGCGTCCGGTACCGGACCCTCGCCGCGCGCGCACATCCGTGTCTCCAGGCTGCGCGCCAGTTCCGGTACCGGGACCTGGTTGCCCCAGGTGTCGAGGAAACCGCGGCGGATCAGGATCCGCTGCAGCATGAAGGCGATGGCCGCCACTTCCGAGTCGTGGTACACCGGCACCTGCGTGCCGTCCTCGCGCGTGAGGTGGCCGCAGCGCACCGGTCCCTTTTCCCACACCACGTCGCGCATGTCGGCCAGCGCCCGCGCGATCGGGCCGCCGGCGCGCGCCACCATCGACAGCAGGCGCATCGAGGCCGTGATCCACTGCTGGCCGCCGGTACGCTGGTTCGAAGGCATGAAGAACTCGAAGGGACGCTCGATCTCCACCCGCTTGCCGTCGTGGACGCCATCGGTGCGGATGAAGCTGACGGTCAGGTAGGCGCTCTTGCGGCCTTCCTGGGTCGCGTATTCGATTTTCGACGTGACCGATTCCAGCTCGCCCAGCGGACGGCGCTCGAAGCGCTTGCGCAGCGGGTCGTCGTCCGGCAGCGGCGGCGAAGCGGCCGGCGGCTCGTCGCGTGATGCTGCTGCCTGGGTGGAGAGCACGCTGCCCAGCACCGTGTTGGGCCGGTAGGTCGCCAGGCCCTTGAGCCCAGCGTGCCAGGCCTGGCTGTACAGGTCGCGGAAATCCTCGAAGGGATAATCTTCCGGGACGTTGACGGTCTTCGAGATCGCGGTGTCGATGAAGGGCTGGACCGCTTGCACCATGCGCAGGTGGTCGATCGCGCGCATCTCCAGCGCGGTCACGAACTGCGGCGGCAGCCTGTCCGTGGCGTGGCCCATCTGGCGGTACAGGCGCCAGGCATGGTCCTCGACGGCATAGCTGCGCATGGTTCCGTCGGCCATGCGCTTCTTGCGCTGGTAGGTCCAGGCATAGGGCGGTTCGATGCCGTTCGAGGCATTGTCGGCAAAGGCCAGCGAGATGGTGCCGGTCGGCGCAATCGATAGCAGGTGCGAGTTGCGGATGCCGTACAGGCGGATCGCCTCGCGCAGCCATTCGGGCAGGCGGGCGGTGAACTCGCCGTCCAGGTACTGCTCGGCATCGAACAGCGGGAACGGCCCTTTTTCGCGCGCCAGCTGGACCGAGGTGGCATAGGCGGCATCGCGCAGCGTTTCGGCGATGCGCGCCGCCATGGCGCGGCCTTCCTCCGAATCGTAGCGCAAGCCCAGCATGACGAGGGCGCTGCCCAGGCCCAGGAAGCCGAGGCCCACGCGGCGCTTGGCCTGCGACTCGGCCGCCTGTTGCGGCAGCGGCCATTCGGTGGCGTCGAGCACCAGGTCGAGCATGCGCACGGCCACCGCGGCGACTTCGCACATGCGCTCGAAATCGAAACCCGGGTTGGCGCCGAAAGGGTCAAGCACGAAGGCGGTGAGGTTCACCGAACCGAGGTCGCAGCAGCCGTAGGCGGGAAGGGGTTGCTCGCCGCAGGGGTTGGTGGCGTGCAGGTCTTCCGCATACCAGAGGTTGTTTTCCAGGTTCATGCGGTCGACGAACAGCACGCCCGGCTCGGCGTGGTCGTAGGTTGAGGCGATGATCTTGTCCCACAGGTCGCGTGCGCGGACCTGGCGGTAGGACCAGCGCCCGTCGTCCAGCCGGCACGCGGTGGCCATGTCTTCTTCGCCCGGCTCGGCCTGGTGCACCAGGTGGAACAGCTCGTCCGCCTCGACCGCTTCCATGAAGTCGTCGGTGACGCCGACCGAGATGTTGAAGTTGGTGAGGCCGCCTTCGTCCTTGGCCGCGATGAAGCGTTCGATGTCGGGATGGTCGATGCGCAGCACGCCCATCTGGGCGCCGCGCCGGGCGCCCGCCGATTCGACCGTGCGGCAAGAGGCGTCGAACACTTCCATGTACGACACCGGTCCCGAGGCACGCGAGCGGGTGCCGCGTACCTTGCTGCCCATCGGGCGGATGGCGCTGAAGTCGTAGCCCACGCCGCCGCCGCGCCGCATGGTCTCGGCCGCTTCGGCGAGGGCGGTGTAGATGCCGGGCAGGTCGCCATCCATGCCGGAGATCGAATCGCCGACCGGCTGGACGAAGCAGTTGATCAGGGTGGCCTGCAGGCCGAGGCCGGCGGCGGAATTGATGCGTCCGGCCGGCACGAAGCCCTGTTCCTGCGCCCACAGGAACTGCGCCTCACGCTCGGCGCGCTGGTGTTCGGGTTCGAGCGCCGCGAGGGCGCGCGCCACGCGCCGGCGCACGTCGGCGATGCCGGTTTCCTCGCCCTTGGCGTATTTCTCGCGCAGGACGTCGAGCGAGACCTCTTGTGGCGCAAGCAAGGTGGCCGGATGGTCGCTTGCATTCATGGTGCGCTTCGCTCCTGCATGAATGCCGCGCCCATCAGGGCTTGTCGAGGATGATGTGCGGTGCGGCCGGGTCGGTGGCGCCGGCAATCGGGCTGCCGGCGGTGGCCGAGGTGGCCGAGCCCGCCGGGGCGGACGGCACAGGCGAGACGGCCGGGCTGGCCTGGGCGGCCAGGCGCGTTTCCAGTTCCACCACGCGCAGTTCGAGCGCTTCGAGCTTGGCGCGGGTCTTGGCCAGCACCTGGGCCTGGATGTCGAACTCTTCGCGGGTGACGAGGTCGAGCTTCGAGAAGCCCTGGGTCATCATCGCCTTGACGTTGCGCTCGATGTCCTTGGCCGGCGTGCTCTCGAGGGCCTGGTTGAGCTTGCCTTGCAGGTCGTTGAAGAAGTTGTTCATGTCCGAGTTCCTATTCGTGCGGGCCGGCTGCACCACCACGGTGCACCCGCTGCCCGCCTTGGTGCGTGGCGCCGCGCGCGGTGTGGAAAAGCGTTTCCGTTGCGCGGTTTTCCTGGGTTGATCGAATCGCAAATGGGGCGGATGGCTGAGAAAACAAGCACCGACGCCCCTTTTTTGGCTGGCACGCATCCTGCTAAACAGTTGTCAGGCGTGTAGCAAACAGGATTGTAAACCGCAACGGCCCGCACCGTTGAGAATAAGGGGAATGTCATGAAGCGCAACACAAGTGCAGCAGCAGCGACCTGGGCCATCCTGGCCTTTTCCAGTGTTCCTGCGCTCGCGCAGGACGCTGCTCCTGAGCACCAAATCAGCTACAACGCCGCCATCACCAGCGATTACCGTTACCGCGGCCTGTCGCAGACCAGTCTCGATCCGGCGCTGCAGGGCGGCGCCGACTACGTACACGGCCCGACCGGCCTGTACGTGGGCACCTGGCTGTCCACCATCAAGTGGACCAGGGACCTCGGCGGCGACGGCAACATCGAATGGGACCTGTATGCCGGCAAGCGCGGCCAACTGACGGAATCCGTCACCTACGACGTCGGCGGCCTGTATTACTGGTATCCGACGAACGGCCTGAATCCGAACGCGAACACCTTCGAACTGTACGGCCGCCTCGGCTTCGGCCCGGCCTACGTCAAGTATTCGCAATCGACCACCAACCTGTTCGGCACCGCCAACAGCAAGCGCAGCGGCTATCTCGACGTCGGCGCCGATCTCGATGTCGGCAACGGCTTCGTGCTCAACCTGCACGTTGGCCGCCAGAAGGTGCGCAATAACAGCCCGCTGTCGTACACCGACTACAAGGTCGGCGTCACCAAGGACCTGGGTGCAGCGACGCTGTCGCTGGCCTGGATCAAGGCCAACACGGACCTGTACCTGAACCCGGAAGGCAAGAACCTGGGCAAGTCCGGCGCCATCCTGACCGTGTCCAAAACTTTCTGATCGTAAAGAGGCATCACCATGAAAATGATTACCGCCATCATCAAACCCTTCAAGCTCGACGAGGTGCGCGAAGCGCTGTCGGAGATCAATGTGCAGGGCATGACGGTGACCGAAGTGAAAGGCTTCGGCCGCCAGAAGGGCCACACCGAGCTGTACCGCGGCGCGGAGTACGTGGTCGACTTCTTGCCAAAAATCAAGATCGAGGCGGCCGTCGACGATGCCGTGCTCGACCAGGTCATCGACGCCATCCAGGGCGCGGCCCGCACGGGCAAGATCGGTGACGGCAAGATTTTCGTGGCCGACCTGAACCAGGTCATCCGTATCCGTACCGGCGAGACCGGCAACGAAGCACTGTAAGGGGAACCCTCGATGAAACTCACGACACGAATCCTGGCCGGCCTGGTTGCCGCCGGCCTGGCGCTGCCGGCGCTTGCGGCGCCCACCATCAACAAGGGCGACACCGCGTGGATGTTCGTCGCCACGCTGCTGGTGATCATGATGTCGATCCCCGGCCTGGCGCTGTTCTACGGCGGCCTGGTGCGTGCCAAGAACATGCTGTCGGTGCTGATGCAGGTGTTCATGGTCTTTTCGCTGGTCATCGTGCTGTGGTGCCTGTACGGCTACTCGCTGGCCTTCACGCAGGGCAATGCCTTCATCGGCGGTTTCGACCGCGTGTTCCTGAACGGCATCTACGATGCGGCCGCCGGCACCTTCAGCCAGGCCGCCACCTTCAGCAAGGAGACGATGATCCCCGAGTTCATCTTCGTCGCCTTCCAGGGCACCTTCGCCGCCATCACCTGCGCGCTGATCGTCGGCGCCTTCGCCGAACGCGTGCGCTTCTCGGCAGTGCTGCTGTTCATCGTGCTGTGGTTCACCTTCGGCTACCTGCCGGTGGCCCACATGGTCTGGTTCTGGGCAGGCCCTGACGCGATTTCGGATGCGGCCTCGCTGGCCACCGTCACCGAGAGTGCCGGCTTCTTGTGGCAGCACGGCGCGCTCGACTTCGCGGGCGGCACCGTGGTGCACATCAACGCGGCGGTGGCCGGCCTGGTGGGCGCCTACATGATCGGCAAGCGCATCGGCCTGGGCCGTGAATCGATGGCCCCGCATTCGCTCACCATGACCATGATCGGCGGCTCGCTGCTGTGGGTGGGCTGGTTCGGCTTCAACGCCGGCTCGGCGCTGGAGGCGGGCGACGTCGCCGCGCTGGCCTTCATCAACACCCTGCTGGCCACCGCCGCCGCTGCCGTGTCGTGGATGTTCGGCGAGTGGGCCTTCAAGCGCAAGCCGTCGCTGCTGGGCGCGGTGTCCGGCGCCGTCTCCGGCCTGGTGGCGATCACCCCGGGCGCCGGCTTCGTCGGCCCGATGGGCGCCCTGGTCATGGGTTTGCTGGCGGGTGTCGTCTGCCTGTGGGGCGTGACGGGCCTGAAGCGCCTGCTGGGCGCCGACGATTCGCTCGACGTGTTCGGCGTGCACGGCGTGGGCGGCATCCTGGGTGCGCTGCTCACCGGCGTGTTCGCGGCGCCGCAGCTGGGCGGGCAGGGCGTGTGGGACTACGTCGCCAACAAGGCTTCGCCAGACTACTCGATCGCCGGCCAGCTGCTGGTGCAGGCGGAGGCGGTCGGCGTCACCATCGTGTGGTCGGCGTTCGTGGCCTTCGTTGCCTTCAAGCTGGTGGACGTCGTCGTCGGCCTGCGCGTGCCGGCCGATGCCGAGCGTGAAGGGCTGGACATTACCAGCCATGGAGAGTCGGCTTACCACTTGTAAGCCGGTTCTCGTCCGGGAAAGGCGCCTGCGGGCGCCTTTTTTCATTCTGGCAATCGTGCGCCTTTAAAGTGGCTTCTTCGTCCATATATGAGGCTACCGATATAATTCGAAAAAGCCACTACTAGGACGTCCATCTCATGGTTCCGCACCTCGCCACTGCCCTGACGGGCCCCTTGCTCGACCTGGAAAAGAAAATTCTCGAGGCCACGCCCGCGATCGAACGCTGGTTCCGCCTCGAGTGGCAGGAGCATACGCCGCCGTTCTATTGCTCGGTCGACTTGCGCAACGCCGGCTACAAGCTGGCGCCGGTCGACACCAATTTGTTCCCGGGCGGCTTCAACAACCTGTCCACCGAAATGCTGCCGCTGACGGTGCAGGCTGCCATGGCCGCGATCGACAAGTACTGCCCGGACGCGCGCAACCTTTTGATGATCCCGGAAACGCACACGCGCAACCCGATGTACCTGCAGAACGTGGCGCGCCTGATGCAGATCTTCCGCCAGACCGGCCTGCACGTGCGCCTCGGTTCGCTGTCGCCGGACGTCACCCAGCCCACCCCGCTGGCACTGCCAGATGGAAACATGCTGGTCGTCGAGCCGCTGGTGCGCTCGCCGAATGGCCGCCGCGTCGGCCTGGCCGATTTCGATCCTTGCACCATCCTGCTGAACAACGACCTGTCGAGCGGCATCCCCGCAATCCTCGAAAACATCCACGAGCAGTCGCTGCTGCCGCCGCTGCACGCGGGCTGGGCGCTGCGCCGCAAGAGCAACCACTTCAAGGCCTTCGACGAAGTCGCCAAGAAGTTCGGCAAGCTGATCGAGATCGATCCCTGGCTGGTCAACCCGCTGCACAGCAAGGTCGGCGAGGTCGACCTGCAGCAGGACGTCGGCACCGAGCAACTGGCCGATGCGGTGTCGGCGCTGCTCTCGAAGATCAAGAAGAAGTACAAGGAATACGGCATGAAGGAGCAGAAGCCCTTCGTGATCGTGAAGCCGGACGCCGGCACCTACGGCATGGGCGTCATGACGGTGAAGGACGCCAGCGAAGTGCGCGACCTGAGCCGCGCCCAGCGCAACAAGATGACCGTCATCAAGGATGGCGTCGCCGTCACCGACATGATCGTGCAGGAAGGCGTGCCCACTTTCGAATCCATCAACGATGCGGTGGCCGAGCCGGTGGTATACATGATCGACCGCTATGTGGTGGGTGGCTTCTACCGCGTGCACGCCGAGCGCGGCATCGACCAGAACCTGAATGCGCCGGGTTCGCAGTACGTGCCGCTGGCGTTTGCCCAGCAGCATGCGGTGCCGGACCTGAAGGCCAAGCCGGGCACGGCGGCGCCGAACCGCTTCTACGTGTACGGCGTGGTGGCGCGCCTGGGCCTGCTGGCCGCTTCGCTCGAGCTCGAGCGCACCGATCCGAATCCCGAGGTTTATTAATCGATCAGGTAGCGGTGCCGACGCTGTCCCAGTCGTCTTCGCCCTTGTAGCGGATCATCCAGTTGACGGCGTGGTGCCATTCCAGCACCACGCCCGGGTTCAGGCCGGCCGGCGCCTCGCGCCCGTGCTGCTGGGCGTCGCGCACCGCCCAGTGCATGCGGACCAGGCGGTCGGCCCAGTCCAGGATGTCTTCTTTCGGGCGCAGGCGGATCGCCGCGCGCAGCATGAGGGCGTCGCCTTCGTCGTGCGGGAACAGCGGCAGGATCGCGTCGACCTTCGACGCACGCACCGGCAGGCCGAGGTCCTCCACCAGTCCGGCGCACCAGCCCAGGAAATACAGCGCTTCGAGCCGCCAGGAAAAGCGGATGGCATCGCCTTCGTCGGGCGTGTCGTTGAAGAGGAAGGCGGCTTCGTCGTTTGACAGCCAGGCGCGGCGCTCGCCGGCCGAGAAATAATTCTTCAAAAAAGCGTTCTGTTGCAAAGTGGCGGCGCCGACCACTCCCCAGAGCGCGACCAGCCGGCGCCACAATTCGTCTTCGGAGCGCAGCGCCGTGTCGCCGGCACCCTCGATGATGAGGAGGTCGGGGTTGGTGGGAATCCCGAGCTGTGTCAGTAATGCTTCGTTTGCCGCCCTGCGTGCTTCTGGTGTCATGTCGCATCCCGGATTCGTTTGCAGGACGATAACACCATGGCGACGCCTCAGTCGCCCTTTTGCACCAGGTACATGAAGTGCGAACGCAGCACCGGGGCCACGGCGGTCAGGATCTCGGGAACCAGGTAAGGGACGCGCGCCAGCAGCCGGTGGATGGGCGGCGCCAGCATGAGGCTGCGGTAACGGCGGCGTTCGCCGGGCCACCAGGCGTCGAGCTCGGCCCGCGTGACCTTGCGCACGTTGCGGTTGCGCGGATTGTCGTAGCGAAAGTCGAAGACGAGGCACCAGCCGCCGGGACGCAGCGCACGCCACATCTGCGCCGCCAGTTCCTGCCGTACGCTCGGGTCGAGGATGGAGGAGAAGACGGTCTGGGCGCTGACCAGGTCGTAACCATGCGGGGCCAGGGTGTCGAGCGGGCCGAGGTGCCAGGTGACGCCGCCAGCGGTAAAGTGGCGTGCGTAGTCGAGCCGGTCTTGCTGGAGTTCGGTGCCGGTGAGCTTGCCCGGGTTGGCGCCCCAGTCGATCAGCTGGCGCAGGAAGCCGCCGGTTCCGCAGCCGACGTCGAGCACCCGCGTGCCGGACAGGTCGCCGCCGACCGTGTCGGAAAGCAAGGCGGCAAAGGCGCGCGAACGGGCTGCCACCTGCTGCTGGATCTCCGGCCGGTACCAGGCGTAGCGCTCCAGTGCCGCGCCGCCATGCCATTCCCGGTACACATGCTGGATGCGTTCCTGTTCTGCCTGGTTGTCGATGTGCGGGCTCATGGCTTTCAATGGTCGCGTAGCCGAAGAAGAGGCAGTTTGCGCTGCCTCAGGCGTCCGGCAGGGATTGCACAATTTGCTACTCGGCATTTTTACCCTGCACTGGCTCGGTGCATAAAGCGGGGCCTGTCCGCGAGAAACCGCGTTTCCGGCTAAAATCAGGGCATTCCCTGCATTGGATACCCCATGAAAATCGCTTTCCTCGCCGATCCGCTCTCCACGTTCAAGATCTACAAGGATTCGACCTTTGCCATGATGCGTGAAGCGGCCAGGCGCGGCCACGCCGTCTACGCCTTCGAGCAGCGCGACATGGTGCTGGAAGAGGGCGTGGTGACGGCGCAAGTCACGCGCCTGCATCTCACCGGCGAAGCGGACACCTGGTACCGCGCCGATGCGCCCGAGATCGTGCAGCTGTCCGCCTTCGATGCCGTCATCGAGCGCAAGGACCCGCCTTTCGACATGGAATACGTGTACGGCACCTACCTGCTGGAACTGGCCGAGCGCCAGGGCGCACGCGTACTCAACCGTCCGGGGGCGATCCGCGACCACAACGAGAAGCTGACGATCGGCCAGTTCAGCGAATTCACTTCGCCGACACTGGTCTCGTCCGACCCGGCCAGGTTGCGCGCCTTCCACGGCAAGCACGGCGACGTGATCTTCAAGCCGCTCGACGGCATGGGCGGCGCCGGCATCTTCCGTGTGAAGGATGACGGCATGAACCTGGGTTCGGTGATCGAATCGCTGACCGGCAACGGCAAGCACACGATCATGGCGCAGAAGTTCATCCCGGCCATCAAACAGGGCGACAAGCGGGTGCTGGTCATCGGCGGCAAGCCGGTGCCGTTCACGCTGGCGCGTATCCCGCAGGGCAATGAAGTGCGGGGTAACCTGGCCGCCGGCGGCCTGGGCGTGGCGCAGCCGATCACCGCGCGCGAGCGCGAGATCGCCGAGGCGCTGGGGCCGGTGCTGGCCGCGCGCGGCTTATTGCTGGTAGGATTGGACGTGATCGGGGATTTCCTGACCGAAGTGAACGTCACCAGCCCGACCTGCTTCCAGGAAATCACCGACCAGACCGGATTCGACGTGGCCGCGATGTTCATCGACGCGGTCGAACGGCACGTCCATACTGAAAACTGAATTGAAAGATAGCTGAGAAGCACATGGTAGGCATCCTGCTGCTGACCCACGCTCCGCTGGGCCAGGCATTCATCGCGGCGGTGGCGCACGTATTCCGTGGCCCCACCGAGCGCTTCGAGGCGATCGACGTGACCGCCGACCAGGACCTGGCCGAGGTGAATTGCCTCGCCAAGGACGCGATCGCGCGCCTGGACGAAGGCGACGGCGTGCTGGTCATCACCGACATCAAGGGCGGTACGCCGTCCAACTGCTGCAACTCGCTGGCCGACGCCGGCCACGTGGAAGTCATCGCGGGCATCAGCCTGCCGATGCTGCTGCGTGCGATCACCTACCGCCGCGACACCCTCGACGTGGTGGTGGAAATGGCCCTGGCCGGCGCCCAGAACGGCGCGGTACGGGTGGATAACCGGATCCGCGTCGGATCCAGCTGAACAACCAAGCTGAAAAGCGAGCGAATAACATCTTTGGCCACGGGCACATAACGAGAATATGATTCAACAAGAACTCGAAATCATCAACAAGCTGGGCCTGCACGCCCGCGCCTCCGCCAAATTCACCCAACTGGCTGCCAAGTTCAAGAGCGATGTCTGGCTCACCCGTAACGGCCGCCGCATCAATGCCAAGTCGATCATGGGCGTCATGATGCTCGCCGCCGGCAAGGGCGCCAAGGTGCTGCTCGAGGCGGACGGCCCGGACGAAGAGGCGTGCATCGCCGCGCTGTCGGGCCTGGTCAACGACAAGTTCGGCGAAAGCGAGTAATGCCGCGCGAAGCGGCAACACCCCGCCACACGGGATCTTCGATGGCATCGTTCACGCTCCACGGCATTCCGGTTTCGCGCGGCATCTCGATCGGCCGTGCGCACCTGCTCACGCCCGCGGCGCTCGACGTCAAGCATTACCTGGTCCCGGAGGAGCAGGTCGAAGCGGAGGTCAAGCGCCTGCAGGACGCCATCGCGGAAGTCCATCGCGGCCTGCAGGCCCTGTGGACCGAGCTGCCGAAGGATGCCCCGACCGAACTGGGCGCCTTCATCGACGTGCACGCCCTGATCCTGTCGGATCCGATGATCTCGGAAGCGCCGCTCGACATCATCCGCACCCGCCACTACAACGCCGAATGGGCGCTGGTGACCCAGATCGATGAACTGTCGGCCCAGTTCGACGAGATCGAGGACGAATACCTGCGCGAGCGCAAGCACGACATCCAGCAGGTCGCCGAGCGCGTGCTCAAGGTCCTGATGGGCACCGCCCTGAACGTGCCGCCGGTGTACAGCGGCGAGGACCAGGTGGCGCCGCAGATGATCGTGGTGGCCCACGACATCTCGCCGGCCGACATGCTGGCCTTCCGCGACCGTGATGGCGGGCCGCAATCGTTCATCGGCTTCGTCACCGACGTCGGCGGCCAGAACTCGCACACCGCGATCGTCGCCCGTTCGCTCGACATTCCGGCGGTGGTCGGCATGAGCCAGGCTTCGCGCCTGGTCGAGCAGGACGACTGGGTGATCATCGACGGCGACGCCGGCGTGGTGATCTGCAACCCGAGCCAGCAGGTGCTGGAACAGTACCGCGCGCGCCAGGCCGCGCTGGTGAAGGCGCGCAAGCGCCTCCTGAAGCTCAAGAAGACCCCGGCGGTGACCAAGGACGGCACCCCGATCACGCTGCTGGCCAACATCGAACTGCCGGATGACTGCCCGGCGGCGCTGGAGGCCGGCGCCAACGGCGTGGGCCTGTTCCGTTCCGAATTCCTGTTCATGGGCCGCAGCGCGAGCGGGCTCGGGAACGCGCTCAGGGTCCCGGGCGAGGACGAGCAGTTCGAGCAGTACCGCAAGGCGGTGGTCGCGATGAAGGGCCGCCCGGTGACCATCCGCACCCTCGACGTCGGCGCCGACAAGCCGCTCGACCCGACCGAGCACACCGCGCTCAACCCGGCGCTGGGCCTGCGCGCGATCCGCTACTGCCTGGCCGAGCCCCAGCTGTTCCTGACCCAGCTGCGCGCGATCCTGCGCGCCTCCGCCTTCGGCAAGGTGCGCATCCTGATCCCGATGCTGGCGCATGCCTTCGAGATCGACCAGACGCTGTCCATGATCGAGCAGGCCAAGCTTCAATTGCGCGAAGAGGGCATCAAGTACGACCCGGGCGTGGAAGTGGGCGCCATGATCGAGATCCCGGCCGCGGCGCTGGCGCTGCCGATGTTCGTCAAGCGCATGCACTTCCTGTCGATCGGCACCAACGACCTGATCCAGTACACGCTGGCCATCGACCGGGTCGACTACGAAGTGGCGCACCTGTACAATCCGCTGCACCCGGCGGTGCTGGGGCTGATCGCCTCGACCATCGCCACCGGCCAGAAGGCCGGCCTGGACGTCGCCGTGTGCGGCGAGATGGCCGGCGACACCAAGCTCACCCGCCTGCTGCTCGGCATGGGCCTGCGCGAATTCTCGATGCACCCGGCGCAGCTGCTGTCGGTGAAGCAGGAAATCCTGAACAGCGACCTGGCCACCATTACCAGCCGCACGCGCCGCATCCTGCGCTCGATCGAACCGAACGAGATCGCCACCGCGGTGGAGCAGCTGCAGTCCCTCTGAATACAAGAAACACGCGAACACCATCCATGGGATCGATTGGAACAGTCACACCGCAGGCGATGCACTTCGCCGAGCCGCTGCGCCTGCAAAGCGGCGCCAGCATCGGCGACTACACGCTGATGTATGAAACCTATGGCACGCTCAACGCCGACAAGTCGAACGCGGTATTGATCTGCCACGCGCTCAACGCCTCGCACCACGTCGCCGGCACCTATGCCGACAAGCCGAAGAGCGCCGGCTGGTGGGACAACATGGTGGGACCGGGCAAGCCGGTGGATACCAACCGCTTCTTCGTCATCGGCGTCAACAACCTCGGCTCCTGCTTCGGCTCGACCGGCCCGATGCACACCAACCCGGCCACCGGCAAGCCCTACGGCGCAGCCTTTCCGCTGCTGACGGTGGAAGACTGGGTCAGCGCCCAGGCGCGCCTGGCCGACCGTCTCGGCATCGCCTGTTTTGCCGCCGTGATGGGCGGCTCGCTGGGCGGCATGCAGGCCCTGTCGTGGAGCATCATGTTCCCCGAGCGCCTGCGCCACTGCATCGTGATCGCCTCCACGCCCAAGCTGTCGGCCCAGAACATCGCCTTCAACGACGTCGCGCGCCAGGCCATCCTGACCGACCCGGACTACCGCGGCGGCGACTTCTACGAGTACGGCGTGGTGCCGAAGAACGGCCTGAAAGTGGCGCGCATGGTCGGCCACATCACCTACCTGTCGAACGACGACATGGCGGAAAAGTTCGGCCGCAAGCTGCGCAACGCGGCCGAGACCAACGACTACAAGTTCGACTTCGGCATCGATTTCGAGATCGAGTCCTACCTGCGCTACCAGGGCGACAAGTTTTCGGAATACTTCGACGCCAACACCTATCTCCTGATCACCAAGGCGCTCGACTACTTCGACCCGGCGCGCGCCCATGGCGGCGACCTGACCAAGGCTCTGGCCGGAACCAAGGCGCAGTTCCTGGTGGCCTCGTTCACCACCGACTGGCGCTTCTCGCCCGAGCGCAGCCGCGAGATCGTCGAGGCACTGGTGTCCAATCGCCGCAAGGTGACCTATGCCGAGATCGACGCGCCGCACGGCCACGATGCCTTCCTGCTGGAAGATCCGCGCTACATGGCGGTAGTGCGCGCTTACTTTGACCGGATTGCGCTCGGACTCGCAGGCAAGGAGGCAGCATGAACCTGAACGACCTGAACGTCCTGCGTCCCGACCTGGCCTTCATTGCGGACTGGGTGCGCCAGGGCTCGCATGTGCTGGACGTCGGCTGCGGCGACGGCGCCATGCTGCGCTACCTGGAACTGGGCAAGGGCTGCACCGGCTACGGCGTCGAGATCGCCGACGACAAGGTGCTGGAGAGCACCCAGCGCGGCATCAGCGTGATCCAGCACGACATGGAAGAGGGCCTGGACCTGTTCCGCGACAACGCCTTCGACATGGTGCTGTGCCTGTCCTCGCTGCAGATGATGCAGCACGTCGAGGCGCGCCTGCGCGACATCGTGCGCGTGGGCCAGGAAGCCATCGTCTCGTTCCCGAACTTCGCCTACTGGCCGCACCGGGTGGCCCTGATCCGGGGCCGGATGCCGGTGTCGCGCTCGCTGCCTTACCAATGGTTCGATACGCCGAACGTGCGCTACGCAACCATTCACGACTTCAAGGACCTGGCGGAGAAATGCGGGCTGGAAGTGCTCGAGTACGTCGCCCTGGCTGAAGGAAAACCGGTGAGCTTCCTGCCGAACCTGCGAGGCAGCCTGGCGGTGTTTCGACTGCGCAAGAAGGAAGGCGTAGCCGCGTAGGCGCCGCTTGAGCTCGTGTCCGCTTATGTGCGGTGGCGGCTTGTCGAGCCATGCATGATCCGCGATGATCGGCGCTATCGTGTGCTCTTTTCCAGTTACTTTCTGTGGAGATAGTGCTGCTAAGAACAGCCTGTCAGCGACAAAATGACAAAATTCAAGCATCTGGCCGCCTGCCTGTCCCTGTTTGCCGTGCTCGGCACCAGCCATGTCGGCACGGCGGTGGCGCAGGACGACCGCAATACCACGGTCCAGGATGGTATCAAGGTCAGGCCCCTATCGCGCCTGAGCAAGTTCGTTCCGGCAGAGCAGCTCAACGAAGCGGCGGCGCAGCAATACGCGCAGATGATGAGCCAGGCACAACAGAAAGGCGTGCTGCTGCCGGCCTCGCATCCGGAAGTCCAGCGCCTGCGCGCCATCGCCCAGCGCATCATTCCCCATACGGCGCGCTGGAACCAGGAGGCGACCCAGTGGCAGTGGCAGGTCAACCTCATCGACTCGAAGGACGTGAACGCCTTCTGCATGCCGGGTGGCCGGATCGGTTTCTTCACCGGCATCCTGAACTCGCTGAAGCTGACCGACGATGAAGTGGCGGCCGTGATGGGGCACGAGATCGCGCACGCCCTGCGCGAGCACAGCCGCGAAAAGATGGCCAAGCAGGGCCTGACCAACATGGGCGCGCGTGTCGGCGGCGCCCTGATCTCGGGCATCTTCGGCATCGATCCGGGCATCACCGGCACGATCGCCAACTATGGCGCCCAGTTCGCCGGCCTGAAGTTCTCGCGCGACGACGAGCGCGAGGCCGACCTGGTCGGCCTGGACATCTCCTCCCGCGCCGGCTACGACCCGCGCGCCGGCATCGCGCTGTGGCGCAAGATGGCGGCCCTGGGCCAGCGCGCGCCGATCGAGCTGCTCTCGACCCACCCGGGCGGCGAGACCCGCATCAAGGAAATGGAAGCGCACATGAACGTGCTGCTGCCGTTGTACGCACGCGCCAAGGGCACCACGGTCGCCAAGCTGCCGCCATACCGCACCAACGTCACCCTGCGCTGAATAACGGGACGGAATGGGAAGCAGCAGGAAGGGCCACCAGGCCGAAGCGAACGCCTACGTGCCGCTGCCGGTGCGCGACGGGGTCGCGCCGAGCTACCTGTGGCTGACCGAGACGCGCGCCGGCGGCATGCTGCGCTTCCTGGCCGAGCGGTTTCCCGACGTGCCGGAAGCGGCGTGGTCCCGGCGCCTGGCGCGCGGCGAGATCGTGGATGCGAAGGGCGTGCCGCTGGCGGCCGACAGCCAGGTGCGCCAGGGCATGCGCATCTGGTACTACCGCGAACTGGAAGCGCCCGAGACGCCGATCCCGTTCCGGGAACGGGTGCTGCACATCGACGAGCACCTGCTGGTGGCCGACAAGCCGCACTTCCTGCCGACCATCCCGACCGGCCGCTTCCTGCACGAGACGCTGCTGGTGCGGCTGAAAAAGGCATACGACCTGCCGCACCTGACCCCGATCCACCGGCTCGACCGCGAGACCGCCGGCGTGGTGATCTTCTCGCACAACCCGGCTTCGCGCGGGGCCTACCAGTCGATGTTCCAGAAGCGGGTCGTGACGAAGGTGTACGAGGCCCTGGCCGGCCCGATCGAGGGCCGGGCGTTCCCCTTCACCTACCGCAGCCGCATGCAGGATGCGGCGCAGTTTTTTGTCAGCGAAGAAGTGCCGGGCGAGCCGAATTCGGAAACGCTGGTGGAACTGATCGAGCGGCGCGGCGACATCGCCCACTACCGGCTGCATCCGCATACCGGCCGCAAGCACCAGCTTCGCCTGCACCTGGCCTCGCTCGGCGCACCGATCCTGAACGATGCCTTCTACCCGGTTGCGCTGCCCTGCAAGGGCGACGACTTCAGCGCGCCACTGCAGTTGCTGGCGCGCAGCGTCAGCTTCGTCGACCCCTTGAGCGGCCAGCCGCGCCGCTTCGACAGCGGGTTCCGGCTGGACTGGCCTGGGACCGGCCAATAAGTCGGCATCCATCAGCTAAGCTTCTGAATGCCTGTGCGTTTATGAGCTTATCTTCTAAATCACCGATTGTCTCGTCTTACAGCTCGTAATCGATGATCAAGGGCGCATGGTCGCTGAAGCGCTCGTCCTTGTACACCGACACCGCCCTGGCGCAGGCCGCGATGCCCGGGGTGGCCACGTGGTAGTCGATGCGCCAGCCCACATCCTTGGCATAGGCCTGGCCGCGATTGCTCCACCAGGTGTACTGCGCGGCTTCCGGGGCGATCTTGCGGTGCACGTCGACCAGGCCGATTTCGTCGAAGATGCGCGTCATCCAGGCGCGTTCTTCCGGCAGGAAGCCCGAGTTCTTCTGGTTGCTCTTCCAGTTCTTGAGGTCGATTTCCTTGTGGGCGATGTTCCAGTCGCCGCAGATGACGACTTCGCGGCCTTCGGCCTTGAGTTCCTGTAGGTGCGGCAGGAATACTTCCATGAAGCGGAACTTGGCGAGCTGGCGCTCCGGCGACGACGAGCCCGACGGGCAGTACACCGAAATGATGGTCAGGTTGCCGAAGTCGCAGCGCGTATAGCGGCCTTCGGCGTCGAATTCGAGGCAGCCGAAGCCGATGCGCCTGTTATCCGGCGCCGTGCGGCTGTACACGCCAGTGCCCGAGTAACCCTTCTTCTCGGCATAGTGGAAGTGGCCATGGTAGCCGTGCGGAGACAGGAATTCCTCGGTCATGTCGGCTTCCTGCGCCTTGAGTTCCTGCACGCAGATGTAGTCGGCCGACTGGGTGGCGAGCCAGTTGAAAAAACCTTTCTTGTGGGCCGAACGGATGCCGTTCAGGTTTGCGGAGATGATTCGTGGCATGGATCGTGTTGGAATGAAGATGACGGCCGGCTTGCAGCCAGATGCATCCGACAGTGTAGCGCGTTTTGTGTCCACCAGGAACTTGATGTCCGTCGAAATTCCTGCAGGAAATATTGCGATGCAGCATGTTAAAGTGGTTGTCTGCAACAGTTCACAATTCCAGGTTTATCGAACCCTGGATGGCTGTCCGTCCACCGTATTCGAGCAGGGATCCATGGAGAATAATACGCACGACACCTTTCCAGGCAAGGATGTTCCCCACATCGTCCGATTCTATGCGGACGACGCTGCCTTGCTGGCCGAGGCCGCCGGGTTCGTCGACACGGCACTGGCCGTGGGCGGCACCGGCCTCGTGATCGCTACCCCGGCCCATCGCGCCGGTCTCAAGGACCTGCTGGCCGACACCCGCAACGTGCGCTTTCTCGACGCCGAAGACACCCTTGCGCACCTGCTGGTCGATGGCTGGCCCGACGAGCCGCGTTTTCGCACCGCGGTCGGGCCGCTGCTCGCCGAGGCTGCGGTCGGCGCCGGTCCGGTGCATGTGTTCGTCGAGATGGGCGCGCTGCTGTGCGCTCGGGGCCGCTACCAGGCCGCAGTGCGGCTCGAGCAGTTGTCGGAACTGCTGTGCGCGGAGCACCGCCTGGCCCTCTTCTGCGCCTACCCCTGGCGCCTGTTCCCGGACGCGGCCCAGGCCCAGGTCTTCGAGGATATCTGCGCCGTACACGATCGTGCCTACGGTAGCACGGTGCACGGCGCCGATCTCGATCTCAAGGGACGCTCGCTCGAGCAGGCGCGCCGCGAACAGAAGGAGCATGCGCCGAAGAGCGAAGCGCCGTGGTATCCGCAGGAACAGCAACCGGGAAACCCCGTCGAGGGCCTGCACCGCGTGGCGCCCGACGGCACCATCCTGTGGGCCGACCGTGCCGAACTGCAGATGCTCGGCTACCACTGGGAAGAATACGTCGGCCGCCACATCGACAACTTCCACGTCGACGTCGAGATCGTCGACCTGATCCTCGACACCTTGCTGTCGGGCGGTGTCCTGGTCGACCAGCCGGCGCGGCTGCGCCGCAAGGACGGCACGATCCGCCACGTGCGCATGCTTTCGAGCAGCTGTTTCAAGGATGGCAGGCTGCGTTACAGCACCTGTATCACGCGCGACGACACCGAGCGCAACGACCGCGCCGCCGAACTGGCGCAGCGCGGCCGCTTGCTGTTCAATGCGCCGGTCGCCATGGCCATCTTCATGGCGCCCGACCTGCGCTTTCGCCTCGCGAACCGGCACTTCCGCGACCTGTTCGGCCAACGGGAGCTGGTCGGCAAGCGCCTGGTCGAGGCGCTGCCGCAGCTGCGCTATGGTGCGGTCGAAGCCGCGCTGGAGCACGTGTTCGAGACCGGCCAGCCCTGGTGCGAGGAAGAGCTGGGCCTGGTGCTGCCGGATGCAGGCGGCATGCCCGTCGAGCGCTTTTTCAAGATCGACCTGGAGGCCCTGTACAGCGCCGGCGGCGAGCGCCACGGCGTGATCGCCGTGGTCGTCGACGTCACCGGACATGTGCGCACGCGCCGTGCGGGCAACACGCAGGTTCCGCAGGCGCGAACGTCTGCCGGATAGGCCGGGCGGCGCCAGCCTGGCCAGGAATGCGCCGGCGGTACCGGCGCGGCTTCCAGCGCGCGGTTTACAATACGGTTTTTTGAATATTCAGGAGAAGCACGTGAGCGATCTGCGCCAGGAGTTTATTTCGTTTTCGGTGAAGGCCGAGGTATTGCGCTTCGGTGAATTCACGACCAAGGCAGGGCGCCTGTCGCCGTACTTCTTCAACGCCGGGCTGTTCCACGACGGCGCGACGCTGGGCCAGCTGGCGCAGTTCTACGCGCAGACGCTGCTCGACTCGGGCGTCGAGTTCGACATGCTGTTCGGCCCGGCCTACAAGGGCATCACGCTGGCATCCGCCACGGCAGTGGCGCTGGCCGCCAAGGGCCGCAACACCTCGTTCGCCTACAACCGCAAGGAAGCCAAGGACCACGGCGAGGGCGGCACCATCGTCGGCGCCAAGCTGGCCGGCAAGGTCGTGATCGTCGACGACGTGATCTCGGCCGGCACCTCGGTGCGCGAATCGGTCGACATGATCCGCGCCGCGGGCGCCGAGCCGGCTGCCGTGCTGATCGCGCTCGACCGCATGGAGCGTTCCGGCAAGGACGGCGCGCTGTCGGAGCACTCGGCGGTGCAGCAGGTGTCGAACGAATTCGGCATCCCGGTAATCTCGATTGCCAACCTGGACGACTTGTTCGGCTACCTGTCGGGCGCCGCGGCCGATCCGCGCCTGGCGCAGCACAAGGAGGCCGTTGCCGCCTACCGCACGCGCTACGGCGTCTGAAACCGGGGGCGGAGGAATAAAAAAAACCGGAGCAGGGCTCTAATGCCGTTCAGTTAAGACTGAACGGCATTTTTATTTTGTCGTTGTAAACATTCCCCATCGCTGTTAACCTTCGTCGCCATGTTCGACGACACCCTGCATTTCCTGGCAAATCATCTCGAGTCTC
>NZ_JBHLWP010000034.1:0-1472 GCF_042432755.1 Massilia consociata
GCATCCGCATTCGGCGCTGGGGTACAAATCGCCGCGCATGTTTAGAAAAGAGCGACGCCGTCAGGCTCTGGAAACTGACGCTAAATAGGCATCAGGCTGTGTCCGGGAAAAGCGGGGCAAGATCACTGTGGGTCGGCTCATCGCAGGCAGGGTACACGTCGCACCAGCTTGGCTTCGACATTCCTCTCTCAAGCGCTGGAGCTTGGGGCCTAGGTTTTGCAGTGCTATTGCTGGCGTGCTTGTGGGTTATTGGTAGCGTTATCGAACGTCGTAAGACGCCGCAAGCTCGTGCTGCGGATGAGGGGAAGATGCTGGACTCATCGTTATCATGGCCGCGCGATTCGAAGGAAGCTATGGCCTTTGCAGCCAGTATGTTGATTATGACGAGCGGATGGGAAGTGCTTTATCGCGGTTTCCTACTGCTGCTGCTAACTCCTATGATTGGCCTTCCGTTAGCGATTGTCGCATCTTCCATCGCTTACGGAATCGGGCATGGCTATAAAAACCCTAAGCAGCTCATCGCCTCCATTATTTCAGCGTTCGTCTTCACAATCGCGTATGCCTGGACTCAAAGTCTATGGTGGCTGATTCTCATCCATGTATTTATACCGTTGAGCTCTATCCCAGCAGTGATACGTGCGCAACAGCGGCGTAATACTGAAAATCCGCTTGATGGGCAGGTGCGTATTTTAGGCTGAGGGCTGATGATCGAAAAAGTCCGCTTTGGGTCCAGCCTGTGTAAAAACGCAGGACCGTGTAAACGAACCCGGCTGGGTAAACGTTGAGGAAGTATCTCATCACTGGGGCGCCAAATGAAGCGCTATATCGAAGGCGAAGACCGTGGGCAAGGCACGCTACTGCCAGAGCACCTGGATGACTACGTCACCGAAGACAACCCGGTTCGCGCGGTCGACGTATTCGTCGATGAGCTTGACCTGGCCAGTCTGGGTTTTGCGCGGGTGGTACCTGCAAAAACTGGCCGGCCAGCGTACCACCCGGCTGTCCTGCTCAAGCTCTACATTTACGGCTACCTGAACCGCATCCAGTCGAGCCGCCGGCTCGAACGCGAAGCGCAGCGCAATGTCGAGCTGATGTGGCTGACCAGGCGCCTGACCCCGGACTTCAAGACGATAGCGAACTTCCGCAAGGACAACGGCAAAGCCATTCGCAACGTGTGCAGGCAGTTCGTCGTCTTGTGCCAGCAATTGGACCTGTTCTCGGATGCAGTCGTGGCGATCGACGGCAGCAAGTTCAAGGCCGTCAACAGTAGCGACCGCAATTTCACCGATGCCAAGCTCAAGCGCAGGATGGCAGAGATCGAAGCGAGCATCAGCCGCTACCTGGCAGAACTGGACACCGCCGACCGGCAGGAGCCGGCTGCCGCACAAGCGAAAAGCGTTCGCCTGAACGACAAGATCGCAGCGCTGAAATCGCAGATGGCTAAGCTCAAGGAAATTGAAGCTAAGCTGAAA
>NZ_JBHLWP010000035.1:0-687 GCF_042432755.1 Massilia consociata
CGCAAGCTACTACGTCCTTCATCGCCTGTAATCGCCAAGGCATCCACCATGTGCACTTATTCGCTTGTCCCTATAACGTTGGCCCCTGCTGACAACAGGGAACGTCATAGTTCAAGGAGTACAGCTTCATTGCATGTTTGTTGATACTTTGATTACTACCCTAAGTGTGCTCGCTCATCGTTTCCGACTCGCTCACACGCTTAAAAAAACTTTACTTCTTCCAGATTGTTAAAGAACGAAAAAACAGTGATCTCGAAAAGATCAAACCTAAACCACTCATCAATATTATTGATGGGCTTACGTTTGCACTTTCATAACCAGTGAATGGTGGAGGATGACGGGATCGAACCGACGACCCCCTGCTTGCAAAGCAGGTGCTCTCCCAGCTGAGCTAATCCCCCCGTGTGGCTTGATAACCATGGTGGGTCTGGTTGGATTCGAACCAACGACCCCCGCGTTATCAACACGGTGCTCTAACCGACTGAGCTACAGACCCGAACTGTTTTCGCTTCTTTACTGCAACAGCCGATAAGCGTGGACGCTTGATGTTGAGCTGAGTTTTGACACTCGCTCGGTGCTACTCTAGAAAGGAGGTGATCCAGCCGCACCTTCCGATACGGCTACCTTGTTACGACTTCACCCCAGTCACGAATCCTACCGTGGTAAGCGCCCTCCTTGCGGTTAAGC
>NZ_JBHLWP010000036.1:0-2312 GCF_042432755.1 Massilia consociata
TCCCGAACAGGACCGTGAAACGACTTTGCGCCGATGATAGTGCTGCAACCAGTGTGAAAGTAGGTTATCGTCAGGCTAGTTATATGAAAAACCCCGCAGAGTGATCTCTGCGGGGTTTTTTGCTTTTCCGCTTCACTTCATCTCAATTCAGGCGTGCACGATTCCCGCTTGCGCCGCCCACTGTTCCAGGCTGCTGCGCTTCATTGCTGCTGCCATCATGTCGGGAACAGGTCCGGCGTGCAGGCAAACACAGGCCCCCATGGCTGCCAGCCTGGCAGCGTTTTGCCGGTTATACGATGGAGCGCCACGGTCGTCGAGCGCCAGCAGGACGATCAGTTTCACGCCGCTACCCACCAGGTAAGCAGGCCGCTTGAGCATCTCTTCGTTATTTCCACCTTAATACAGGTCGCTGATCAGGACAAAGATCGTGTCTTTCGGCCGCGTCACCAGACCCTGGCAGTAGCCTAGCGCCTGGTTGATGTCCGTTCCGCCGCCGAGTTGGGTGCCGAACAGGACCTCAACCGGGTCGTGGAGCGTCGGTGTCAGGCCGACCACCGCCGTGTCGAACACGACCACGGATGTACTCACAGACGTGATCGTTGCCAGCACTGCTGCGAACACGCTCGCCTACACCACGGAAGGCGCCATGGATTTGGACTGGTCGATGCACAGTACGATGTCGCGCAGCGCCTGGCCTTTGCGGCCGAAGCTGATCCGCGTCTCCGGGATGAGCGTGTTGTATGCGCGGTGGTAATGCTTCAGGTTGGCGCGGATGGTGCGCAGCCAGTCGATCTCGTTGTGCCGCGGCCGGCGATTGCGCACGGCGCCGTGCAGCGCGCCGCTGACCGCCTGCCGCATCGGGCTCGCCAGCTGTTTCTCAGGTTCGCTCACTACGCGCGCGACGACCTGGCGCGCGGTAACGCGTGTCTTGTTGGGCAGGACGCGGTTCAGGCTGAGGAGGGTCGCGACCAGGTGCACGTCGGGTTCCACCGCCATCAGCATCTCGGGTTCGCACAACATCTGCTGCAGGCCCAGCCGCTCCAGCGCATCCTTCTGCATCACCTGCACGACCGACGAGGGAAAATACTGGCGAATGTCGCCAGGCCAGCGCGCCACGCTCGGCGCGGATGCGCCCAGGCCGCCGCCGGTCGCCTTCTTCATAGAGGGCAGTCAGTGCGCTGTCGAGGGCGAGGTCGCGCGTCGTGCTGGATCGTATGGCGGAATCGGACATGATAGCGGGCACGACAGCGTTGAGCACGGCTAGCCAGCTGTCGAGAAAGGGTTGCTCGGCCAGTGCACAGGCATAGTCGTCGAGCAGGGAAGGGATGTCGCGCCCTGCGAGAGTGCCACCGTCGAGCGGCATTACCGCCGACTGCTTGCGCACTCAGCAGGCGGTAAAGGGCGAGGCCGTGTCGCACGGGAGTTTGCGGCTTAGACAGGTGCACTTGAAGGCCGGATCGCCGATGTCGATCTGCGTCCGGTAGGGAGCCTTGCCACTGCCCTGGCACTCTCCCCGCAGGGCGCGCTCGTCGCGTCCTAGTTGGCTCCACTTGGCCGGTGTGGCCAGCTGACTACGGGCTTTGGCCGAGGCAGCGTCGGGAGCCAGCGAGAGGATTCGGTCGGAGGAGAGCGTCACGCGCAAACCCATCGATAAGGGAAGCGTTCGCTATACCTTACCCATGCATAGCGAGCGTGTGAATTCCCATGCAGCGAAAATAAAGTAGTGCCGCAGGGGCGGGCGGGAATGGTGATCCCGAGCCATCGCCAGGATGCCGGCGACGGCTCACCGGTGCCGGACAGCTGCGCGACTCCCCTGGTCAAGCACTGGCTTATATGAAGCGAAGAGGGCGCAGAATTTTTTTTGGGAGGTGCGATCAAAGGCTCTTGCAAGTTACCCGAGAGCTTTGCTATGATTCGCCTCCGCTTCAGCAGTGCTGCAAAGCACGGGCCGAAAAGTTCAACGAAATCAAGTGGTTGAGTTGACAAGGCCGGCAGAAAAAATCTGCGACGAAGCGAACGAGGGGTTGACGAGAAACGCGAAACGCTGCATAATCTCACTTCTCTGCTGCTGACGAACACAACGCTTCGTTAGATACAGCAAGGTGCGAGACACCGATCTTTAACAATCAACAGTCGATAAGTGTGGGCGTTTGATGAAGGTGCCGGCTGGCTTGGGTCAGCTGCACACTTAAATTATCAAATGTTCACAAAAAAGAAATACGTTGCTCAGCAATGAGTGACGGTCAGTATTTTGAGTGAGCGACTCCGTAGCAATACGGATGGCAGCAATGCCAACAAACAGAGATTGAACT
>NZ_JBHLWP010000037.1:0-6731 GCF_042432755.1 Massilia consociata
ACCAGTGTGAAAGTAGGTTATCGTCAGGCTAGTTATATGAAAAACCCCGCAGAGTGATCTCTGCGGGGTTTTTTGCTTTGGGCGCACGAACCGGCGCCCGACTCCACCACGCCGGTTCTCGCTCCCAGCATGAACTCCATCAATCAAAACGGTGTCCATACTTTCATCTCGCTTCAGTATCCCGAGCACGCGCCACGCGGTAGACTTCCCGTATTGACCTTCTCGCAACGGAGCGTGCATGAAGCGCGTAACAGGTATCGGTGGAATCTTCTTCAAGGCCAGGGACCCGCAGGGGATGCGCGCCTGGTACAAAAACCATCTCGGCATCGACGTGCAGGAATGGGGCGGTGCTGCCTTCAGTTGGGCCGGCGAAGACGGCAAACCGGCGCCCGGCACCACGATTTGGAGCATTTCGCGGATGGAGGCGGAAAACTACATGCCGAGTACGGCTCCTTTCATGATCAACTACCGTGTTGCAGACCTCGAAGCGCTGCTGGCGGCCTTGCGTGCTGAAGGCTGCAATGTGCTCGGTGATGGCGAAGCGTCGGAATTCGGCAAGTTCGGCTGGGTACTTGACCCGGAAGGCAACAAGGTCGAGCTATGGGAACCCCCACCTGGTCAGTAAGTCCGAGGCCGAATACTTGACTGAGTCCGTACGGAGATTCCTACACCGGCTCGGAGTCTTCTCCTATACATCCCAGCACTGTCGGCGCGCATGATCGACCCATTGGTTCAGCAAAGCGGAGGATCGATCATGAAGTCAAAGGAAAAAAACCTGGGTGGAGATAACCGTTCGCGCGGGATCCACAAGCCGAAAGGCGTCACCGTTGCCGAAGGCAGCCTGCAGACGCGCGCCCCCGGTGCCGTCATGCCGGGTGGTCCTTCATCACCTTTCCAGACGGCCCACACCGGTTCACAACAGTCCGACCTCGGCCGCGGCCAGCGTGGCGGAGCAGGCGCTGTCCACAGCGGCTGGAGCGCACGCCAGCGTGGTCAGCGGATGCAGGCACAGGCCGAGCAGAACCGCCTCGGCGAACCCCAGCAGTCCGGGGCCGGCGGCATCGAACAGTACCAGCACGCAGGTTCGCAGCAATCCGACTCCGGCAAGGGTGGCGCGAAGGGGCTCCAGGGGCGCCCGGACCTGCCTGCTTCGGATTTCGGCAGCAAACCGAACAAGAAAAACCCGGGCAGCTGAATCGACTGGTGCCGAAGTACTCGCCATTTTTGGACGAGTACTTGACCAACCCGGGATTCCCGGGTTTTTTTACGCCTGTCCTTGTTACCTGACTCCAGACGTGTACCGGTCGCCAAGACGAATCTGCGGCACAATGCAGGTATTGGCCTTGCCATTTCAATCACGGACAGGAGAAGCATGAACGAACAGGTCGCACGCAACGTCTTGCTGGTGCGCGCTATCGAGACAGCCGACAGCGGACACGAGGTCTTGAGCGACGATGACCGCAAGTATGCGAGCCGCAGCGCGAAGGAGCTCGCCGCATGGCAGGCGGCCGACAGCAAGGGGCCCGTGACGCAACATCACTTCCTGCAGCAGCGTGCCGAACAGATATTAAAACGGCTGGGTGAACGCACCCCGGCCTTCGGCAGCTTCGCGCAGCGCCGGCTCGGACTGTCGGGCCTGTGGCTGGCCCTGCCTTTCCTCGCGTTCGTCTCCGGCGCGGTACTGGACCGGATCGCTGACCCGCACCGCATCGACCTGCTGTCCGCCCCCCTGCTGGCAATCATCGGCTGGAACCTGCTCGTGTATGTGCTGCTGCTCGTATCGATGCTGATTCCAGGCAGGCGCCGCGGATGGGCCAGTCCGGGCCTGCTGCGCCGCCTGAGCGTCGGCAAGGCGGCGGTTCCGCGCAAACTTCCGGCGGCGCTTGCGGCCGGAGTCACGAATTTCATGGGCGACTGGGCGCTCGCGAGCGAACCCCTGACCCGCGCGAGGCTGAGCCGCACCGTCCACCTTGCCGCCGCCGCGTTCGCACTCGGCGCCATCGCTTCCCTGTATGCACGCGGTTTGTTGACACAGTACGGCGTCGGATGGGAGAGTACCTTCCTGGACGGACGCGACGTGCACACCCTGCTGTCCTGGCTGTTCATGCCGGCGATGAGCGTCTTCCCAATGCTCCAGGGTTTTTCGCTGGCCGAGATCGAGCTGCTGCGCTTTGGCCGTCCGCTCACGGCGGCCGGCGGAGAACGCTGGGTGCACCTGTATGCGGCGACCCTGTTCCTGCTGGTCGTCCTGCCGCGCCTCGTGCTCGCGGCATTCGCTGCCGTGCGAGCAGGACGGCTCAAGCGCAACTTCCCCCTCGACCTGGACCAACCCTACTATCGCAAGCTGGCCGACAGCATCGGCGCCGGAACCCCCGCCCTGCTGCGCGTGCTCCCCTACAGCTATACCCTCGACGAAGCGCGCGACCGCGGCTTGTGGGCACTGGCTGCCGCCGCGCTGGGAGCGCAGGCACGCGTCCAGCTGCGTCCCGCGATCGGCTACGGCATCGATCCGAAAGAAGCATTGAACGACACCGCGCTCGACGAGGCAGGCGTCACCGTCACGGCGGTGCTGTTCAGCCTTGCCGCGACGCCCGAAAAGGAAAACCACGGGGCCGTGCTCGACTATCTCGGCAAGCGCGTGCGACGCGGCGTCGCCGTGCTGGTCGACGAGTCGCCGCTGGTCGAGCGCATTGGCGACCAAGCCAGCGCCGCGCGCATTGCCGAACGCACCGCGCTATGGCGCCAGTTCTGCAGCTTCCACGGCACCTCGGCCACCTTCGTCAATCTCGTCCAGCCCGACAAGTACCCGGTCGAACTGGGCGCAGGAATCACGCTGCCGGAGCTGCGATGAACGAGGCGCCCGTCAGGATCCAGTTCGCGCTCGTCTCGCACACGAACAACGGCAAGACCACTCTGGCCCGTACCCTGGTGGGCATGGACGTGGGCGAAGTGCGCGACGCCGCCCACGTGACGCAGTTCGCCGAAGCGCACCTGCTGCAGACAAGCGAGCAGGGCGATTCGCTCATGCTGTGGGACACGCCCGGCTTCGGGGATTCCGTCCGTCTTCTGAAACGCCTGTCGATGTCGGGCAACCCGATCGGCTGGTTCCTGCGCGAGGTGTTCGACCGTTACCGCGACAAGCCTTTCTGGCTGAGCCAGCAGGCGCTGCGTGCGGCCAAGGAAGAAGCCGACGTCGTGCTCTATCTCGTCAATTCGTCCGAATCGCCCCAGGACGCCGGCTACCTGCCGTCCGAGATGAAGATCCTCGAGTGGCTCGGCAAACCGGTCGCCGTGCTCCTCAACCAGATGGGGCCGCCACGGCCGGGCGGCGAAGAAGCGGCCGAGCTGCAGCGCTGGAGACAGCACCTGGCGCAGTTCGCCGTCGTGAAGGAAGTCCTGCCGCTCGACGCCTTTGCACGCTGCTGGGTGCACGAGCATGTCTTTTACGAGGCCATCGGCAAGCTGATCGAGCCGGACAGGCAGGCCGGCTATGCCCGGCTGCTGGCGGCATGGGAGGCAGCCAACCTGCGGCGCTACCGCAATGCGCTGCGCCTGGTGGCCGAATTGATCGCCTTTGCCGCGCGCGACCGCCAGGCCGTGGCCGGCGAAGGAACAGGGCTGCTGCGCTCGGCGCTGAAGGCGGTCGGCTTGAGCAAGGGCGAGCAAAAGCGGCAGGAAGTGGCCATGGCGGCGCTGGTCCAGCGGCTGAACGACGAAATCAGTGGAACCACTGCCCGCATGCTGGTCCTGCACAGGCTCGATCCGGGCCAGGTGGCCGCCATCAATACCCGTGTGCGCGAGAATTTCGCCGTGCGCGCACCGGTCGACAAGGCCCAGGCCGGGTTGCTGGGAGCCGTGGTGTCGGGCGCGGCGACCGGCCTGTCGGCCGACCTGATGGCGGGCGGCCTGACGCTCGGCGGCGGGGCCCTGCTGGGCGCGATCGTCGGCGCCCTGACGATGGCCGGTGCGGCGTGGGGTTTTAACGTCAGCACCGACCGCAACGAGCATACCGTCCAGTTTGCCGACCCCTTCCTGCAGACCTTGCTGCACGGCGCACTGCTGCGCTATCTGGCCGTGGCCCACTTCGGCCGCGGCAGGGGAAACTACGTCGAGAGCGAGGCGCCGCCGTTCTGGCAGGCGGAGGTGGAGCAGGCGGTCGCCGCCCACGCCGGCGACCTGCCGGCATTGTGGCGCGCGCTGCGCGAGGCGCCCGACCAGCAGGCGGCAGTGACGATCGCGGAGAAGGCGGTCGTGCCGGCGCTCGACGCCGTCCTGGCGCGCCTGTATCCAGCTGTCGCGCTGCCGGCGCCGGTTCCGACGCAGGCGCCGGCGACGGCAGGCGCTGCCGGAACCGTTACCGGAACTGGTACTGCGCGCTGAAGCCGAGCATCCAGGTGCGGCCCGGCGCAGCTTCATAAAAGCGCCGGTTCGACTCCGCGACGATCACCGAGCCCACGTAGTCGCGGTCGAGCAGGTTGTTCACCCGCAGGTACTCCTTGAACTGCCAGCGGCCCAGCTGCTGGCGGGCCTGGACCCGGGCATTCAGGATGCCGTAGCCCGGCGCCGGCACCGCCGTGTTGGCATCGTCCGGATGCACCTTGCTGCTGGCCTGCGCCTCCACTGCGGCGCCGATGGCGCCGTCGGCGGCGGTCCACCCCAGTTCGGAGAACAGGCTCGCGCGCGGCACGCCCGGCAGCCGGTTGCCGCGGGGGATCGCGCCGAAGCCATCGTCGTAGATCGCACGCAGCAGGTTCGCGGAGGCGAGCGCGTGCCAACCGCCGGAGAAGTGCGAGGACAGCGACAGCTCGAGTCCCTGGCGCAGCGTCTTGCCGGCGTTGCGGTAGCTGGTGCGTCCGCCGCTCGAGGCGTCGACCACGAGTTCGTTCTGCGTGCGGGCCTGGAACAGGGCGACATCGAGCCGCGTCCCTGCGCCGAGCATGGCCTTGGCCCCGGCCTCCAGATGGACGCTGCGGCTCGGCGCGAGGCCGAAATTGAAGCCTGCACCTGCCGGCGAATAAAACAGCTCGTTGAGCGTCGGCGTTTCAAACCCGCGCGCCGCGCTCGCATACAGGTTGAGCGACGGCGAGACCTTGCGCAGGATGCCGATGACCGGCGCGGCGCCGTTATACGTCGTGCCACCGCTGTCGTCGCCATTGGCAGTAAAGCGGTCGTTGACGCCCACCTTCAAGCGCGTGTGCCGCAGCCCGCCGGTCAGGACCCAGCCGTCCGATTCCCACTGCGCCTGCACATAAGGATCGGTACTCGTGAGGCGGTTGCTCTCGTCGCGGCGCAGGCGTCCCTTCACGCCCAATTCGTTACCTACAAAATTCTCGAAGCCCTGGCGTGCGTCTTCCGAGTCGGCATACTCGAGGCCGAAGGTGGTGCGCAGGGTGCCGGCGCCGAGGGTGCGCACATCCTGCCAGTTGATATCCGCGCCGCGGAAGTCGCGGTCGAAGTCGATGACGCCGCCCGAATGGGTGGAGGGCTGCTGGAAGGCGCGCGAGAATGACTGGTACTGCACGACGCGGCGGTTGCCACCGTAGACGGTCAGCTGCAGGCGATGCGGGCCGAAGCGCTGTTGCCAGTTCAGGCCGATCTGCTGGTGGTCAATGCTCTTGCGCGTGTTGTAGCGCTGCGCAAAGGTACGCTGCGGCGAATGGGTATCGGTTGGGTCGGTTTCTCCGGCGCGCGGATCGCGCTCGAACGTCGCCCAAGCGACGCCGAGCGGATCTTGCGTGTCGTCCTGTTCGAGCGAATTCGCCACGACCGTCAGCTTGCCGTCGCGCCCAGTCGCCATCGTGAGCTTGGCGTACGCCTGGTCTCGCGTAGCCGCGCTGTGCGCGCGGTAGCCGTCCGTCTCGAAACGCGAAGCGTCGATGACATAACCGACACCGTTTGCCTCGCCCTGGGTGTTGATGTCCGTCTTGCGCATGCCGTCGCTGCCGGCCATCGTCGACAGCTCGACACGGGGCGCACCGGCGCCGTCACGGGTGAATAGCTGGATAACGCCGCCGGAATGGTTGCCGTACAAGGCTGAGAACGGACCGCGCAGCACCTCGATGCGCTCGGCCATGTCGAGGTTGAAGGTCGCCGCCTGGCCTTGCCCGTCCGGCATCGTTGCCGGGATACCGTCCGCAATCAGGCGCACACCGCGCACGCCGAAGGAGGAGCGGGCGCCGAAGCCGCGCGAGGACACCTGCAGGTCTTGCGCATAGTTCTGGCGGTTCTGCACGACGACGCCAGGAACGGCGACGAGCGATTCCGACAGGTTGACCCGCGGCTGGGCCGCATGGACCCGTGCGGTATCGATCACGCTGACCGCGGCAGGAAGGTCGAAGCTTTCCTGTTCGGTACGAGAACCGCTCACGACCACCACCGCAGCAGGGCTGGAAGTCGACTGGGCAAGAACAGGTGCAGCGAGCGTAGCGAGCAGGCCGGCGATGAGTGGGGAGGGAGCAAGACGGTGACGCATGGTGGACGGGAAAATTAACTGGATCGCCATCATAGCCGCAGCATGCGCGCAGCGTTGTACGGAAGCGGAAGCCGGCCGTGCAAAAGGACTTGCGCAGGCCCACCGGGTTTTGCTATGATTCGCCTCCGCTTCGGGGAGTGCTGCAAAGCACGGGCCGAAAAGTTCAACGAAATCAAGTGGTTGAGTTGACAAGACCGGCAGAAAAAATCTGCGACGAAGCGAACGAGGGGTTGACGAGAAACGCGAAACACTGCATAAT
>NZ_JBHLWP010000038.1:0-2604 GCF_042432755.1 Massilia consociata
CGTTCTGGGAAACCGCCGACATCGACGTGAGCAACAACGCGTGGCCGGCCAGGGCGACGCCTTCGCGCCTGGAGCTGTTCAAGACCAACCGCGATCCGGCCAACCTGATGCGCGACTTTAATACCAAGCTCAAGACCCCGAGCCAGAAGGAAGAAGCGCCCAAGGCCCAGTAAACGCCATCGGGCTTGTGGACGGCGTGCCCGTCCCCCACCGGCAGGGCTGCGCGCCCTGCCGTTTGTCCATTGAAGAACACTTTTTCGTATAAACGCATGAAGATCAAGCAACTGCAGGCAGCCATCGCCAGCCTGTTCCTGGCCGGCGCCGTCACGGGTAACGCCACGGCCGCACCGGCCTTCGACGACAAGTTCCGCCAGCTCGACGAGCTGCTGCCGACGCCGGGCGAGACCCGCACCGCGTCCGGCGCCCCGGGCCACCGCTACTGGCAGCAGCGCGCCGACTACCGCCTGCGCGCCACGCTCGACGAAAACAAGCGCTCGGTCAGCGGTTCGGGCAGCATCACTTATTACAACAACTCGCCGGACACGCTGAGCTATCTGTGGGTGCAGCTGGACCAGAACATGTTCCGCAACGATTCGGACAACCGCCGCATCGCCACCCTGCCGTCGCGCGAGGCATGGCAGGCGCGCGGCAACGACGGCGTGAAGTTCGATGCCCTGCGCAGTACGCTGGAACAGCACCGCTTCGAGGGCGGCATGAACGTCACCAGCGTGCTGGATGCGGGCGGCCGCCCCCTGCGCCACACGATCAACAAGACCATGATGCGCATCGACCTGCCGCAGCCGCTCAAGCCGGGCGCGCGCGTGTCGTTCAGCATGGCGTGGAACTTCAACATCCCCGAGATGAACGTCGTGGGCCGCCGCACCGGTTACGAGAAGTTCGACGACGGCAACGACATCTTCGAAGTTGCGCAGTGGTTCCCGCGCATGGCCGCCTATTACGACCTCAAGGGCTGGCAGAACAAGCAGTACATGGGCGACGGCGAATTCACCCTGGAGTTCGGCGACTACGACGTGCAGCTGACCGTGCCGGCCGACCACATCGTCGCCTCGACCGGCGAGCTGGCGAACGCGGATGCGGTGCTCACCCATGCCCAGCGCCAGCGCCTGCGCCAGGCGCGCACGGCGACGAAGCCGGTCATCATCGTCACCCAGGCCGAGGCCGAAGCGGCCGAGAAAGGACGCTCGAAGGCGACCAAGACCTGGCACTTCAAGGCCAGGGACGTGCGCGACTTCGCGTTCGCGTCCAGCCGCAAGTTCATCTGGGACGCGCAGGGCATCAAGTCGGGCAAGGTCGACGTGCTGGCGATGTCCTACTACCCCAAGGAAGGCAACCCGCTGTGGGAGCGCTATTCCACCGCCGCCGTCATCCACACCATCGAGCAGTTCAACAAGTATTCCTTCGACTACCCCTACCCGACCGCCATTTCCGTCAACGGCCCGGTGGGCGGCATGGAATACCCGATGATCTCGTTTAACGGCCCGAGGCCTAGCAAGGACAAGAAGACCGGCGAACTCACCTACTCGAAGGCCACCAAGTACGGCCTGATCAGCGTGATCATCCATGAAGTGGGCCACAACTACTTCCCGATGATCGTCAACTCGGACGAGCGCCAGTGGACCTGGATGGACGAGGGCCTGAACAGCTACCTGCAGTTCCTGGCCGAGCAGGCCTGGGAAGAGAACTATCCGTCCCGCCGCGGTGAAGCGCGCAACATCGTCGACTACATGCGCAGCACCAACCAGGTGCCGATCATGACGAATGCCGAATCGACGCTCCAGCGCGGCAACAACGCCTATGCCAAGCCGGCCGCCGCCCTGAACATCCTGCGCGAGACCATCCTCGGCCGCGAACTGTTCGACTTCGCCTTCAAGGAATACGCCGAGCGCTGGAAATTCAAGCGCCCGACCCCGGCCGACTTCTTCCGCACCATGGAAGACGCTTCCGGCACGGACCTGGACTGGTTCTGGCGCGGCTGGTTCTACACCACCGACGCCGTGGACATCAGCGTCGACGGCGTGACCGAGTACACGATCAGCACCAAGGACCCGGAAATCGAAAAGGCCTGGGCTCGCGCCCGCAAGCAGGCCGAGCCGATCTCGATCACCGACCAGCGCAACAAGGGGATGCCGCGCCGCGTCGACGCCCACCCCGAACTGAAGGACTTCTACAACGAGAACGACGACTTCACGGTCACCAACAAGGACCGCAACCAGTTCGCCGAGACCATGGAAGGCCTGGAAGACTGGGAAAAGGCGCTGCTGAAAGAAGGCAAGCACCTCTACCTGGTGGACTTCTCGAACAAGGGCGGTCTGGTCATGCCCTTGATCGTCGAGATCGAGCTCAAGAGCGGCAAGAAATACATCGAGCGCATCCCGGCCGAGGTATGGCGCTACTCGCCGACGAAAGTCACGAAACTGTTCATCACGGACGAGCCGATCGTCGGCCTGGTCCAGGACCCGTTCTGGGAAACCGCCGACATCGACGTGAGCAACAACGCGTGGCCGGCCAGGGCGACGCCTTCGCGCCTGGAGCTGTTCAAGACCAACCGCGATCCGGCCAACCTGATGCGCGACTTTAATACCA
>NZ_JBHLWP010000039.1:0-696 GCF_042432755.1 Massilia consociata
CATCATGTCGCGCACCGGCTCACCAGGCAGGCCGCGGCCGATCCAGGCCCGCCAAGCGATGATCTCGCGGTCGCAGCAGTCCTTCATGAATACGCCAGTGACCACCTCGCCATTGCTGCAGGCGATTTCGAAGCCGTCCGAGCACCAGCGTTGGTTCGATTCCTCGACCATCACTTTGCCATCGTGAGCGCGGCCGCTATCACTACGCCTAGGCGATTTCGGCAGCAGCAATCCCTGCTGCTTCATCACGCGGTACATCCGCTTGTGATTCACGGGCGGCAGACCTATCAAGCCGCGGGTACGGTTCACCAGGGCGCCGGCGCGGCGATAGCCGTAAGTCGGCAGCGCCGTGATCTCGGCGCGTACCGCGTCGGCAATCATCGCGTCAGCGACAGGATCAAGCTTGACGACGGTGCGCTTGTCGACCCAATCCGCAGGTCGGGCAAGAAGGTCAATCACGTGCGAGCGCGCTACACCGAGGACAACGCAGACAGGCTTTACTGCCCGTCCTTGTCCAATAAGGGTGAGCGCGCAATCCACTTTTTTTCGCGAGCCAGCTCGACCGCTTCTCGCAGGATCTCCGCCTCCATCGTTTTCTTGCCCAACATCCGCTGCAGTTGTGCGATCTGGGCGCGTGCCGCTGCCAGCTCGCTCGCCGGCACAACTGATTCACCTGATTGCACTGCCACCAGGGCG
>NZ_JBHLWP010000004.1:0-226730 GCF_042432755.1 Massilia consociata
CCTTGAGGGCTTCGTTGTACGTCTTCCAGTTCGTCGTGCGGTACTTCTGTGGAGCTGGTTTCATCCGTTCAGGCTACCAGACCTGCGGGTTCTACGCTGGTCGAACCTGATTTACGCAACAAAGCCTATTTTATAACTAACTGCATGTACTTTTTGCGCCACTATTTATATGAAATCGTGGACGCATGCACTCATTCATAGCTGGTTGCTCTTAACGAGGCAGCATGATCGTCATATAGGCGACAACTTAGCTCGACAATCACTTTAGTTAAGTGCGGTATTGAAGATAGGCCGCCCGAAGTTAAAGACCAATCATTCCAGAGAGCTGAAACTAGCCGATCAGGTTGATTTGTAGATTTGGTTGGTTTGGCTTCGGATGATGTGAATTGATTTTTAATAGTTCGAATCCTGTATCGACGTATGTTCTGGGACGTCAACTTTCAAGCCCGACAAATCGTCTAGGCCTCTTTTCATGGAAATGAGCGCTCAAGGGAGCAATCAGAATCTAGGGTAGTTCGCAATCAAGCCATTACGCTGCCTGCTTCTCCTCGGAACCCGGCTTAGTAACGTCTTGGGCTACCTGACCGTTGTGTAAAACAATCACGCGCTCAGCCATATGGATCGTTTCCGGCCGGTGTGCCACGATGATCCGCGTCAGTGGAATTTTCTGGATGGCCATGTTGACTGCCTGTTCGTTCCACACGTCCAAATGGCTAGTTGCTTCGTCCAGTACCAGGATCTTCGGGTTTTTGTACAGCGAGCGCGCCAGCAGGATGCGCTGCTTCTGCCCGCCCGACAGGCCGGTGCCGATGTCGCCCACTAGGGTATTGAAGGCCATCGGCATGGTGGCGATCTCCGGCGCAATGGCGGCAAGTTCCGCGCACTTGTAGACGCGTTGCATGTCGATCATCGGGTCGAAGAAGGCGATGTTGTCTGCAATCGATCCGGCAAACAGAGTATCATCCTGCATCACGGTACCGAGCATCTCGCGATAGTTTGTCATGCCGAGCGAACCGAGGGGCACGTCGCCGATGCGAATCTCGCCGTCGGTCGGCGTGAGCAGGCCGAGCAGCAGTTTCATCAGGGTGGTCTTGCCGCAGCCCGACGGTCCGGTAATCGCCACGCATTGCCCGGCCGGAATGCTGAGGTTGAGCTCGCGGATGACTTCGGGTTCGCTGTCGGAATAGCGGAAGCTGAGGTTCTTGATCTCGATTGAGGGCATGATGTGGCTGGCGTCTATCTCGGCCGCCTCGTCATCGCGCTCCGCTTCGGTCAGCACGATGTCGGCCAGGCGTTCGCCGTGCAGGCGAATCATGCGCAGTTCGAACAGCTTGTCGATCAGGCTGGCCATGCGCTGGCTGAACTGGTCCTTGTAGCTAATGAACGCAAACATCATGCCGACCGAGAATTCGTTGTTGAGCACGGCCAGGGCCGCGAGCCAGATCACGATCACGCGCTCGCCGCTGAACAGCAGGGTATTGGCGGTCTGGTAGGATACCGACAGCTTGGCGATGCGCAGGCTGGCATTGAATTCGTCGGTCAGCGAGTTCATCCAGCCCGAGCGGCGCTCGTCGCTGCGCCCGAACAGCCGGATACTCTGCATGCCGCGCACCGTTTCCATGAAGTGGCTCTGCTGTTTTGCGGCATGGATGATCTGCTCGGAATTCGCATCGCGCAAGGGGCGGAACATGCTCCAGCGCAGCAGGGCGTAGAGCAGCACAGCAATGCCGGCCACCGCTGCCAGGGTGGGGCTGTACAGCAGCATCATAATCAGGGTACCCAGCACCAGCACGCCGTCGATGATGCCCTCGACGAACTGGGTGGTGAGACTCGTTTGCATCCGCTGGATAGAGCCGAAGCGCGACACGATGTCGCCGGTGTGGCGCTTTTCGAAGTAAGGCAGCGGCAGCTTCAAGAGGTGCGAGAAAGCATTGCCCAGCCATTGCAGGTTCAGGCTGGTGGCCAGCACGGTGGTGACCCAGGAGCGCACGGCCCCGATTGCTGTCTGGAGCAGGACCAGTAGCAAGAAGCCGCAGCCCAGCACCGTGATCAGGTCTCGGTCCGCGGCCAGCAAGGCCTCGTCCACGACCCACTGCATGTAGAAGGGCGCGACCAGGGCGCACACCTGCAGGGCCAGGCCGAGTGCGAGCAGCTGGAACAGACCGCGGCGCAGGCCGACCACGTGTCCCATCAACGAGAACAGCGAAAACTGCTGGCGCTCTTCCTTCGCCTCGAATTGCGCGGTCGGTGTGAGCTCAAGCGCGATCCCCGTAAAGTGCTTGGCGAACTCGTCCATTGGCAGGCGCCGTTCGCCGACAGCCGGATCGTGCACAACGACGTGCTTGGCTGAAACCGATTTAAGCACGACAAAGTGATTCAAATCCCAGTGCAGGACACAAGGCAGCTTTAGCTCGGGCAAATGCTGCAGGTCCAGCTTCAATGGACGCGTCTGTAGCGACAGGCCATTCGCCATCGCCATCAAGCCCTTCAGATTGACGCCCTTCATCGATACGGAGAAACGGCGGCGCATGCTCGGGATATCGATCTGGTGACCCCAGTAGCTGGCGACCATGGCCATGCAGGCCAGGCCGCATTCGGCCGCTTCGGTCTGCAGCAGGACGGGCAGCCGGCGGCTGTTCCAGAAAGCTAACTGGGAAAGAATGGGAAATTGCATAGTTCAGCTGCGATCAGGGATATGCCGGGCGCTGATACAAGGCCGCGGTCGGTAGGTAATGGAAGACGGACGGTATTTGCCTACAAGCGGCCGGAGATACTGAATATCGGTTCCAGCACCCATTCGTAGAGCTTGCGGCGTTCGAGCATGACGCTGGCGTCGACCAGCATGCCCGAGCGCAGCGGCATCGCGGTGCCGTAGGCCCGGACGGTCTGCTGGTCGAGCTCGAGCCGGACGCGGTACACCGGTTCCGACTGGGCCGCGCCCGGCATGGCGGCTGCCGAGGTCGGCAGTTCCTCGGGGCGAACCGAGGTGGTGGCCACTTCGCGCACACGGGCCGCGTGCTGGCCGAACTTCTGGTACGGGAAGGCCTGGTAGCGCAGCAGGGCCGTCATGCCCGGCTTGATGAAGCCGACCGCACGGGACGGCACATACATTTCCGCTTCCAGCTTGTTGCCTTCTGGCAGAATGGATGCCAGCGAAGTGCCGGTGCCGATGGTCTGGCCGAGATTGGCGGCGATGGCTGTGACCGTGCCGCTCTGGCGCGCCCGCACCGGCACTTCGCGCCGTGCCTCGTTTTCGGTCAGGTCCTGCTCGAGCGTCGAGGCATGACGGCGCAAGGCGCTTTCATCACGCAGGGCCTGCATCGCGATGTCCCGTTCTTCAGCCTGGGTGCTGGCCAGGTCGCGCTGGGTGGCGGAGCGGATACGTTCGATCTCGAGCAGGCGCTGGCGCTGGTCGAGCAGCTCGGCTTCGCGCTCCTGCAGTTGCGCCGCCGAGATGTAATTGGTTGCCTTCAGCTGCGCAAAGCGCGCCACGGTCTGCTCGGACAGGGCGATGCGTTGCTTTTGCATGAGCGCCTGGTTATCCAACCGCTTGATTTCACCCAGCAAATCCTGCGCGCGCTGTTGCAGAGCTGCGCGGCGATGTCCGGCCTGCACCTTGGCCTGCTGCAGTTCGGTATGGAAGCTGTCGCGCCGCCGTACCAGCAGATCGGAAATCAAGGCCTCGGTGGAACTCGCGTCGGCATTGCTGCGCTCGCTGGAGACGACAAATAGGGTCTCGCCTTCACGCACGAACTGGCCTTCCTTGATGCGGACCTCCTTGATCACACCGACCTGGTTCGAATACACCCGGATGACGCCGGCGGTTGGCACCAGCATGCCTTGGACGTGCGACTTGCGGGTGGTCTCGAAGAAGACGAAAAACGCGATGAGCAGCAAGGCCAGCGTCACGAATACGCCGGTGAGCACGACATGGCTGACAGGACGAGTCAGGATGACGGTGCCATACTGGCGCACCGTGACATGCTCGATGGCTTGCTGGCGAAAGAGCGTTCTGGGCGGCGCTGCGGGTTCAGGCGCTGTTGCAGGTGCTGGCGAAGGTGGAGGCGGGGACGGCTGTTCGGGTGGCGTCGCTTCCTGCCCGTCCGAAGTGGTGACGGTATCGCGCAAAATCTGTGACTTTCAAAAGCTGGCTTCTCATCGGGCTGGCGCTATGTCACCTGGTGCTAGATGCGCTAGGACACAGCATGGCGTCGCGATCATTACTGATGTATTTATGCAAGATGGGCCCAAGTATGGCACTGGCATTGGAAACTTCGCAAGACCGACGGATTCATTGTCGGCGTTTCTGCTGCAGGTTATGCGAGTCGGTTAAAAATGCAGGGTATTTGCGACAGCAATATTAAAAATAAGACAAGTTTCCCAGTAATTTCGTGGCTACCGTTCTGCATACTGTCAGCGCGTTCCGGTACTGAACCAGTTTACAATTCTGTTCTTTCCATTACAGCGTACAGAGGCTCTATGCATGCGCTCCCGCGCGGCGCATTGGCGCTGTCCATCCTGGACGGACAGTCCCTCCTGCCGGGTACCAAAGGGCTCCCGATCACCGAGCCGCTGCGTCAAGGCGCGATCGGCGTGCAAGGCTGGAACGTGCTGCGCGCCGACACCAGTTTTCCTGTTGCGGTACTGAAGGCGTCGGCCCTGCAGCACAACCTGGCGTGGATGAAAGCGTTTTGCAAACGCCACGGCGTTACCTTGGCCCCGCATGGCAAGACCACCATGAGCCCGCAACTGTTCGCGGCCCAGCTGGCCAACGGCGCCTGGGGCATCACGCTGGCTAGCGCCACGCAGGTGCAGGTGGCGCACCGTTTCAACGTGCGCCGCGTACTGCTGGCGAACCAGCTGGTGGCGCGCGCCGACATCGAGGCCGTGCTGGCGCTGCTGCATGACGACCCGGACTTCGAATGCATCGTCCTGGCCGACTCGCTGGACGGCGTGGCGCGCCTGTCGGGCGCGGTCAGCGCGCGCGGCCTGGCGCGCCCGCTGCCAGTGCTGGTCGAACTCGGCCTGGCCGGCAAGCGTGCCGGCTGCAGGACGAGCGAACAGGCATTGACGGTGGCGCGCGCGATCGCCGCGGCCGACGGCCTGGCGCTGGCCGGCTTCGAGGGCTACGAAGGCCTCTTGGTGACCGACGACCGCGACGCCGACGTGCGCGCCGTGAACGCCTTCCTGGCCGAGCTCGTGGAACTGGTAAAGCGTGCTGACGGGGAAAACCTGTTCGGTGGCGCCGACATCCTGCTCTCGGCCGGCGGCTCGTCCTATTTCGACCTCGTCGCCCGCGGTTTTACCGGCGTCGACGGCCTGTCGCGCCCGGTGCGCGCGGTACTGCGCAGCGGCTGCTATCTCACCAGCGACCACGGCTCCTATCAACGCCTGCTGGCCCAGCTCGACGCGCGCGAAGTCCACGGCGAGGGCCTGCGTCCGGCGCTGGAAGTCTGGAGCATGGTGCAATCGCGTCCGGAACCGGGCCTGGCGATCCTCACCATGGGCAAGCGCGACGCCTCCTACGACATCGACCTGCCGGTCCCGTTGTTCACGCACCGCCCTGGCAGCGATGCCGTGCAAGCGGTCGCGCTGCCGCCGGGCTGCACCATCGCCAAGATGAACGACCAGCATGCCTATTTATCCCTGCCGGAAGGAGACATTCGCGACCAGCTGCTGGTCGGCGACCTGGTCGGCTGCGGCATCTCGCACCCGTGTACCACCTTCGACAAGTGGCAAGTCCTGCTGGCGGTGGACGACGCCTACAACGTGACGCAGGCCCTGAATACCTTCTTTTGAATTGGCCGGGCAGTAAGAGCCTACCTTGGTAGACAGGCTCTAAGCTACAATCGGCTCCTCACCTGCCGAGAGAGTAGAGCCGATATGCCCGCCACGCCGCCGTCGTTGTTCCCGCCGATCCAGCCCAACCGCCATGGGACGCTCGCCGTCGACGAGCTGCACACGATCTACTGGGAAGAAGTCGGCAACCCCAACGGCATCCCGGTCGTGTTCCTGCACGGCGGACCGGGCGCCGGCCTGTCGCCCCAGCACCGCCGCTTCTTCGATCCGAGCGCCTACCGCGTGATCCTGTTCGACCAGCGCGGCGCCGGCAAGTCCACGCCGCTGGGCGAGTGGAGAAATAACACCACCCAACTGCTAATCGACGACATCGAGCGCCTGCGCGCCATGTTCGGAATCCAGCAGTGGCTGGTGTTCGGCGGCTCCTGGGGTTCGACGCTAGCGCTGGCCTACGGCCAAGCCCATCCGGAACGCTGCCTCGGTTTCGTGCTGCGCGGGATCTTCCTGTGCACCAAGGCCGAAGTGGACTGGTTCCTGAACGGCGTCCAGTGGTTCTATCCCGAGCTGTACGCGGACTTCGTGGCCCCGATTCCCGTGGAAGAGCGCGGCGACCTGCTCAAGGCCTACACCGAGCGCCTGCTGTGCAGCGACCCGGAAGTCTACTGGCCGGCGGCGCGCGCCTGGAGCCGCTTCGAGGGCCGCCGCGTGTTCCTGCTGCCCCAGCCCGAGGAAGCCTCGTCCGACTCGCTCGACCTGGGCGTCGGGCGCCTCGAGTCGCACTACATGCTGCACGGCGCTTTTTTGGAAGAAGACCAGCTGGTGCGCGACATTGGCCGCATTGCCCACCTGCCGGCCACCATCGTGCAGGGCCGCTACGACGTGATCTGCCCGCCGCTGTCGGCCTGGCGCCTGCACCAGGCCTGGCCGGGCGCGAAGCTGCACATGATCCCGGACGGCGGCCACGGCGCGCTGGAGACCGGCATCGCCCGGGCACTGGTCGCCGCCACCGAGCAGTTCAAGCGCCACCGCCGCTTTGATTGAACGCGGCGCCGGATGCCGCATGGCGCGCCGGCTGCTACACTAGAGACACACTGACAACATACCGCGCAAGCCATTGCGCACCGATACCGTACACCCATGAACATCCAGATCAGCGACATCGGCCACGTCATCCAGCTGGCGATCGCGCCGGTCTTCCTGCTGACCGGCGTCGCCACCAAGCTGACGGTCCTGACCAACCGCCTGGCGCGCATCATCGACCGCACCCGCGTGCTCGAAGACCGCCTCAAGGTCAGCGCCAACGCGGAATACTCGGCCGAGCTCGAGACGCTGTATGTCCGCTCGCACCTGGTCAACACGGCAATCGCCTCCAGCACCGCTTGTGGCCTGTTGATCTGCCTGGTGATCGCGATGCTGTTCCTGGGCGACACCGCCGACCTGCCGCTGGACCAGTACATCGCCGGCCTGTTCGTGCTCGCGATGATCGGCCTGATCAGCAGCTTCGTCTACTTCCTGCGCGAGGTGTTCATCTCCTCGCGCTTCATGCGCCAGCAGCACGTGCTGTCCCTCCAGCAGCCCCGCTAGCGCGCCCACCGGAACAGTTTACCTACTTATGCACGACTACCAACGCCCCCCGACCCTGCACCGCTACGCGACGCGCACCGAACTCGAAGCCGCGCTGCGCGGCCAGTTCCGCCTCGTGCCTGCCGGTTTCTTCCTGACCGTCTCCTTCTCGACCGAATGGGACAAGCGCCTGTTCGACGTGCTGGGCCCGGCCGACAGCTGCCTGGTGATCCATAACACCGAGCTGTTCGGCGAGCGTTTGCACCGCGCGGTGCAGCGCACGCTGCCGGATTGGGCCGGCATCGACGGCCCGGTCGAATACGGCGTGCGCTCGCGCCTGGGCGCCGCGTTTACCAAAAGCCTGGCCCACGCGCAGGAAAAGGAATGGCAGTTCGCCTGGCGCTCGATGTCGGCCAGCGCCAGCCTGCGCCCGGTGGTGGTCGACATCGGCAGCATCGAAGGGTTCGCCGAACTGCGCGACCGCGAAAGCCACCTGGTTTGAGCGCCGCAGGGCGTGCTGGCAGCTGTGCTGAAACTTTAGAAACACGCCTCCACGGAATCCCGGTGTAATGCCGGGATGACGCATTCCACCTCGCACCCAACTTATCCCCACCTGCTCGCGCCGCTCGACCTGGGTTTTACGACCCTCAAGAACCGCGTGATCATGGGCTCGATGCACACCGGGCTCGAAGACCGGTTCTACAACTATGGCAAGCTCGCCGCCTTCTACCGCGAACGCGCGCGCGGCGGCGCCGGCCTGATCGTCACCGGCGGCATCTCGCCCAACCGCCAGGGCTGGCTGCTGCCCTTCGGCGGCACCCTGAATTTTCTTGGCGACGTGCCGAATCACCGGCGCGTCACGCGCGCGGTGCACGAGGAGGGCGGCAAGATCGTGCTGCAGATCCTGCACGCGGGCCGCTACGGCTACCAGCCCTTCGTGGTGTCGGCTTCCCCTATCAAATCGCCGATCTCGAAGTTCAAGCCGAAGGCGCTCGACGCCGCCGGCATCGAGGCGACCATCGCCGCGTATGCCCGCTGCGCCAGGCTGGCGCAGATGGCCGGCTACGACGGCGTGGAGGTGATGGGTAGCGAGGGGTATTTGCTGAACCAGTTCCTGTGCGCGCGCACCAACAAGCGCACCGACGAATGGGGCGGCCCGATCGAGAACCGCATGCGCCTGGCCGTCGAGGTGGTACGCCGCATCCGTGCCGCCGTCGGCCCCGATTTTATTTTGATGTACCGCCATTCGGTGCTGGACCTGGTCGAAGGCGGCAACACCTGGGACGAAATCGTGACGGTGGCCAAGGCCCTGGAGGCGGCCGGCGTCACCATCCTGAACACTGGTTACGGCTGGCACGAGGCGCGCGTTCCCACCATCGTCACCTCGGTGCCGCGCGCGGCCTTTGCCGAGGTGGCGGGGCGCCTGCGCAAGGAAGTGGCCATTCCCGTGGTGGCCTCGAACCGCATCAACATGCCGGGTGACGCGGAAGCGCTGCTGGCGCAGGGCAGCGCCGACATGGTGTCGATGGCGCGGCCCTTCCTGGCCGATCCGGACTGGGTCGCCAAGGCGGCAAGTGGGCGCGTCGACGAGATCAACACCTGCATCGCCTGCAACCAGGCCTGCCTCGACCACACCTTCTCCAACAAGCGCGCCAGCTGCCTGGTCAACCCGCGCGCCTGCCACGAGACCGAACTGGTGTTTCGCCGCACGGCGCGCCCGCGCCGCATCGCCGTGGTGGGCGCCGGGCCTGCCGGACTGTCGGCGGCGACGGTGGCGGCCGAGCGCGGCCACCAGGTGACGCTGTTCGACGCATCAGGCAGCATCGGCGGCCAGTTCAAGGTGGCGATGCGCGTGCCCGGCAAGGAGGAGTTCGCCGAGACCATCCGTTATTTCGGCCGCAAATTGGCATTGACGGGCGTGGACCTGCAGCTGAACCGGCGCGTTGGCCGCGACGAGTTGCTGGCGGGGGGCTACGACGAAGTCATCGTCGCCACTGGCATCACCACGCGCAAGCCGGCAATCGAAGGCATCGACCATCCGATGGTCCTCAGTTACCTCGACGTGCTGCGCGACGGGAAACCGGTCGGCCGGCGCGTGGCCATCATCGGCGCCGGCGGCATCGGCTTCGACATGGGTGAGTTCCTGGTGCACGACCCACGCGTGGCCCTGCCGCTAGCGCCCGCGCACTGGATGGGCGAGTGGGGTGTCGATCCGTCCTCGCAAACGGCCGGCGGGCTGGCGCCGCCGGTGCCGCCGCATCCGCCGCGCCAGGTATGGCTCCTGCAGCGCAAGAGCACGCGCCCCGGCGCGGGCCTGGGTAAAACCTCGGGCTGGGTACACCGCGCCACCCTGGTGCGCAACGGCGTGCAGATGCTGGCCGGCGTGCAGTACGAGCGCATCGACGACGCCGGCCTGCACATCACCGTGGGCGGCGAAGCGCGTTTGCTGGAGGTGGACAACGTCGTGATCTGCGCCGGGCAGGAGAGCCTGGCGGAACTGATGCCGGCGCAAGAGATCAAAGGCGGGCCGCGCTTCCACAAGATCGGTGGCGCCGCGCTGGCGGCGGAGCTGGATGCGAAGCGGGCGATTCGGGAGGGGGCGGAGCTGGCGGCGCGGCTTTGACGGGCGCTGGTGACCGCGCAAGCAGAAATTGGGTCCCCGCCTGCGCGGGGACGACGTGCTGCGGACGCGGGCCAAAGCGCTAACTCAGACTAACCGCCCACTAAAACAAGGTCATCCCCGCGCAGGCGCGGATCCAAGTTCGTATGCAGGCAACCTGCGCCTGCAGAAGCTCACTTCTTGCGCACCACCACGCAGCCGATCGAATACCCCGCGCCGAACGAGCAGATCACGCCATGCGCGCCGCTCGGCAGGTCATCCTGGTACTTGTGGAACGCAATGATCGACCCCGCCGAGGAGGTATTCGCATAGGTGTCGAGGATCACCGGCGCCTCGTTCGGCGTCGCGTCGCGGCCCAGCAGGGTGCGCGCGATCAGGAGGTTCATGTTCAGGTTGGCCTGGTGCAGCCAGTAGCGCGAGATGTCCTCGATCCCGAGACCGGCGTTCTTGACCGTCTCGGCGATCATCTCGGCCGCCATCGGGCACACTTCCTTGAACACCTTGCGGCCCTGCTGGCGGAACAGCTTGTCCGGCTGGCCGATGCCCGCTTCGTCGAAACGGTTCATGAAGCCGTAGTTGTTGCGGATGTTGTTCGAGAACTTGGTTTTCAGCTGGCTGTCGAGGATCTCGAACTGGTGCGCGCTGGTGGCCGTCTCGGCTGCTTCGATGACGACGGCGGTGCAGGCGTCGCCGAAGATGAAGTGGCTGTCGCGGTCGCGGAAGTTCAGGTGGCCGCTGGTGATTTCCGGGTTCAGCATCAGGACGGCGCGCGCGCGGCCGCTGCGCACCGCGTCGATGGCGGTGGTGATGCCGAAGGTGGCCGAGGAGCAGGCCACGTTCATGTCGAAGCCGAAGCCGTCGATGCCCAGCGCTTCCTGCACCTCGACCGCCATGGCCGGATAGGCGCGCTGCATGTTGGAGCAGGCGACCAGGACCATGTCGATGTCGGATGCCTGCTTGCCGGCGCGCTCGAGCGCTTCGCGCGCGGCGGCCACGCACATTTCGGCCTGCAGCGAAATCTGCTCGTCCGGGCGCTCGGCGATGCGGGCGGTCATGCGGGTCGGGTCGAGGATGCCTTCCTTTTCCATCACATAGCGCGACTTGATGCCCGAGGCCTTTTCGATGAAGGCGCTGCTGGACGGCTCCAGCGCCGTGACGCTGCCTTCGGCGATGGCGGCGGCGTTTTCCCGGTTAAACAGTTCGACGTAGGCGTTGAAGGCCGTGACCAGCTCGTCGTTGGAGATGGAATACGGAGGCGTAAACAGGCCGGTGCCGCTGATAACGACAGGTTTCATGTTGGGACTTTCAAAGGAGATAACGGGCAAAATAACGGAACTTGGCCGAAAGATGCGGCGATTCTACACGCTCGCACCGGGCCTGGGAATTGGCGGAAATGGCAAGATCGGAATAGTCTCTCCCCTTGCTTCAGCGCGCGTGCTGCGCCAGCGTGGCATCGGCGCCGTCGCCCGTTGCCCGGCGCGACAACTGGACCGGTTCACCCTTGAGGTGGCGCAGGGCCTGCGCCAGCTGGAAGTCGTCGGCACTGCCGTAGTCGACCGGCTTGCGCGCGCGCGCCTCGGCCCACAGGCGCATCTGTTCCTCGATGTCTTGTTCGCGCGTGGCGGCTTCCTTGTCGCGGTCGTTCGACAGGTGGCGCTGCAGGTCGGCTTCGCGCATGCGCAGCGCGTTCAGGCCGTCGCCCTCGGCGGTCTCGTCGACCGGGAAGTCGGGCACGATGCCGCGCGCCTGGATCGAGCGCCCGGCCGGGGTGTAATAGCGTGCGGTGGTCAGCTTGACGGCGGCGTCGCGCCCGATCGGGCGGATCGTCTGCACCGAGCCCTTGCCGAAGGTCTGGCTGCCCAGGACGGCGGCGCGCTTGTAGTCCTGCAGGGCGCCGGCCACGATCTCCGAGGCCGAGGCCGAGCCGGTGTTCACCAGCACCACCATCGGCAGCTTTTTAAAAGCCGGCGGCAGGCTGGATAACGGGTCGGCGCCGCTGCGCAGCATGTAGAACTCGGGGCGCCCATAGAAGCGCTGGCGCGAATCCGGCAGCTGGCCGTTGGTCGAGACGATTTCGGCGTCCTTCGGCAGGAAGGCGGCGGCCACGCCGATCGCGCCCTGCAGCAGGCCGCCCGGGTCGTTGCGCAGGTCGAGCACCAGCCCCTTCAGGTCCGGGTCCTGGCGGTACAGGGCCTGCAGCTTGGCGGCCATGTCGTCCACGGTCGGCTCCTGGAACTGCGAGATGCGCAGCCAGGCGTAGCCCGGCTCGACCATTTTGGCCTTGACGCTTTTCTGGACGATCTCGCTGCGCACGATGGTAAAGCGCAGCGGGGCAGGGCTGTCCCTGCGCGCGACCGTGAGCGTGACTTTCGTGCCCGGTTCGCCGCGCATGCGCTTGATGGCCTCGTCGATCGGCAGGCCCTGCACCGGCTGGCCGTCGATCTGGGTGATCAGGTCGCCTTCCTTGATGCCGGCGTGCCAGGCGGGCGAGTCTTCGATGGGTGCGACGATTTCGACATAGCCGTCATCGCTTTCCGAGATCTCGATGCCGAGGCCGACGAAGCGGCCCTCGGTGCCCTCGCGTAGCTCGCGGTAGGCGCGCGGGTCGAGGTAGGCCGAATGCGGGTCGAGCGAGGCGACCATGCCGGAAATGGCTTGCGACAGCAGCGCCTTGTCTTCCACCGGCTCGACATAGGTCGACTTGATGACGCCGTAGACGTCGGCTAGCTGGCGCAGCTCGGCCAGCGGCATGCCCGCGTCGACCGGCTTGTAGGCCAGTGCGGAGAACTGCATGGTGAGCGCGACCCCGGCAATGGCGCCGAGGCCGACGAGACAGGAATTCTTGAATGTGGAGCCCATGGTTCACCCGATGTGGGCGCATGCCGCATGCTCGAAGCCCTCGTTGAGGTCATGCATGAGATAGCGCCAGCCCAGTATAAACCCGAAACCACGGGGACGCGCCCGGCCAGGCCAAACCGTAGCGCTGCGTCCCCATGCGGGTGTGCCGGAAAGTGTTATTGCTGCTGCTGTTGCAGTTTCCTTACCTTGGTAAGCAATTGTAAGAGTCGAGGCGGGCGCAGGGGTGGGGGCCTATAGTCAATCTCAGTTTTTCTCTCTCTCCACTTTTTGAAGTGGTCTTTGCCCGCGGCCCCCTCCGCGGGCTTTTTTATGGCCGCTACGGCTTGCGGCACCCGTGCATTGTACCTTCCGGTGGGCAATGAACCGCCGCGTCCCCCATGTTGTTGTGACGTACCAACACATGCATATGCGATATCGTCCGGATTGCATGTATCGAAAAGTAAAAAAGCACGCCTGGACGTTGCTCCCCCCGATGCACCCGCTAGAATGGACTGGCTTACCGTCGAGGGCGGTGGCCGAGAGACAGATGTCTTACTAGAACAATAAAAGAATGAAGAAAACCGCATCGATTGCCTGCGCGGCGCACCATCCGGCACCGTCCGGGTCTGCCGCGTGTCGTGCAAGCCGCCGCAAGGGCAGCGTGGACGCATGCCGCGCAGCGTCACCTTGCCCGGATCCATACCAGAATCCAGCCGCGTATCCGCGCGACTGTCGACGTGCGCCTGATCCCAGCCTGTCGTAGCGCACATTCCGAGACGGCCACAAGCCGCTTATTTCCAGCACCTTTCCCAGCAACTGAGGACTATCCAGTGAAGAAGCGAATCCTTTTGAGCACCCTGACGCTGTCCGTGATGGCAGCCTTTGCCAACGCAGCGGATAATTCGGCCACCACCGCAACCGCAACTGCAGCAACCGCGGCAAGCGCGGCTACTGCCAAGGCAGGTGCGCCGATTTCTGGCATCGATACCCAGTACATCGACGCCAGTGTGCGTCCGCAGGACGACTTCTTCGCCCACGTCAACGGCAAGTGGCTGAAGGACACCGAAATCCCGGCCGACAAGTCGAGCTGGGGCACCTTCGCGAAGCTGCGCGACGACACCACGCCGCAGCTGAAGGCCATCATCGAAGCCGCACAGGCCGACAAGTCGGCCAAGACCGGCACCGAAACCCAGAAGATCGGCGACCTGTACGCCAGCTTCATGGACGAAGCGCGCCGCGATGCCCTCGGCGTCAAGCCGCTGGGCGGCGAGCTGCGCAAGATCCGTGCGCTCAAGGACAAGAAAGGCCTGCCGAACCTGGTCGCGCACCTGTCGAAGATCGGCGTCTCAACCCCGTACGGCATCTACGTCGCCCAGGACATGCGCGAATCGACGCAGCACACCACCTACATCTCGCAGAGCGGCCTGGGCATGCCGGACCGCGACTACTACCTGAAGATGGATGACGCCAAGCTGGCCGAGATCCGCGCCAAGTACCAGGTGCACGTCGAGAAGATCCTGGCGCTGGCCGGCGAGAAGAACGCCGCGGCCCAGGCCAAGGCGATCGTCGACTTCGAGACCGAGCTGGCCAAGGTGCAGTGGACCCGCGTCGAGAACCGCGACCCGGTCAAGCGCTACAACAAGATGACCCTGGCCGAGCTGTCCAAGCTGGCCCCGGGCTACGACTGGAAGGCGGCCGCGGCCGCGGCCGGCGTGGGCAACAAGCTCGACACCATCATCGTGAACCAGCCGAGCTACTTCGCCGGCCTGAACGAGGTGCTGGCCAAGACCGACCTGGCAACCCTGAAGTCCTATTTCGAATGGCAGCTGCTGCGCGAGTACGCGCCTTACCTGTCGACGGCCTTCAAGGACGAGAACTTCGCCTTCTACGGCACCGCCCTGACCGGCACCACCGAGCAGGAACCGACCTGGAAGCGCGGCGTGGCCACCGTCGAGGGCGCGCTGGGCGAGGCGCTGGGCAAGCTGTACGTGGCACAGCACTTCCCGCCGGAGCGCAAGGCACGCATGGAAGAACTGGTCAAGAACCTGGTCCATGCTTACGGCCAGTCGATCGACAACCTGGAGTGGATGAGCCCGACGACCAAGAAGGAAGCCCGCGCCAAGCTGGCCAAGTTCACCCCCAAGATCGGCTACCCGGACAAGTGGCGCGACTATTCGAAGCTCGCCATCAAGCGTGACGACCTGGTCGGCAACCTGATGCGCGCCTCGACCTTCCAGTACAACTACCGCATCGAGAAGCTGGGCAAGCCGGTCGACCGCACCGAGTGGGGTATGACGCCGCAGACCGTGAACGCGTACTACCGCAGCACGATGAACGAGATCGTGTTCCCGGCCGCCATCCTGCAGCCGCCGTTCTTCGACATGCGCGCCGACGACGCCGTCAACTATGGCGCGATCGGCGCCGTGATCGGCCACGAGATTGGCCACGGCTTCGACGACAAGGGCAGCCAGTCGGACGGCGACGGCAACCTGCGCGATTGGTGGACCGCCGAAGACCGCGCCGCCTTCAAGGCCCGCACCGACAAGCTGGTCAAGCAGTTCGCTTCGTACAGCCCGCTGCCAGGCTACAACCTGAACGGCGAACTGACGCTGGGCGAGAACATCGGCGACAACGCCGGCCTGTCGATCGCCTACAAGGCGTACAAGCTTTCGCTCAACGGCAAGCCGGCCCCGGTCATCGACGGCCTGACCGGCGACCAGCGCTTCTTCATGGGCTGGGGCCAGGTGTGGCGCATCAAGATGCGCGACCAGCAGATGGTCAACCAGGTCAAGAACGGGCCGCACTCGCCGGGCCAGTACCGTGCCAACGGCGCCGTGGCGAACATGCCGGAGTTCTATGAAGCCTTCGGCGTGAAGCCTGGCGACAAGATGTACCGGGCGCCGGAAGAGCGCGTCCTGGTCTGGTAATCAAGCGCCGTTGACGACGGGCCGGCAGCAAGAGCGCCGGCCCGTTTTGCATTGCACGCACAATATAAAGAGAGAGATAAGCATGAAACGACATCTGCTGAGCGCTGCGGCGCTTGCATTCACCGCCTCGCTCATGACACCCGTGGCCTTGGCCGAAGCGGGCGCCGCGGCGAAGGCTCCCGCATCCGCCAAGCCGGCCAGCTTGTCTGCCGGCATTGCACTCGAATACGTGGACCCCGCGGTGCGTCCGCAGGACGATTTTTTCCAGCACCTGAATGGTAAGTGGCTCAAGAACGTCGAGATCCCGGCCGACAAGTCGACCTGGGGCGCCTTCCACCAGCTGCGTGACGACACCCTGCCGCAGCTGCGCGCGATCATCGAACAAGCCGCCGCGACCAAGGGCGCGAAGGCCGGCTCGGAAGTGCAGAAGATCGGCGACTTCTACGCCAGCTACATGGACGAGGCGCGCCTGGAAAAACTGGGCATCTCGCCCCTGAACGGCGAACTGAAGAAGATCGCCGCGATCAAGGACAAGTCCGAGCTGCCGGCCATGTTCGCGCACCTGGGCAAGATCGGCGTGAACGTGCCCTTCGTCTTCTACATCCACCAGGACGCCAAGGATTCGACCAAGTACGTGGCCGACCTGTACCAGGCGGGCCTGGGCATGCCGGACCGCGATTACTACCTGAAGGCGGACGACGCCAAGCTGGCCGACATCCGCACCAAGTACCAGCAGCACGTTGCGAAGCTGCTGGCCATGGCTGGCGGCAAGAACGCAGCCGCCGATGCCAAGGCGATCGTCGACCTGGAAACCGAGCTGGCCAGGGTCCAGTGGACCAAGGTCGAGAACCGCGACCCGATCAAGACCTACAACAAGGTCGAGCTGGCGAAACTGGGCGAGCTGGCCCCCGGCTACGATTGGAACGCCTGGTTGGCAGCAAGCGGCCTGCAGGGCAAGGCCTCGTACGTGATCGTCAGCCAGCCGAGCTACCTGAAGGGCTTTGCCGAGGTCATGAACCGGGTGCCGCTCGAGACCTGGAAGGCCTACCTGCAGCTGCAGCTGGTGAACGGCTACGCCAGTTACCTGTCGAAGGCCTTCGTCGACCAGCGTTTCGCCTTCAACGGCACCGTCCTGTCCGGTATCCCGCAACTGGAGCCGCGCTGGAAGCGCGGCGTGTCCACGCTGGAAGCCGGCGTGGGCGATGCGGTGGGCAAGCTGTACGTGAAGGAACATTTCCCGGCCGAGCGCAAGGCGCGCATGGAAGTGCTGGTAAAGAACCTGCTGGAAGCGTATCGCCAGTCGATCGACACCCTCGACTGGATGAGCCCGGCAACCAAGAAGGAAGCGCAGGCCAAGCTGGCCAAGTTCACGCCGAAGATCGGCTACCCGAACAAATGGAAGGATTATTCCAGCCTGGTCGTCAAGCGCGACGACCTGGTGGGCAACGTGATGCGTTCGCGCGAAGTCGAATACAAGCGCGAACTGAACAAGCTGGGCAAGCCGATCGACCGCGAGGAATGGGGCATGACGCCGCAGACCGTCAATGCCTACTACAACCCGGAACTGAACGAGATCGTGTTCCCGGCCGCGATCTTGCAGCCGCCGTTCTTCGACGCCAAGGCGGACGATGCCGTGAACTACGGCGGCATCGGCGCCGTGATCGGCCACGAGATCAGCCACGGCTTCGACGACCAGGGTTCGCAGTACGACGGCGACGGCAACATGCGCAACTGGTGGACCGAGGAAGACGGCAAGAAGTTTGCCGAGAAGACCAAGGTCCTGATCCAGCAGTACGCCGCCTACAGCCCGCTGCCGGGCTACCACGTCAACGGCGAACTGACCCTGGGCGAGAACATCGGCGACAACTCGGGCCTGGCGATCGCCCATAAAGCCTACAAGCTGTCCCTGAAAGGCAAGCCGGCCCCGGTGATCAATGGCTTGACCGGCGACCAGCGCTTCTACATGGGCTGGGGCCAGGTGTGGCGCTCGAAGATGCGCGAGCCGGCGCAGATTGCCCAGATCAAGACCGACCCGCACTCGCCGGGCCAGTACCGCGCCAACGGCACGCTGAAGAACCAGCCGGGCTTCTACGAGGCTTTCGGTGTGAGGGAAGGCGACAAGATGTACCTGGCGCCGAAGGATCGCGTAATCATCTGGTAATGCATATCCGGTAATCCGCATCCGGCGAGCAGCGCTGCCGGACGGAAAAAGGGCCGCTCAATCGAGCGGCCCTTTTCATTGCTGCTACGGGCTGCGCGTGCAGTGCCAGGCTTACAGCGCCGACTCGTAGGCGCCGATGTCCAGCGCGCCCACGACCGGGCGGGTGGCGCCCGATGCGCGGTGCCGGTATTCGGCGCCCGGCTTGAGCGACACCCCGGTGGCCGAGACGCCCGGAGTCGAGGCGGCGCCGATCACGAGTGCGTTGGCGGTGGGGCGCAGGTCGAAGTTGGCACGGTTGACGAAACCCGGCGCCAGGGAACGGTAATTGGTCTTCTCGACCGCGCCGACCTGGTTGGTCCAGGTGCCGGTGCCTGCAAAGATGTTGTTTTGCAGGAGGATTTTCTTGGTCACGCCGGTACCGACCAGCACGGCATTGCCGCGCACGCTGTCGTCGTTCAGGAAGGTATTGTTCACGACATACAGGTCGTGGCCCGGGTTGCTCGCGCCCTCTACGCCATAAGCCACGATGTTCGGGTTGCTGTGTACCGAGGGCTGGTGGATCACGTTGCCGATGATGTACGAGGTGCCGGCGTTCGGCAGGTCGATCTCGTAGCTCGGCTTGCCGCTGGTGGTGGTGCCGACCTGGCCCGCCGGCGTGCTCGAGAAGCGGTTGTAGGCGATCATGTTGGTACGGGCGCGCGACTTCAGGTTATGGCCGACGTTGGCGTCGTGCGAGAAGTTGTAGCGGAAAGTCAGGCTGCCGGCATTGCCGATATAAACGTTGTGGGTCTGGCCGGTACCGTTGCCGTTATAGCCGAACTCGCTGTACTCGATCACGATGTTGCTGGCGGTGTTCACACCGCTCAGGATGCCGTTCTCGTTATCGTGAATGAAGGCCGAACGCAGGGTGAAATTGGTGCCCTCTAGGCGCAGCGCGGCGCCATTACGGTCCGGCACCTTCGCGCCGAGCATCTCGACGTTCTCGACCACGATGTTGTTACCCACGACGACCCAGGTGCCCTTGCCCATGGCGTTCTTGCCTGCGGCATCGATCTTCGGGCGGCCGTTGACGCCGCGGATGGTGAGGTTGCTGGCATAGATGCCGCAGACGTCGCCGCTGTAGGTGACGTTGCCTGTGATCTGGATGACGTCGCCGGTCTTGGCAGCGGCAAACGCCTGGCACGGACGCGCATAGGTCTTGCCGGGACCGACAGACAGGGTGGCAGCGCTGGCCGGCACGGCGGCAGCGATGGCGGCAACAGTGAGGGCGGAACGAATCAGGTTGGGACGAAACTGGCGCATCTGGAACCTCGTAATCATTGGATAATATTTGTGTCTAAAATAAATTTCCCCGCGACACACTTTTCCAGAATAAACGATGTGACCAGGAAAGTACATAACCAAATGTATGAATTTATGGCGCAAACGCCCGATTTCCCTATGAAAACCAAACAGAAAAAAATTTGTAACAGACAGGGAACGTCGTGCATTTATCAGTAAACCGGCGCGATCTTGTAAAAAAATGCCAAGTCGACGAGGTTTCGAATTGACTTCTGGTTAACCTGCCTTGGTTAGGAAAGAATGGCAGCCATGACTGCATAGCATTCAAGACGAAGCAGGGTCCGCGCTCAGCTTGGTACCTGCAATAAAGAAAAAGCCCGGTTGTACCGGGCTTCGGGCTCGGGAGTGGGAGGCCCACTCACCATGTTGTTAACGTGTACGCGGCACAATGTTGAACTGTGGGCCGAGCGCATAGTCCGGCTTCACGCTACGCGACATAAACACCGACCAGGCCCGGGCACCGGTGGTGCCGCCAATATCGGCAGCATAAGCCAGCGCTGGTTGCATGTTCGACGGGTAGCCGGCAACCGAGCTGGAATAGCCGGACATTTCGCCGACTTTCAGGCCGAGCAGGCCGGCCATGGTGGCGCTGCCACAAGGACTGCTGGTGTACTTCGTACTCGTAGCGGCATATACCTGGCCAATTGTCGAGTACAAGGGCGCGTTCGCACTGGCGCGGACATTCATCGCATATTCCGATCCGCCAATCCAACAGGCCCCGTTACCTACCATGCGCTCGATCGGGAACTTTACCTTGTACTTGAGCAGTGTCGTGGCTTTCGTAAAGCCTAAGTCATGGGCATGCCCCACTGCTGCCGTGAAAAAGTCATCTTGCCATGGAGCCAAGCCCCGGCCGTTGGAATAAACCAGCGAATAACCGTTGACGATGGCCCCCAACTTGTTCGCGTTCGGGTTGTTTGGATAGTTCGCGTTGTACCAGTCGAGATTGCTGTCGAGGATCTGATTGAAGTGCGTTTTCAATCGATCATTGTCCGGCGTGATATACGCCGCTTCTGCCAGGGTACGCAGGCCCCAGGCCTGACCACGTACCTGTTCGGGCGACAACAAGCCCTTTCTTCCCTCACGATAAGCCGGGTTCGAGTTGAATACGTTATACATGCCCCAGAATTGCAGCTCTTCCAGGAAATAGTGGTCTCCCGTCAGCACATAAGGCAGGTAGGCAAACGCGGGTTGGTGTGACACGTCGTGCGAATAGGGCGTCGTGCAAGCACTCGACGAGGCACAGGCAGGGAATGCTTCCGAACGCCCGGTCGCTGGATTGACCGCATCGCCGGGGCGGCCCAGCATGGTCATGTACGGGTAATCGATCAGGCTGACTGGCTGGCCGGTCTTCTGGTCGCGGTAATGCGCCGAGTAGCTGCCCGCGAGCTCGGCCGTCCCAAGGGTTGCGTCGCGTGCGCGGTGATCCATGGTCAGCAGATAAACGGCAGCCCATTGGGGCAGCAGGCCGATGTCGTTGCGTCCGCCAGTCGCCGGCATATAGGGTTCGGACAGGCCGGTGCCCATCGGTCCAGTGGCGGCATTGCTCCAGCGCGACTTGAGTGTGTCGAGAACGGACCCTGGAATCCTCAGTGAACGGTCATAGTTCGGCAGCGCGCGGCTATCGATCAGGTAAGCGGTATTGTGCTTGACGTTGACTTCCGGTGCGGAGCCGTTCCACCAGAACACCTTGCGCCAGCGGGCATGGTGATAATGCTGCAGAGAGGGTTTGGTGTAGACCGCCTTGCCACCAACGAGAACTTCGGCGTTGTAGGTAAAGTTTTGCGGTGCCTTCTCGTAGGCCCAGTTGTTCTCGATGACGACATCGACGCGGGCTTTCCTCGCCGCCTCATACCAGCGCAGCGAAAAACGCGCCGTCAGGTGTGGGTGGGCGACGCCGGCACTGGTTGTTAGCGGGGCAGAGACAAGCCATTCATTGGCGGTGGCGCCGGCCAGCCATGCTTTTGCAGTGGCTTGCCGCAACAACTGGTCGGCCGACGCGGTATACCGTACGCCCCCAATGGTTGCGTTGACCGATGCAGTGAAGCCGGCATTGAGTAACGAGGCGGTGGGCCTGGCGGTCGTGGCTGCTCCTGCGCTACGGTCCAGCATCATGGTAAGCACTTGTTTGGCTCCCAGTGACGGCAGAATCGCCGAAATAATGGCGTGGCGCACCGATCCGTCCGGATGGCGGGCCTTGGTATCGAGCTGCAGTGGCACCGTAACGCCATTGTCCAGGCGGCCGGACAGCGTCGCATTCGCGGCGAGGTGGCCTGGCGCGAAAATCTGGCCGAACGTCACCGGCACATTGGTTTGTGCCACATTCGACATGCTTTCAAAACGGATGTCGGTCAAAGTTGCTGCACCGGGCGTGTTTCGGGAAGGGCTGGTGGGGGCCACTTCACGGCTTTGCGGCACGTAAGTCCCGCTCGAGGTCGGTGCCGTGACGGTAGCAGTGCTCGCCGGAGCAGGCGCCGTCGTCGTGCTGCGGCTTTGCGGAACGTAGGTGCTTGCGTTGTTGTCAGAAATTGTTGCCGATTGCGCTGGCATCGAACTGCCGCCGTAACCAACCAGGATGACGCCAACCCAGACGGCGGCGGTAGGAAGTTTCAAGGAGTGCATAGGAAGTTTGATGTGGGAAATTCGGACCAGATGGACGATCCGAGTGCAAAATGGCTTGATGATCATCGACTAAGATTTGTGTCTTACAGGAAATTTCACACGACACATTTTTCCCAGAATATACGATGTGAACAGGAAAGTACATAACCAATCGTAAGAAAATTAGCGCAAAAAGCTGTTTTCCCTATGAAACGGAGCAAAAATTTTTTTGCTTATCTCGGTCTATCAGCGCGCAATGTGCTATTAACTCAACCTATTTTTAGGAATGCACTGATGAGCAGGCGCATCACTTCTTAACTTTCAGTCATCTCTGATCATTGCTTCATGGATGGCGTTGTCATGGATGCTGTGATCGCAAGGGGTGGCGGTGGAAGCGGTGGCGCCTGGTGCGGCCTTCATGGGATGCCTTCCTGGTTTTCGAAGGCGCTTGGCCGAAATGGCCAGGATTGATTGGCGGGCGCAGCAGCAGTCCCGTTTCCAATGGGCCGAATGGTGCCGATGGGGCAGGACTGTACCCGACGCTGCAATAAAAACGCCCGATGCGATGCATCGGGCGTGTGTGGATTACATCAGGCGGTCACGAACAAGGCCATTTACCTGTCAACGACCTCTGGCGAGGCGCCTGATCAGTTTAGCGTGGCTTGATCGCAAACTGTGGGGCAAGAGCGTAGTTCGGCTTGGAGGCGCGTTGCTCGAATTGATGCCACGCTTGTGCACCTGCAGCACCTCCAGCATCGGCAGCATAGGCCAAGGCCGGCTGCAGGTTGGCAGGATAGCCGGTTGCTGCGCTCGGATAGCCCGACATTTCCCCGACTTTCAGGCCGAGCAGGCTGGCCATCGTGGCGCTGCCACAGGGACTGCTGGTGAACTTGGTGCTGGTCGCCGCATAGACTTGGGAGATTGTCGTGTACAGCGGCGAGGTGCTGCTATCACGCACCTTCATCGTGTATTCCGACGCGCCGATCCAGCATGCGCCCTCACCGACCATGCGCTCGATGGGGAACTTGATCTTGAACTTCAGCAGGTCTGCAGCTTTGGTAAAGCCCAGCTCAGCGGTGTGCCCGACGGCCGAGGTAAAGAAATCGTCTTGCCATGGGCCTACGCCGGTGCCGTTGTCATAGACAATCGCATAGCCGTTGGTAATAAAACCCAGTGCATTGCTGGTAGCAGCATCGGCAGCGTAGCGCGTGTTATACCAGTCCAGGTTCGCGTCCACGATGCCGGTGAAGTGCGATTTCAGCGGATGCGCGTCGGGTGTGATGTACGCTGCCTCGGCAAGCGTACGCAGGCCCCATGCCTGGCCGCGGACCTGCTCGGCATTCAACAGGCCTTTCTCGAAGCCACGATAGTGCGGGTTCGACGAGAACGCGCTCCACATGCCCCAGAACTGGAGTTCTTCGAGATAGTAGTAGTCGCCGGTCAGCAGATAGGGAACGTAAGCCAGGTTGGGCTGGTGCGAGACGTCGTGCTTGTTCGGCGTAACGCACAGGTCCGCTGCTGCACAGGCGGGGAACGCTTCCGAGCGTTTTGCGGCGCTGTTCCAAGTGTCGCCCGGACGGCCGAGGATAGTCATGTATGGGTAGTCCACCAGGCTCACGGGATAGCCGGTCTGCTTGTCCCGATAGTGCGACGACCAGCTGCCCGACAGGTCTGCGGTTCCGAGCGTGACGTCGCGCGCACGCTGATCCATGCTCAGCAGGTAGGTTGCGGTCCAGCCCGGCAGCAGGCCGATGTCGCGCCGGCCACCGGTCATTGGCATCAAGGGCGTTGCCAGGCCGACGCCCATCGGCTCGGTCTTCGCACCGGTCCACTCCGCTTTTAGTGCGTCAAGCGCGCTGTTCGGGATGCTCAGGCTCTGGTCGTAATTCGGTACGGCGCGCGTGCCGATCAGGTAGCTGGTGTTGTGCTTGACGTTGATTTCCGGTGCCGCGCCGTTCCACCAGAACACCTTGCGCCAGCGGGCGTGGTGGTAGTGCGTCATGGCCGGCTTGGTATAGACGGCGTTGCCGCCGACCAGGACTTCCGCGTCATAGGTAAAGTTCTGCGGCGCTGCTTCGTAGGCCCAGTTATTCTCGACGACGACATCGACGCGGGCTTTCTTGATCGCGTCGTACCAACGTACGGCGAAGCGTGCGCTCAGGTGCGGATGGGTGACGCCAGCACTGTTCTTCAACGGGGCGGACACGTGCCACTCATTGACGGTGGATCCGTTCAGCCAGGTCGTCGGCGTCGTGTTCTTGATCAGATCATTGGCGGAGGCCGTGTAACGCACACCACCGATGGTTGCGTTGACCGAGGCGGTGAAGCCGGCGTTCAGCAGCGGAGTCACGCTGCCGGTGGTTTCGGCTGCCGCGGCTGTACGGATCAGCGACATGGTACGGACTTCATGGGCGCCCAGCGAAGGCAGGACGGCCGAGATGACGGCATGGCGCACCGAACCGTCGGCGTGCAGGGCCTTGACGTTGAGTTGGAGCGGGACCATGGCGCCGTTGTCGAGGCGACCGGCCAGCGAAGCAGTCGTGGAGAGGTGGCCCGGCGCGAAGACCTGGCCGAAGGTCACGGGAACATTGGCCTGCACTACCGCAGTCGTGCTTTCGAAGCGCAGGTCGGTCACGATCGCCGCAGCGGTGCTGTCGGTATTGTTCGTGGTCGCTGTCGAGCGGCTTTGCGGAATATAGGTTGATGTGGCGGTGCTCAGGAGGCGCGTGCCTTCCATGCTGCCAGTGGGTGTCGATTCGACGGTCGAACCGCCGCCGCAACCAGCCAGGGCTGCGCCAGCCAGGACGGCAAGCGCAGTACGGAGCGTCAGGAAATGCGTAGGAAGTTTCATTTGGTATCTCTTCAGGAGTGTGCGGGGTATCAAGTACGCCCTTGTCAGACCTAAAGATTACGCCAAAGAAAGAAAGATTCCCAGAGGAATCACAAATTCTGTTCAGAAATTACCCCAAACGCAACGCAAGATTATCCTAAATTTAACGAATATTATTCGGTAGCAATCGTTTTCCGCCTAATATTTATTTATGTTCTTGCAATAGATGTTAGCTGCTTGATATCAGGAATGCAGGCGTGGGGGATGTCAGGAAGGGGAGCGGCCGCAGGACGCGGGCTGCCATCGGCACCCGCAGTCGATCCGCTTGCAGTGGCGTGAAGCGCGGGAGAGGTTATTTTGAGGAGGCGATCATGTAATCGACGGCGGCGCGCACGTCGGCGTCCGGCGCGGTCGAGCCACCCTTTGGCGGCATGGCGCCGAAGCCTTTGATGGCGTGCTCGTACAGCACCGGGTTGCCCTTGGCCAGGCGTGGTGCCCAGGCTGCCTTGTCGCCGGTTTTCGGCGCACCGGCGATACCGGCGCCGTGGCAAGCCATGCAGGCCGTGTTATAGACGTTCCTGCCGACGTCGACCGCTGCGGCAACCGTGGCCGTGGTCGGCGGCGCCACAGGCGGAGCCGCCGCCGGGGCGGCGGCAGTGGCAGCAGATGCGGGCGCCGCCGCCTCAGGGCTTGCCGCCTCGGCAGTGGTTGCAGCAGCAGGGGCAGCCGGTGCAGCCGGTTCCTTGAACGAGGCACCGCTCTTGTTGGCCAGGAATACGACGGCGCGTTCGACTTCGAGGTTGTCCAGGTCAGGGTTGCCGCCCTTGGCCGGCATGGCGCGGATGCCGTCGATGGCATGCTTCACGAGCGTGTCGTAACCCTGCGCGAAGCGCTGGGTCCAGGCGCCGTTGTCGCCCAGTTTCGGGGCGCCTGCAGCGCCGCTGTCGTGGCAGGCCGCGCACACGGCAGCATAGACGGCGCCGCCGGTCTGGAGCACCTTGGGCGCATTTGCGTCGACCAGGGTGAAGCCTTCTTCCGCGATCGGGCGCAGGCGCTCCGCAATGGCTTCGGCACTCTGGCTGTCGGTGCCGGCGCCGACGAGGCGTTCGTTGGTGGCGAAAATCACGAGTAGGATGATGCCAATGACGATGACCAGAAAGAAGGCCGTGACTGCCGCAACCAGCTGCTTCGGAGTACGGATCAGGGATTGGTGTTCGTTGTGTGCGTCGCTCATGATTTCCTTAATTCAATTAAAAAAACCTGCCACTACCAAAAAAACCTGCCACTACCGGCGCTTGCGATGAGATGCCTTTTTGCAAATGCCCCTAATCGGCCGATTATAGACGTAAAGCTGCCGAAATGTAACGAAATTCCTGAGCGCACAACGGCTTGCCATGGACGCGCACGAAGAAAGACTGTATCCTTCGCATCACTTTGTTTCCTATTAACGCGGCTGTAGCTCAGTGGATAGAGTATTGGCCTCCGAAGCCAAGGGTCGTGGGTTCGATCCCCGCCAGCCGCGCCACACATTCCTTATAAGATCAACAAGTTAGGTCTTGCAAAGCGTTGCAAATCATGCTTTGCACTGCACTGTGAGCTTTTGCCAGCATTTTGGCACACTGCTTGTTGGGCCTTCACGCGCCGTTCACGCCAAAGCTGGATCCGTGTACTCTCGCCCAAGATTCTGGAGTAAGGGGCCGATTGTCGCAGCCGATTCGCACGCTCACTCCGTGAAGTCATCGCGTCGAAGTAGTCGCACAATTTTTGCTGTCAAAGTCAGATTGGCAATGCAGCAGGGGGTGAGCGATGAAGCACTTGAAATTGACCGAGCACGAGCAGCGCACGCTGCGTGAAATGGGCGTTTTTCTTCCGCATCCGAGGACGAGGATGCGAGCCCAAGGGATTTTGCGCCTGAGCCAAGGCCTGACCCTTCAGAAGACTGCTGATGAATTCGGCGTGCATCTGAACAGCGTTGAGCAGTGGCGGCAACGGTGGAGCAAGCTCGGCTTGGCCGGGTTGTACGAGGGACGTCATACCGGTCGACCGAGAAAGTGGACCGCCCAGCAACAGCACGCTTTTGGTGAGTTGGCGGTTTCTGAGGGCGGGACTGTGGGTGCACTGCTGCGCTAGGTCGGGCAGAACCAAGACCAGGTGCCGATCAGCGAAAACACGGCCAAGCGGTATCTCAAGGAGATGGATTTCACGTACAAGCGCTATCGGTACAGTTTAAAAAAAGCGAAATCAAGAGGCGTTCGAGCACGCTAGCGAAGTGATTGGCGCGCTGTGCAGGCTCGACCATGACCGGCAGTGCGAGCTGTTGTATTTCGACGAATCAGGTTTCAGTCCGAATCCGCCGGTGCAGTTATGGATGGGGGAAAATTGGCCAGACCCGGCTCCGTTGAACCGCTCGCACATCGGCAGCGTGTGAACGTACTTGGGGCGTTGCGCCATGATGGCCCGTTGACCTGGACTACTCAGCAGCGACCGACGACACGTGATGATGTCATCGCGTTCTTCGACCAGGTTGCGGCGCAGCCCCACGAGGTTCCGCGAATCGTCTTGATCGATAACGCCGGCATATACAAGGGCACGCCGGTAGACAAGAAGGCGAAACACGGGCTGTATCTGTACTATCTGCCGCCCTATAGCCTGAGCTCAATCGAATCGAGATCCTGTGGAAGCACGCCAAGCAATTCTGGCGTTGCTTCGTTGCAAGGAACGGCGCCGACCTGCTCGATGAAGTTCAGTCTTTGATGAGCGGCTTCGGAAGCAGATTCACGATAAATTTTGGGTGACTACTTAGAACGATTGAGCCAGCCGATATCCAGCGATCAAAGCTCATTGTGCAAGAGTGAGACTAACGCAATCCTAGCAGAGAGTTCAAAATATCATGATGAGTGCTTTCGCCGCATTGAAAGCATAACAGTTTTAAGCAAACTCTTCTTGGTCGGATCGTGCATTTGTGGCATGTAAACTCACACGATCGCTTCTTACAAAGGCCTCAAAGGGCGACGTCGGCTCACTTAAAGTTTGCTTTGCATCTGAAGCTCGCCTCGTCAACGATAAGGCATACCATAAGAATAGACTGATGGACAGCAACTCTCCACCATCCTCGATCACAGCAAGAACTGGGCTCATTATAGGATTGTTCACGAAAACCACATGCACCATATCGACGCCGACACCAAAAAACACCAATAACGATAAAACCAGCGCCAAATTATAAAAAATTTTTTTGATCGGAGGACGCCCGAAATAGTAAGCCAACAATAATGGGGGCAGCATGATCAGCCCAGCTGTTACTGTAACGCACAGCTCACCTAGATCCTGTCTGCGCAAGCCGAAAGGCGGTGCAAAAGAGAACCCCGAAACAATCACAGATCCCAATCTCTCATGTATTTGAAGTGAATCGTCAAGAAAAAAATACGTGAACAGGAGAGCCCAAGGAGCAAAAAACCAGCTCTTTGTTTTGATGCAAAGGTAAGAGAATGCAATGACAATACCAACGAACTTGAGATGCTGATATGTCTCTGCAAATCCGTTATCCACTTCAATGTTAAATAGAGGATTTGCGAGATATGGAGTCAGCTTATGAAGCAGGTCAAAATTAAAATTCTGATAAAATGAAATATATTCACTCTCCATTCCAGCGGTGAACAAGGAATTCGTAAAATACTGAGTCAACTTATGGAGGGCGTGAAGAGCGACGAAAATTAGATCGATCAAGAACAAAGCGAGTAGAATTTTGTACGTGGACCGCTGTTGGAATTCTTTTAGGTTCTCCACCATATCATTCTTATGTATTCAAAAGTGTATTATTAAAAAATTAAGAAACCGTTGTGCGTTACACGCAACATGGTTTTCCGAACGGCATGTGTAGTTATTTTGCCATTAATAATCTATTAATGCTATAAAAACATTGTAACGTAACAAATCTCTAGTTTATTTAACAATTTGTTTAAATCGGTAGCGTTTTCTACTGTCTGAGGCTTTGTTGCGTAAATCAGGTCTGCCCAGCGTAGATCCGGCAGGTCTGTTAGCCTGAACGCATGAAGCCTGCTCCACAGAAGTACTGCACGACCAACTGGAAAACGTACAACGAAGCTCTCAAGGCACGTGGGTCACTGCTGATCTGGCTCGATCCGACGATGAAATGGCACGGCCAGCCGAGCGGCAAGCGCGGGCGCAGCCAGACGTTCAGCGACGAGGCGATCCAGTTCTGCCTGAGCATCAAGTGCCTGTTCAATTTGCCGCTGCGCCAGGCCATGGGCATGGCGCAGAGCCTGTTACACCTGGCGGGACTTGGCTGGCCAGTGCCGGACTACAGCACGGTAAGTCGGCGGCAGAAGACGCTGCAGGTGGCCATCGGCGCCGTGCCGACCACGACAGGCTTGCATCTGCTGGTGGACAGCACGGGGATCAAGATGCTGGGCGAAGGCGAATGGAAGACGAAGAAGCATGGTGCGGATTACCGACGCCAGTGGCGCAAGGTGCACCTCGGGATCGATGCGTCCACACTGGAGATCCGTGCCATGGAAGTGACCGACAACAGCATCGGTGACGCACCTGTCCTGCCGGCGCTGCTGGAGCAGATTCCAGCCGACGAGCGCATCGCCAGCGTCAGTGGCGACGGCGCCTACGATACGAAGGACTGCCACGAGGCCATCGCCATGCGCGCCGCGCATGCCATCATTCCGACCCGCAAGAACGCCAAACCCTGGAAGACGAACCGCTGCGGTGCCGATGCACGCAACGAGATCCTCCACACGACGCGCCGGCTGGGCCGGGCGATCTGGAAGAAGTGGAGCGGCTACCACCGGCGCAGCCTTGTCGAAACGAAGATGCGTTGTTTCAAACTGCTCGGCGAACGCGTCATGGCGCGTGACTTCGACCGTCAGGTCGCTGAATTGCAGGTGCGCGCTGCCGTGCTGAACCGCTTTACTCGGCTGGGTACCCCAGTTACGGTCCCAGTGTTGTAAAACTGATTACAAATAGCGTCAGCTCGGCCTTCGCTCGATTTGCTCAACAAAGCCCCCTAGCAGTGAGCATTTCACCATTTGCGATCCGGAATTACTCGTTCGCGAAAGTCATTGCCATTCTCACGGTCGTAACCGGACATTGGTTCACAGGAATGATCCTGTGATTCCCGTGACCTTCGGCTTGCTCGTGTTCGCATTTTCTTCAGGATATTTCACTGCTGCCTTATATGGTCCGCACACCGACCACTCCCGCTTCTGGCGCAAGAAGCTCGAGCGGCCGGGCTTGCGGTTCTGAGTGGTGGTGGCGTTATTGTGGTCGTGACCGCGCTCTCCGGCAAGACTGTTTGGCACTGGCACTGGCACTCTCTGGCGCACTTCACCGGGCGATCTGGCGTGCTCAACTGGGCAGGCATCGCAATGGCAGCCGCCTTGGCGCTGGCCTCTGGTTCGTCACGCTGCTGTTGCTGTTCTACGTCAGCTATCCCTATCTGCCCCAAGCCACAAACACGAAGCGCTCGGCCAGTGTCATGCTGGCTGGCGGTTTCGCCGCGGCCGTTTACCTCGAGGAAAATGTCAAGGTCGGGCACGAACTCTGGCTGACCGCGTTTACCTTTGTGGCAGTAGCCGCGTGTCGCGCCCACCGGCCCAGGTTACCGGCGCACGCGCTGCTGGGGCTGACCGTGTTATTGTGGGGAGCGCTTCTGCTACTTAACCTGGTCGGCATAAAATCGTTGAATACCGTGTTGATCCGGCGACTTGTCAGTGGCGCTATGGCTGGCTGTGGCCACGCTGCCGAAATGGGTCGCGATCGATCGCATTGCCGTACTCGCCAGGTATGTACTGGCACCGCCCGCACCAAGGCATCGGAGGTAAAGCACCGATGTCCAGGCTCTCAACCAGCCGAAACAACCTCTTGCAACTTCACAGCTAGATCAGCCTAGATTGGCAGCAACCCGTTGCCTTTCCGGTGCGCCGTAGAGCAATTCCGGCGCGCGTTTCGCTGACGACCAGTCTTGGGGCGGGCGCATCCTTCGCGCCGCATGCAGGCGCAGTGGGTTCTTCATATACAGGCTGCGGGCCTCGTCAGGGTGAGCATCGATCCACTGCAGGACCATTTCACGCACAGTTTTCGGCATCTGGGTGAGGGGCAGGCCGCGTACGGCCAGATGATCGCGGGCGGCGCGGTTTTCCAGGTCACCCTGGGCCTGGCGCAAGATACGCTTAAAGTGGCTCTTGACGTTCTTCAGTGTCAGGTCTTCGATACCATCGACGTGCCACGTCGCGCTTGACTCGACGGCAATACGACGAGGATCCCAGGTATTGTTGGATGGGTCGAGACGGAACATCAGAACGGAACCGATCAGGGGATCTGTCCGATAAATTCCAAGGGGTAATTTAAATCCTGCTGCGCGTATGCCCTGCATGCCTTCCTCTGAGATAGCGTACAGATTGCCATGGATACCACCTTGGCGCAGCATTTGTTCGCGGAGTGCTGCTGCGGACCGACCAGAGGTCGGGACACCTGATGCGCCCAATGCATCCGGTGTTGTCATGAGACGATGGTCAATTGCTGCCAGGGCATCAGGCCTCACCTGGGCATAGCCGTCGATAAAAAACGCTGTGCCAGCGTTGTCCCAGATTCGATAGACGTATTCGTTCCAAGTATGCGCTTTGTCTGGTGCTTCGATCGCCCAGACTCGGAGTTTCGCCCCTCCACCGTCCAGATCTTTTGCCATTTCAGCAAATTTCTTTGCGAGAGCTAAATTTCCGTTGATCAGGACGTCGAGACTTGCTTGCCGTTTACCGCAGGCTACGATTGCAGCGCGTACGCAACGTGCAAGCACTTCTGGGGTCTCACGAGCGGCAAAAATGGCAAGCGACCAAGGGATAAGCTTAGTGTTCATGTTCAGAAATTAATGTTTCGATGACGATTCACTGTGATCACATGCACTGCTCTCTGCAAGAAGCATATTCGCATCGGTAGGTAGCGTTGCTGTTGTGACAACAATGCTGTAGGCGTGACACATACTCATATGTGTTCACACTCCCACACAAGGTTGCAATTTATGCATTGTAAGTCATCTTGGTCATCTGTGGGATGTGGTCTTCGATCTCTCCAAGGCGCGCACGATTCATTCAGGAAATAACTTGAATTTTAGAAAATGCTAAAATTTTATCGCTTGCAGTAGTGAAACAGTCACAGCCCCAAGGCATGAAGACTTAAGCTTAGTTCCTGTGTGCAACAAAAAAGCGTCATCGATGCACGAAACGACGTGAAGATGTGGTGCTAAAGGTACAAGGTACAAACAATAAGCTTTCTGCCATCCTCACTTGGGATGACACAGGCGTTTAATAATATTTTTTTATTATTTTGTTTCCTGTGTGGTTACTTTTCGACAAAAAACGCAATTGCTGAGTGTGCACGGCTGAGCTTCCGTGCTATAGTAAAGTTAGCATAATAGCAAAACCTAATTCTTGAACGGAACCCGATTATGAAAGCAGATGAAGTCGTCGCAGTAGTAGGACTCGGATATGTCGGCTTGCCGCTGGCAGTTGAATTCGGCAAAAAAGGGCGGACTATCGGCTTCGACCTATCGGCGAGCAAGATCGAGAACTACAAACGGTTCGTCGACCCGACCGGTGAAGTCTCGAGCGAGCAGCTGAAGGAGTCGCGCCACCTGGAAGTGACGACCGACCCTGCCATGCTGGCCCAGGCCGACTATATCGTGGTTGCCGTTCCGACCCCGGTCGACATCGCCCACAATCCGGACTTCACCCCGCTGATCGGCGCCAGCAAGTCGGTCGGCAAGAACATGAAGCGCGGCGCCATCGTCGTCTACGAATCCACCGTGTACCCGGGCGCCACCGAAGAAGTCTGCATTCCGATCCTGGAACGCGAGTCGGGCCTGAAGTGGAAGGAAGACTTCCACGTCGGGTTCTCCCCGGAGCGCATCAACCCGGGCGACAAGGAACACACCCTGACCACCATCCTGAAAGTGGTGTCGGGCGACGACGATGAATCGCTCGACCGCATCGCCAAGCTGTACGAATCGGTGGTCACCGCCGGCGTCTACCGCGCCTCCAGCATCAAGGTGGCCGAGGCCGCGAAGGTCATCGAGAATACCCAGCGCGACCTGAACATCGCCCTGATGAACGAACTGGCGATCATCTTCGACAAGGTCGGCATCGACACCCTCGAAGTGCTCAAAGCAGCCGGCACCAAGTGGAACTTCCTGCCGTTCCGTCCGGGCCTGGTCGGCGGCCACTGCATCGGCGTGGACCCGTACTACCTGACCCACAAGGCCGAAATGCTCGGCTACCACCCGCAGGTGATCCTGGCCGGCCGCCGCATCAACGACGGCATGGCCAAGTTCGTGGCCGAGAAGACCGTCAAGTCGATGATCTCGTCGGGCTTCCACGTCAAGGGCTCGAAGGTCAACGTGATCGGCCTGACCTTCAAGGAAAACTGCCCGGACCTGCGCAATTCGAAAGTGGCCGACATCGTCCACGAACTGGCATCCTACGGTTGCGACGTGCACGTGTTCGATCCGGTGGCCGAGGCCGAGGAAGCCCAGCACGAATACGGCATCAAGCTGGAAAGCTGGGACAGCCTGCCGAAGGCCGACGCCCTCGTGGTCGCCGTGCCGCACAAGGAAGTGCTGGCGCTGTCGCTGCCGGACTTCCAGTCCAAGCTCAACGAAAACGGCTGCTTCATCGACGTGAAGTCGCAGTTCGACCCGAAAGCGCTGAAGGAAGCCGGCTACTGCGTCTGGCGCCTGTAATCCTGCTTGCATCCTGCACCGGCCGCGGCGCGCACGCGCCGCGGCGACGACGGCCTTGCGCCGTCGTGACAGAGAAAGTGTCCGAAAGTGAATAAGTTCCAAGACGTCCAGCAACACCTGCAGCAGCACCGCTACCACTGGCTCGTGACCGGTGCGGCCGGATTCATCGGCTCGAACCTGGTCGAAGCCCTGCTGCGGCTCGGCCAGCGCGTGACCGGCCTGGACAACTTCGCGACCGGGCACCGCCACAACCTCGAGCTCGTGCGCGACGCCGTCGGGCAGGAGGCCTGGGCAAGTTTCGACTTCATCGAAGGCGATATCCGCAGCCAGGACGATTGCGTGCGCGCCTGCGCCGGCACCGCTGGGGCGGGCGTCGATTATGTGCTGCACCAGGCGGCGCTCGGCTCGGTGTCGCGCTCGATCGACAACCCGGTCATGACCAACGAGGTCAACGTCGGCGGCTTCCTCAACATGCTGGTCGCGGCGCGCGACGCGAACGTGAAGCGCTTCGTCTATGCCGCGTCGAGCTCGACCTACGGCGACCATCCGGACCTGCCGAAGATCGAGGACCGCATCGGCAGCCCGCTGTCGCCGTACGCGGTGACCAAGTACGTCAACGAGCTGTACGCGAACGTCTTTGGCCGCACCTATGGCATGGAGTCGATCGGCCTGCGCTACTTCAACGTGTTCGGCCCGCGCCAGGACCCGCACGGCGCCTATGCCGCGGTGATTCCGCAATGGGTCTCGGCGCTGATCCGCAACCAGGAGCTGCGCATCAACGGCGACGGCGAGACCAGCCGCGACTTCTGCTACATCGACAACGTGGTGCAGGCGAACCTGCTGTCGGCGCTGGCCGGCGTCGACGCGGTGAACCAGGTCTACAACGTCGCGGTCAACGACCGCACCAGCCTGAACCAGTTGTACGAGATGATGCGCGGCCTGCTGCGGGACCAGTTCCCGCACCTGGACGCGCACCGGCCGCAGTACGTCGATTTCCGCCGGGGTGACGTGCGTCATTCGCAGGCGGACATCAGCAAGGCAGCCGCGCTGCTGGGCTACCAGCCCACGCACCGCATCGGCGAAGGCCTGCAACAGGCGATGGCGTGGTACGTCCAGCACCTCGCGCCATCAAGTGACACCAATGCACAACCAAACAAGCAATAAGAATCGGGGGGGCTACCGTGTTTCGGATCTCTAACCACTACGTATCGAAGATCGTTTTCCTGCTGCTGTTCGTCGAGGTGATCGTGCTGCTGGGGGCAGCCTACATCGGCGCCGCGGTGCGCCTGCTCGAGTTCGAGGACGCCGCCCGGGTGGCCCATCTCGACCACTTCTTCACGTCGGCGGTCGCGTTCACCGTCGCGATCATCTTCAGCATGAGCGCGATGGGCATGTACCAGCTCGACTTCGACGAGGGCCTGCGCCATCCGTTCTTCATGAAGCTGATGCCATCGTTCCTGATGGGCTTCGCGATCCTGGCGCTGGTGTTCTACATGGCGCCGGAGCTGTCCTTCGGCCGCGGCACCATGGCGATCGTATTCGCCCTGGCCGGCGTCGGCATCTTCCTGGCGCGCATGGCCTTCTTCAAGTCGTCCGAGGCGCGCTTCCTGCAATCGCGCATCATGTTCCTCGGCGGCGGCCCGCTGGCCAAGGAGTGCAGCGACCTGGCAACCAGGAATTCGAACTACCACCGCTACGACATCGCCGGCTTCATCCCGAACCCGAGCGAGGAGCTGTGCGTGCCGTCCTCCAGCCTGCTGAAGGTGCGCGACGGCGATTCGCTGGTCTCGCTGGTGCGCCAGTACAACGTCTCGGAAATCGTGGTGTCGGTGCAGAACCGCCGCGGCGGTTTCCCGATCAAGGAACTGCTCGACTGCAAGCTGCAGGGCATCCGCGTCACCGACGCCGCCACCTTCTTCGAGCGCGAAACCTGCCAGATCCGCGTCGATTCGCTGCAGCCGTCGTGGCTGGTGTTCGGCGGCGGCTTCGACCAGAGCTTCGTCCGCACCTTCATGAAGCGCAGCTTCGACCTGGTGTGCAGCCTCTTGATCCTGTTGATGGCTTTCCCGCTGATGCTGCTGGCCGCGCTGGCGGTGTGGCTGGAAGACCGCGGCCCGATCTTCTATTCGCAGGAGCGGGTCGGCAAGGACGGCAAGACCTTCCGCGTCCATAAATTCCGCAGCATGCGCGCCGACGCCGAAAAGGGCGGCAAGCCGCAGTGGGCCGCCCAGAACGACCCGCGCGTGACCCGCGTCGGCAACTTCATGCGCAAGACCCGTATCGACGAACTGCCGCAGATCCTCAACGTGTTCAAGGGCGAGATGTCCTTCGTCGGCCCGCGTCCGGAGCGCCCGTACTTCGTGGAGCAGCTGATTGAGGTGGTCCCGTATTACAATGTGCGCCACAGCGTCAAGCCGGGCATCACCGGCTGGGCTCAGGTGCGCTACGGCTACGGTTCCTCGGCCGAGGACGCCCTGCAGAAGCTGCAGTACGACCTGTATTACGTGAAGAACAACAGCCTGTTCCTCGACGTCCTGATCCTGATTAACACGCTCAAGGTCGTCCTGTTCCGCAGCGGACGCTGATGCGTCCGCGGCCGGCGGGTTGCCCCGCCGGCCAGCCGACCCCTGTTTCTCCTACCTCTTTCCCGCGCTTTGCCGCCATCTTTCCTCACCATGGATGCAGTCTCCCTGACCAGCATCGCGGCCTACAGCTACGCCCTGGTGGCCGTCTGCTTCTTCGTGCTCGGCGCGCCGATCGCCGTGCGCCAGCGCCGCAAGCACGATGTCGCGCTGGGCCTGGCCTGCCTGTCGAGCGTGCTGTGGGGTGCGGCCCTGGCCTGGGAAGCAGCCAGCGGTGCGATGTGGTCGCCGCTGACCGACTGCGCCGAACTGCTGCGCAATGCCGGCTGGTCGGTGTTCCTGCTCGTGCTGCGCGGGCACTACGCCGATCCGAGCAGCCGCCTGCCGTTCCGGGTGCAGCCGGCGCTCGCGCTGGGCGCGCTGGGCTACCTGGCCTGCCTCGGCGCTGCCCTGGCAGGCTGGTGGGACCTGGCGCTGGTGGGCGAGACCGGCACCTTGCCGCTGGCCGCGCGCGTGGCCATCGCCGTGTCCGGCATGCTGCTGGTCGAGCATGTGTACCGCCGCCGCACGCTGCACGAGCGCTGGGCCGTGAAGTTCGCCTGCCTCGGCATCGGCGCGATGTTCGCCTACGACTTTTATCTTTACAGCCATGCGATGCTGTTCCGCGACGTCGACCAGGACATCTGGGCCGCGCGCGGGGTGATCAACGCCCTCACCGTGCCCCTGATCGCGGTCTCGCTCGGGCGCAGCAAGCTGTGGTCCTCGCCGCTGGCGGTGTCGCGCCGCGCCATGTTCCATTCGGCCACCCTGTTCGGCTCCGCGCTCTACCTGCTGGCGATGGGCTCGGCCGGCTACTACCTGCGCTACTTCGGCGGCAACTGGGGCACCGTGATGCAGGTGACCTTCCTGTTCGCCGCCCTGATCCTACTGGCCGGCGTGCTGTTCTCGGGCAGCTTCCGGGCGCACCTGAAGGTCTTCATCAGCAAGCATTTTTATCGCTACAACTACGACTACCGCGAGGAATGGATGCGCTTTACGCGCACCCTGTCCAAGCCGGGACCGGACTTGGGCGAGCGCGCCATCGAAGCCGTCGCCGCACTGGTCGAGAGCCCCGGCGGCGCCCTGTGGCAGCGCCGCGAATCCGGACGCTACGAACCGGTGGCGCACTGGCAGGCGCCGGCCCTGGCCGCCTCCGAACCGGCCGACTCGGCGTTCTGCCAGTTCCTCGAGGCCAGCCAGTGGGTGGTCGACCTGCACGAATTCGCGCACAGCCCCGACAAGTACGAGGCCCTCGAACTGCCTGCCTGGCTGGCCGATTTCCCGCGCGCCTGGCTGGTGGTGCCCCTGATCCTGCACGGGCGCCTGTTCGGTTTCGTCGTGCTGCAGAACCCGCGCAGCGCGGTCAAGCTGAACTGGGAAGTCATCGACGTGCTCGAGATCGCGGGCAGCCAGGCCGCCAGCCAGCTGGCGCAGCAGGAGGCTGCCAACGGCCTGATGGTGGCGCGCCAGTTCGAGTCGTTCAACCGCATGTCCACTTTCGTGGTGCATGACCTGAAGAACCTGGTGCTGCAGCTTTCCCTGATGAACGCCAACGCCGCCAAGCACAAGGACAATCCCGAGTTCCAGGCAGATATGCTCGAGACGGTGGATTATTCGGTGCAGAAGATGAAGATCATGCTGCAAAAGCTCAGCCGCACCGAGAACCAGGAACAGCCACTGGCATTGGCGGTGGACCAGGTGGTGGGCCAGGCGGTGGCGCTCAAGGCCGCCTTCGAGCCGCGCCCGCAACTGCAGGTCGAGGATCCGCAGCTGCGCGTGCTGGCCGACCGCGAGCGCCTCGAGCGCGTGGTCGGGCACCTGATCCAGAACGCGATCGAAGCGACACCGCGCACCGGCCGCGTCGCGATCCGCCTGGCGCGCGAAGACAAGCGTGCCCTCATCGAGATCGCCGACACCGGCGAAGGCATGAGCGAAGCATTCATCCGCGAGCGCCTGTTCAAGCCCTTCGACTCGACCAAGTCGGCCGGCATGGGCATCGGCGTGTTCGAAAGCCGCGAATACATCAACGAACTGGGCGGCAGCCTGGAGGTGAGCAGTACGCCCGGCGTGGGCACCACCTTCCGTATCCTGCTGCCGCTCCACCAACAGGACATGCCGGCGGACGAGGGCGCCCAGCGCGCCCGGCGTGCCGCCTGAAGCGAGGAACAACGTGACCCAGACCAAACCGAAACTCCTGATCATCGAAGACGATCCCGGCGTGCAGAAGCAGCTGCGCTGGAGCCTGGACGGCTACGACGTCGTCGTCGCCGGCGACCGCGAGGCCGCGCTGGCCCAGATCCGCCGCCACGAGCCGGCCGTGTGCACCATGGACCTCGGGCTGCCGCCCGATCCGGACGGCTCGACCGAAGGCCTGGCCACGCTGCAGCAGATCCTGGCGCTGGCGCCGGACACGCGTGTGATCGTCTTGACCGGCAACCAGGACCATGCCAATGCCGTGAAGGCAATCGCCATGGGCGCCTACGACTTCCACCAGAAGCCGTGCGACCCGGAAGTGCTCAACCTCGTGATCCAGCGCGCTTTCTTCCTGCACAACCTGCAGATGGAAAACCGCCGCATGCAGCAGTCGCAGGCCGATTCGCCGCTGTCGGGCGTGATCTCGCGCGACCCCGGCATGTCCAAGCTCTGCCGCAACATCGAGAAAGTGGCGCCGACCTCGGCTTCCGTCATGCTGCTGGGCGAATCGGGCACCGGCAAGGAAGTGCTGGCGCGCGCGCTGCACCAGCTTTCGCCGCGCGCCAAGGAGCGCTTCATGGCGATCAACTGCGCGGCGATTCCGGAAAACCTGCTCGAGAGCGAGCTGTTCGGCTACGAAAAAGGCGCCTTCACCGGCGCAGCCAAGCAGACCAAGGGCAAGGTCGAACTGGCGCACGGCGGCACCTTCTTCCTCGACGAGGTCGGCGACCTGCCGATGGCGCTCCAGGCCAAGCTGCTGCGCTTCCTGCAGGAGCGCGTGATCGAGCGCATCGGCGGCCACGAAGAGATCCCGGTGGATGTGCGCATCGTCTGCGCGACGCACCAGAAGCTCAAGGAGCTGTGCGCGCAAGGGCGCTTCCGCGAAGATTTGTATTACCGCCTGTCCGAAATCGTGGTCACCATCCCGCCGCTGCGCCAGCGCGAAGGCGACGCGGCACTGCTGGCACACCACTTCAAGAACAAGTTCTGCGCGGCGGAAGGCCGCTCGTCCCTGCATTTCGCGCCGGACGCGATCGCCGCCATCGAGGCCTACGGCTGGCCGGGCAACGTGCGCGAGATGGAGAACACGATCAAACGCGCGGTGATCATGGCCGACGGGAACACCATCGTCGCCGACGACCTCGGGCTGCCGGGGGAGGGCGCCCAGGAAGAACCGATCAACCTGCGCCAGGTGCGCGACGAAGCCGAGTACAAGGCCATCGTCAAGGCGCTGGCGCGGGTCGACGGCAACATCGTCAAGGCGTCCGAGGTGCTGGGCGTGAGCCGCCCGACCCTGTATGACCTGATGTCGCGCCACGGAATCAAAGCCGGCGCATGAAGGCACGCCTGCTGCGCTATGGCGCGCTGCTGGCCTTGCTGGGTCTTGCCGCCGCTGCCGGCGGCGTGTTCTACCTGCAGGCGCAGGGGGTCACGCCGCGCGCCCTGGCGCCCTACATCGAAAAACGCAGCTCGGGGCATCATCCGGTCATCACCGGCACCGGCCAGTGGCTGGGTGCGACCTTGCGCGGCCTCGACCGCGGCGAAGTGCGGCAGTACGCGCTGCCGGCGCTGGCCGCCGGCGCTCAGCCCGAGCCCGCCGGAGACCCGGCAGCCGGCAACGTGCGCAGGGTGGGGTCGCTGGACGAGCTGCGCAGCGCGATGGCGTCGGCCGTCTCGGGAGACATCATTACGCTGGCGCCGGGCGTGTACCGGGTCCGCAGTCCGCTCACCAGCACCCGGGCGGGCGTGGCAAAGGTCCCGATCACCGTGCGGGCCGAGCGGCCGGGCGAGGTCGTCTTCGACATCGAGGCGCGCGAAGGGTTTGTCGTCTCGACGCCGCACTGGACCTTCGAGAACCTGGTGATCCGTGGCGCCTGCGCCCAGCAGGGATACTGCGATCATGCCTTCCACGTGGTCGGCAAGGGGGAACATTTCGTTGCCCGTAACAATACGATCACGGACTTCAATGCCCACTTCAAGATCAATGGCAACCGCAACGGTTTTCCCGACCATGGGCTGATCGAGGGCAATACCCTCACCAACTCGGCGGTCCGCAAGACAACTGCGGCGGTCACGCCGGTCGACCTGGTGGCGGCAAGCGACTGGATCATCCGCGGCAATCTCATTACCGACTTCGTCAAGGTCGTTGGCGACCGTGTCAGTTATGGCGCGTTTGCCAAGGGAGCGGGTGCGCGCACGCTGTTCGAACGCAATGTGGTGCTGTGTGAGCAGAAGCTGCAGGGGCATCCCGGCCAGCGCGTCGGCCTGTCCTTCGGCGGCGGCGGGACCGGCAAGCCGTATTGCCGCGACGGCAAATGCATCACCGAGCACGACCAGGGCGTCATGCGCGCCAACCTGGTGGCGGCCTGCTCCGACGTCGGCATCTACGTCAACAGCAGCGCCGGCAGCAGGATCGTCGACAACACCTTGCTCGATACCGCCGGCGTGGACGTGCGCTTCCCCGAAAGCAGCGCACAGGTCGACGGCAACCTGGTCGATGGGCCGGTGCGCAGCCGCAATGGCGGGCAGTTGCGGATGGGAGACAACCTGACGACCTCGATTGCGGCGCTGTATGTCGGCCTGCACCCGCAGCGTTCCCTGTTCGTATCGCCGGCCAGGCTGGACCTGCGCTGGGATGGCGAGCCGCCGCGTCGGACAATCCAGGGTACCCAGGATGCCCCGCTGGATGCTTGCGGCGCCCGCCGCCCCGCGACCCCCGTCTATGGCGCTTTCGAGGACTTTGCCGCCTGCCTGGCCCCGCAGCCGCGACCGGCCGCATACGCGAACACCCCGGCTACCAGGACCGGATCCAGCTGAGCGTCCATGCGACCATCTGCTCATGCCACTCCCGGCGCGAGCAGGTATGGTCGGCCTTTGGCAGGCTGTACCGGGTGAAGCGCGGCGCGGACAGCAGGCGCCGCCAGCCGGGTCCAGCCGCGATGTCCGAGAATTCCTGGGCGGTCAGGTCGGCTTCGCTCAGCATCAGCAGCACCTTGCCTTCGAACCGTTCCAGCCCGGCGCGAACCCGGTCCGGCAGCCCGGCCGCGCCGGATTGCCCCGGCGCCGGCGCAGCGCGCCGGGCGAACGCCTTGCGTGCGTTGTCGGCGAAGGATTTTGCTGCGGCCACCAGGTCGAACTGGCCGCGTGCGATCTTCTTCCACAGGCCGGCATCGAACAGGCGGTCGCGGTAATAGTGCTTGATGGTCGCCTTGGCCGCGCCTTCCTCGGTGCGCACCCAGGGGTTCAGCAGCGCCAGGCCGGTCACGCGCGGATCGGCATGCGCATGCAGCACGGCTGCCGAGGCGCCGTCGCACAGCCCCCACAACGCCACTTCGCGCAGCCCGGGTACCTCGGCGAAAAAGCGGTCGATCGCGGCGCGCACATCATCGGCAACCGCCTCGAAGTCGCGCACCTCCCCGTCGCTGTCGCCCATGCCGCGATAGTCGAAGCGCATCACGGGCGTGCCGGCGGCGGCCAGGCTGCGCGCCAGCAGCGTGAACTGGCGGTGGCTGCCGGCCCGGTACTGTGGACCGCCGACGACGACCAGTACGCCGCGCGGCTGCGGCGGCTGCGGCAGGCTCAGGATCCCGTACAGCCACGCGTCGTGGCAGGGAAAGGCAAGGGCGCGTTCTTCAAACTGCATGGAGGGCCGTTCGATACAGCGCCGCCGTCGCGGCCAGCAGGGCGGGCGCTTCGGTGATTTCCTGCGTGTTCCAGAACTGCGGGCCTGCGACGGTTTCCGCCCGCACGTCCACGCCCCGGTCGCGCCATCCGGCCGCGAGCTTGGCCGCGGCCGGCGGCAGCGGGCGGTCCGGTGCGGCGGCGAGCTCGAACCAGTGTACCGGGCAGGCGGGCGCGAGCCTGCTCCCATCCAGGGCATCGATGGCGGCCGCCAGCGGCGGGGAGAGCTGGTAACCCGCGATGTCGAGCGCGCTGCCGGCGCGCAGCGTCGCCCGCAAGGCCTCGGTGCCGCCCGGCTGGTCGTCCTGCCGGTCCCCGCGCAGCATGTCGTTTGCAATCTTCAAGCGCAGGAATTGGGTCAGGAAGGCGGACCCGGCGGTGACAGGCTGCCACAGCAGCAGGCGTTCGGGCGCTTGCGGCGCGCTCGCCGCATAGTCGAGCGCCAGCAGCGCCCCCAGGCGCAGGCCCCATACACCAGGCTCGCAGCCGAGGCGCGCGCGCAGCCAGCCGCAGGCCGCGTGCACATCCTGTTTCCAGGTATCCCAGCGCGCCTCGGCAAACTCACCGCTGCTGTCGCCGCAGCCGTGCAGGTCGAGCTGCAGCACACCCACGCCCTCGGCCGCGAGCGCACGTGCGCCCAGCGCGGCCATGCGGCGCGAGCGGTTCATTTCTTCCGCAAACGGATGGACATAGACCAGCGCGCCGCGGCAGGGGGCCGCCGGTGCGTGGAACAGGCAATAACGCGCATCCAGGGCGGTCTGCAGAAAAAAAGTTTCAGCGGGCGCGTGCCCCGGCAGCGCCATCGCCATCGGTCAGGCGGTCTTCTGCTCGACGAACGCGGCCAGGCTGCCAAGCGTGGCGAAGGTGCTGGCGCTGATGTCGTCGTCGTCGATGACGATGCCGAAGTGCTCCTCCAGCGCGCCGATCAGGGTGACGACGGCCATCGAATCGAGCTCCGGCAGGCTGCCCAGCAGCGGCGAATCCGCCTCCAGCGCCTGGCCGGCTTCGCCCAGGTTCAGCACGTCGACCAGGACATTCTTGACTTCATTGAGATACATGGTGATGCTCCGTGAGAGGTTACTGCGTGGCCGCGCGGGCAGGGGGGCGCGATGCGAGCATCGTGTGCAGGCGCCGCAGCCCGGGCCATCGGTAATAGTTCACATGGTACATAGTGCGAACCTCGTCCGTCCAGCGCAGGTGCCATTCCATCACGCGGCCGTAGAATTCCAGGCGCGTGTATTTCCCTTCGTCGAACAGCTGGCGGCAGGCTGCCTCGCGCATGAGCAGGGTGGGCGACAGGTTGGCCGGCACGCTTTCGTCATAACTCGTTTTCAGCACGATGATGCTGTCGCCGTCCTCGATGCACAGGTCCATCGCCACCAGTTGCTCGCCGAAGAAGTAGCGGTACACGCAGCCAGCGCCGCGGGCGCAGAAATTCTCCAGCATGCGGCGGTAATAGCGGCCCTGCGCGTTCGACGCATCGACGGCGGTGCCGCAGCCGGCCTTCCAGCCCGAGCCCTCCAGCCGCCCGTAGTCGGCCACGGCCTGCGCCATGTCGCCGGCGTCGCGGCTGAGCTGCAGGCGCAGCGGCACGCCCTCCTTGTCCAGCCGCGCGCGCTGCTTTTTCAGGTTGCTGCGCAGGTTCTTGCCGCGCGCAGTCCAGTAGGCCTCGAAGCTGCCGTGGATCGTGACCCTGGCGGTGTCGATGTAGTCGAGCGTGCGCAGCGACGGACTGTCGGCCGGGCGCGGCATGAGGGCCGGGTCCATCTGGGTCAGGCCGAACACCAGCGGGAAACCGGGCAGGGCGCGTACCAGTCCGGCCAGCAACGCTTCGAGCGGCAGTTCCGGGCGCTGCAGCCACAGGCCGAGCGGCGCCTGGGACGGCTGGAAACTGGCCCAGGATCCGCGTCCGGATGGCACGACGATGGCCATTGCCGCCACGGCGCCGGCATGCTCGCAGTACGCCAGGAGCTCGGCGCCGGTGCCGAATTCGGCCAGCAGCGGCGCGACGAAATCCGGCGACAGCAGCGCCGACGCACCGGTAGCGGCGTGCAGCGTCTGCCATGTTTGGGCATGCTCCGCGAAGCGCGCGGCCGGTACCGTCCGCCACTTCATGCCGTGAGCGCCTTTCGCACCGTGTCGATCATCCAGTCCAGCTCTTGCTGGCGCAGTTCCTGGTGGCAGGGCAGGGACAGCACGCTGCGCGCCAGGTGTGCGCTGTTGGCGCATACCGATGCGTCGACACCGTCCCACAGCGGGTTCCCGAAGCGCACGACCGGCACACCGGCCGCCTGCAGGCGCGCGAACACCTGCTCGGGATCGCTGGCAACCAGTGGAAACACCCATGGGCAGACGCCGTCCGGCAAGGCCGGAAACAGCGGCCGTACGCCGGGCATGCCGCGCAGGCCGCAGTCGAGCTGCAGGTAGTGGGCGCGGCGCAGCGCGGCGACACGCCCCGGCGAGACCAGCCGCAGCATCGCCCGCGCAAAGAACGAGGAGCGCTTGTCGATCCAGCGCGGATCGAAATCGAAGCTGCTGTCCGACGAGTCGGGCGCAAGCGCCGCAGCGCCGGGCGCGCGGCGCGACTTGAGCAGGCCCCATAGCGCGCTCTTGATCCGCAGCGGGAACCACAGCGCAGCCTGCACCGGCCGCAGGCGGCCGTAAGCAAAACCTTTTTCCAGCGAATTCAGGGCGATCTTGGCTTCGAAACCCGGGCCGGCCGAGCGCAGCCCTACATCGTCGAGGCGGTGGCGCGACGACACTAGCGCGCCGCCTTCGTAGATGGGGAAGAATTTCATGCTGCTGGCGATCGCGAAGTCGCCGAACGAACCTACCGGGAGGCCCCGGTACTCGCCGATGAAGCAGTGCGCGCAATCTTCCAGCAGCTTGAGGCCGTGCGCGTCGCACAGGGCGCGCAGCGGCGCGAGGTCCTGGTGAAAGCCGAAGTAATGGGTGACCATCAGTGCCCTGGCGCCGTCGGCCTTTGCCGCGATGTCGGCCAGGTCGACCGCGGCATCCGGGCCCACCTTGTAGAACACCGGCGTCGCGCCGCGCCACAGCACCGGCGGCACCATCGACGGACTGTGCCAGGCAGGCACCAGCACCTTGTCGCCCGGGCCGACGCCCATTTCGCGCAGCGCCAGCGCGATCGCGACACGGCCGCTGGTGACCAGCCGCGCCTCGCCGGCGTCGAGCACCGAACGCAGGCGCACCGCTGCGGCACGCCGGAACGAGGCGCCCGACAGGATCGGGGCGATGGGAATGTGCGGACGCGTCGGCGTATTGGTCGAAAGCATGATTCAGTATAGCCGGAGTGTAGAAAAATTTACCACGCGACATAGTTTTAGACACCGATGCGCCAGCAAGCCCGGCGCGCAAACTGTTAAGATTGCGCCCTGCACAGCCGGACCGTCCGCGCGAGCCAACCCATCGCTTCCTATGCCTGACCTGATCCACGATTTCATCTTCGATTCCGCGCGCCGTACGCCGGCCGCCGAGGCACTCGTGTACGGTGCCCGCCGCCTCGATTACGCGGCCCTCGCCACGGCCGTGGAGCAGGCCGCGGGCGCGCTGCTGGGCGCCGGCATCGGACGCGGCGAACGCGTCGCCATCTACCTTGAAAAACGCATCGAGAACGTGGCGGCGATGTTCGGCGCGGCCGCCGCCGGCGCCGTGTTCGTGCCGGTCAATCCGCTGCTCAAGGCCGAGCAGGTCGGCTACATCCTGGCCGACTGCAATGTGCGCGTGCTGGTCACCTCGCCCGAGCGCCTGGTCCAGCTGGCGCCGGTACTGGCCGGCTGTGCCGACCTGCGTACCGTGCTCGTCACGGGTGACGCCAAGGAGCCGACGGTGGCGCATGTCCAGGTGCAGGCATGGGACGCGGCGCAGCAGCCGCCCGCCGAGGCAAGCCTGGCGGCGTGGCGTGCGATCGACACCGACATGGCCGCCATCTTGTACACGTCCGGCAGCACCGGCAAACCGAAGGGGGTGGTGTTGTCGCACCGGAACATGGTGGCAGGCGCGCAGAGCGTCGCCGGCTACCTGCACAACACGCCGGAGGACCGGATCCTGGCGGTGCTGCCGCTCAGTTTCGACTACGGCCTGAGCCAGCTGACGACCGCTTTCCTGGTTGGCGCCACCGCCGTCCTGATCAACCACTTGTTCGCCAAGGATATCGTGCAGGCGGTGCAGGAAGAGCGCATCACCGGCCTGGCGGCGGTGCCGCCGCTGTGGATCCAGCTCGCCGCCCTGTCCTGGCCGCAGGACACCCCCCTGCGCTACCTGACCAATTCCGGCGGCGCGATGCCGACCGCCACCGTGGCCATGCTGCGCGCCGCCCTGCCGTCGGCCCGGCTGTTCCTGATGTACGGCCTGACCGAGGCTTTCCGTTCCACCTACCTGCCGCCGTCCGAACTGGACCGCCGCCCGGATTCGATGGGCCGGGCGATCCCGAACGCGCAGGTGATGGTGGTGCGTCCCGACGGCAGCCCGTGCGCGCCCAACGAGCCGGGCGAGCTGGTGCACCGCGGGGCGCTGGTGTCGCTCGGCTACTGGAACGATGCGGCCAAGACCGCCGAGCGTTTCCGCCCGGCGCCGGGCCGGGATCCAGCATTGCCGCTGACCGAGATGGCGGTGTGGTCGGGCGATACGGTGCGCATGGACGAGGAGGGGTTCCTGTACTTCGTCGGGCGCAGCGACGACATGATCAAGGTATCCGGTTACCGCGTCAGCCCGACCGAAGTCGAGGAAGTGGTCCACGCGACCGGGCTGGTGCTGGAGGCGGCCGCCTTCGGCGTCGCTCATCCGGTGCTGGGCCAGGCGATCGTGCTGCTGGCGGTCGCGCGCGACGCCGCATTGGCGCCGGCGGCGCTGCTCAAGGAGTGCCAGAAGCGGCTGCCGGCCTACATGGTCCCGGCCCACGTGGCACTGCGCAGCGAACCGCTCCCGCGCAACCCGAACGGCAAGTTCGACCGCAAGCTGCTGCAGCAGTCCTTTATCAACCTGTTCGAGAGTACTCCCACCCCATGAGCGGCGCCAAACCTGTCCACGCGGCCCAGACCCTGTTTCCTGTCGTCGACGACTGCCTGCACGTCGGCGGCATCCCGCTTACGAGGCTGGCGGAGCGGGTCGGCCGCACGCCATTCTATGCCTACGACCGCAGGCTGGTTGCCGAGCGCGTGCGGCACGTGCGTGCGCACCTGCCGGCCGCGGTGGAACTGCATTATTCGATCAAGGCCAACCCGATGCCGGCGCTGGTGCAGCACCTGGCCGGCCTGGTGGACGGCCTCGATGTCGCCTCCGGCGGGGAATTGAAGGTCGCACTCGATACCGGCATGGCGCCGGATTGCATCAGCTTTGCGGGTCCGGGAAAGTCGGATGCGGAACTGCGCCAGGCGGTCGCCGCCGGAGTGGCCATCCACGCCGAATCCGAGCGCGAGATCCGGTCGCTGGCGCGCATCGGCGAGGAACTCGGGATCGCCCCGCAGCTCGTCTTGCGGATCAATCCGGATTTCGAGCTGAAGGGCTCGGGCATGCGCATGGGCGGCGGCGCCAAGCAGTTCGGGATCGATGCCGAGGAAGCGCCGCGCATGCTGGCGCTGGCCGCCGGCCTCGGGCTCGACGTGCTGGGTTTCCACATCTTCAGCGGCTCCCAGAGCCTGAAGGCCGAGGCGATCGTCGAGGCGCAGGCCCAGACCATCGCACTGGCCCTGCGCCTGGCCGAGGCGGCGCCCGGCCCGGTGCGCACCCTGAACATCGGCGGCGGCTTCGGGATTCCCTACTTCCCGGGCGAGGCACGCCTGGACCTGGCGCCGATCGGCGCCGCACTAGAGCAGGCGCTGCCGCGCGTGAAGGCGGCAGCGCCGCAGGCGCAGCTGTCGATCGAGCTCGGGCGTTACCTGGTGGGCGAGGCCGGGGTGTATGTGGCGCGCGTGGTGGACCGCAAAGTCTCGCGCGGCCAGGTGTTCCTGGTCACCGACGGCGGCCTGCACCACCACCTGGCCGCGTCCGGCAACTTCGGCCAGGTGATCCGGAAGAACTATCCGGTCGCGATCGGCAACCGGATGTCGGCGCTCGACACGGAAGCGGTGTCGGTGGTGGGACCGCTGTGCACGCCGCTCGACCTGCTGGCCGACAGGATGGAATTGCCGCGTGCCGAGGTGGGCGACCTGGTGGTCGTGTTCCAGTCCGGCGCCTACGGCCTGAGTGCGAGTCCGGGCGGCTTCCTGAGCCACCCGGGTGCGCAGGAAGTGCTCGTTTAAGGTGCTTAAATGGCAACGGAAAGCAGGATGGAGATGTTGCTTTTATTGACATAAATTGTCATTTCTTCTACCCTGCCTAGCGTGTGGTATTTCCTTTTGTCAAAAGGGTATAGTTGACGGATGTCAAAGATATACCGCGCACTCGGACGCCCACGGCTCCAGTCAGGCGCTGGCGTTCCGCTTGCTGTTTTGATGTAAAGGTCGTAGCCACAAATGCCAAGAAAATTTAGCAATAGCATCAGCAACGGTGCTATCGTGACCATCCTGATGCGCTGGGTCGACCGTTGCATCGGTATCGTCAGCACCCTGATCCTCGCACGCATCCTGGTGCCCGACGACTTCGGTATCGTGGCGATGGCTTCGGTGGTCGTGGCATTCGTCGACATTATCTTCGACCTGGGCATCAACGTCGCCATCATCCAGCGCAAGTCCCCGAGCCAGGCGTATTATGATACCGCCTGGACCTTGCGTATCATCCAGGCGTCCTGCGTGGCCACGCTTCTGGTCATCGCCGCACCTTTCGCCGCTGATTATTACGACGACCTGCGCGTGACCAGTGCAGTGCAACTGATGGCCTTGTCGATCCTAATTTTAGCCTTCGAGAACGTCGGCATCATTACCTTCCAGAAGGAACTTAACTTCATTGCCGATGCGAAGTTCGTGCTGTTCAAGCGACTGTTCGGCTTTTGCGTCACGATCATCCTGACATTGGTGCTGGAGAATTACTGGGGCATGATCCTTGGCGCCCTGTGCGGCCGCCTGGCGAGCACTGTTCGCAGCTATTGGGTGCACCCGATGCGGCCGTCCTTTTGCCTGCAGGAGTTCAAGGAGATATTTTCGATCTCGCAGTGGGTGCTGGTGAAGAATGTCAGCCAATACCTCGATCGCAACCTGCATCTGATCGTGGTCGGCGGCATCGCGCGCACCAGCGTGACCGGTGGCTACACCCTGGCCAACGAGATCTCGGACATTCCCGGCACCGACCTGCTGGCGCCGATCAACCGGGTGCTGTTCCCAGCCTTTGCCCGCGCCCGAGACAACATGCGTGAGCTGACCCGGCTGCTGATCGCTGCCCAAGGCGTGCAAGTTCTCATCACCTTCCCCGCCTGCGTCGGTTTTGCCATGACGGCGCGCGAGTTCGTGCCGGTGGCGCTCGGGGAGAAATGGATCTTCATTGTGCCCTTCATCCAGATTCTGGCACTGTCGAATATTATTCAATCGATCAGCAGCAGCGCCAACTATGTGCTCACCGTGGTCGGCCAGATCCGCCTGCTCGCGCTGACTAGCTGGATCCAGATTCTCCTGTTCGGCGCGGGCCTGCTGCTGATGCGCGATGGCTTGGCGCCGGAACTCGTCGCCCAGATTCGCTTCAGCGCGATCGTGCTGACCTTCGGCGTGTCCTATTACCTCCTGATGAAGCATGTGCCCGGCATTTCGCTCGTGCTCATGCTCAAGGGCGTAGTGCGCCCGGCGCTCGGCTGCATCGCAATCGTGGCGGCGCTTTCGGCACTGGACACACTGGACAGTCTCGCGCATGTGCAGACATGGCTGCTGCTGCTCGCGAAAGTGCTGACGGGGGCCATCGTTTACTGCACCGTGGTCATGCTCCTGTGGCTCGCCGCCGGCCGCCCCGAGGGCGCGGAACTGTTTTTCCTGAACAAACTGAAGCGCAACAAGCCGCAGAGCGCGGCTATTCCAAGCGAGGCAAAATGAACGTTGATCTTGACCTGATTTCCCGCACTTACGCGGATGTGGAGTTCTTCCTCGCCTGCGTGTTTCCGGACAGCCCGCCCCGATTCGCGCAAGCGGTTCCTTCCACGCTGGCGGTCGAGATCGCAGAAGATTTCTGGGCGGTGAGTTCGCGCGTGCCGGGCAACGGCAAATCGCTGCTGCACGATATCGGCGGGACGCGCGTCCTGTTCCGCGGATACGAGAGCGAGATCGGGGTGCATTCGTATTCGTCGGCCGAGCGCCTTGGCCGTCTCGCAACGCCAGAGGCGCTCACCAACGGGGCCTTTGCCTATCTCGGCTTCGACCGGGAGCGCCAGCACGCAGTCGTACGCAGCGATGCTTTTGGCGTAGCGCCACTGTTCTACCGCCAGTGCGGCAACGGCTGGCTGTTCGCTTCGCACCCGGGCCTGATCCGGTTTGCCGGCGACAAGGCCGACCTGAACACCTGGCTGTCGCTCATGCAAAGCGGCCTTCCACTCGACGACCGCAGCTGCTACGAGGGGATTGCCCGCTTCGAGCCGGGCACGCAGATGACCGTGCGCCGCGACGGCGCACGCAGCGAACGCTGGTTCCGGTTCGAAGACCTGCCGCCGGGCCTGGAAGCGATCGACGACGAGGCCTTTGCTATCGTCGAGGCCGCCTACCGGCGTGCCATGGATCGCTGTCTGGCGCTGGATGCGGAGTCCTTTACGTTGCCGTTCTCAAGCGGCTACGATTCGCGTCGCTTCTTTGCCACCCTGCTGCAAAAGAAGGTGCCGTTCAAGGCCGTCACCTGCCAGAGCTTTCATCGCAAGAAGGGCAAGGACTACGACATCGATTCGTACTTCGCGCCGAAGATCGCGGCCGCTTTTGGCGTGGAATGCGAGCTGGTACATGCGACGCCGGCAGCGGGCCTGGCCGCCGACGCGCAGTGGCGCCAGAGCCTGATCGGTAGCGAGACCTTCATGCACGGCTGGGGGGTTCCCTTCATGCGCTGGCTGGCCAAGCGCCCACCGTCGGTCGTGATTGACGGACTGGGTGGCGATACCCTTGGCAATACCGGTTTCGAAATCGACGGCCTGCATGAAACGCCGGAAAAGGACCGGGAACTGCTGGTCAAGGAAGTCAGCCGCCCATCCATTTTCAAGGAATTGTCCGGCGTATTCCCGACCCTGGCCGACTACCAGCGCCACTACCGCGTTTTCCTGGCCAAGTTCCCGTCAAATCTCAACCAGGCCGAGTTCGCATTCCTGCAATCGCGTACGCGTCGCTGCATCAGCCCCTGGATCACGATGATGCACCCGCCAGGCCATGTCATCGTGTTCCCGTACCACGACCTCGACTTCGCACGCGCGACATTGCGCTACCATCCTGCTGACAAGTACAAGTGGTTCTTCCAGAAGGAATGCCTGAAGCGTTTCTACCCGGAGTATGTCGACTTCCACGGCTCGCGCAACCTGCCGCCGGATCACCCGCCCCTCGATGCGGCCGAGAGCCGGGCGCGCGACACTGCCAGCGAGCACGCGGCGTATGGCGACCCCGCTACGGTCATGGCCGCCCTCAAGTACCTGAACTGGAAAAACAGGATCCTGCTGCTGCTGGCGCTGGGGTCTTCCAGCCTGCGCCGCAGGCGCGACTGGCTGTTTCGTCCCCTGTTGTCGCTGGTACGCCTGGACCGGCAAAGCAAGGCTTTCATTGACAAGGACAGTGCAGCGGTCGTGGGTCCGGCCGGCCAGGAGAGCGGCGGCAATCCTGTCCAGGCCACACAAAAGGGGATGGCGTGACGGCACCGGGCACTTGGGACGGCATGTCCGAAAACAAGTAAACAGGAATGCGCCTGGCCATGTAGCGGCAGGCGCGGCTCCGGCACCGCCGCGCGTCAGGGCGACAGTGCTGCCCTCAGCGCATCAGTGCGGGCGCGGGTGCCCGTTGCGTGCCACAGGCCTGCTCCAGCACTGTCGCCAGCTGCTTGGCACGATGTTCCCGGGATGATCCCGCCACCAGCTCGTCACTGGCAATATGGGCCTCGCCCTGAGCGACCAGGTCGATGAACTGGCCCAGCACGGAGACGATCGCTTCACTGTTCTCCGGCGCTGCCTGGTGGTGAAAACCGGCATCGCGCATCACCCGCGCCGTTTCTCCGGTACTGTCGACCAGGCCGAAGATCGGCTTGCGGGCACGGAAGTATTCATAAATCTTGGCTGGAACCTGGGTGTTGAACGGCGTTCCCTGGAAAACGATCAGGCCGTCAGCCGCCAACATCTCGTGCAATGCTTCGCGATAGGGGATCGGCGGCGCCACCTCTACGATATCCGCGACCCCGTACTTGTGCACCAGGGCTTCGACGTACGCGCCTTCGCCCGGGGCGCGCAGCACCACGCGCAGCCTTGCCGCGTCCGTGCGGCCCGACTGTTTCATCATAGCCAGCGCCTGTAGGAAGGCGGAGGGATCGCGGCCCGTCTGGTACAGCACACCGCTATGCAGGAGGGTCAGTCGCCGCGTGGCGGCTTGCGGCGTCGGTGGCACGGGCAATGCGCTCATGTCGAATCCGTCCTCGTCATATCCGTTCTCGATGACGGTGAACTTGGATGCCGGCAGGTGCGGGAAGCGCGTGCGGTACGCATCCATGGCGCTGTAGGTCGTGAATACCGCCATACTGCAGCGTGTGATGGTCTGGCGTTCGATCCAGCCGTAAAGCTTGCGTTGCAGTGTCGAAGATGGGTAGGAGCGCTGCAGCATCGGATCACGGAAATCGGCCACCCATGGCAAGCCGGTCAGGCGGTGCAGGGTCAGTCCGATCAGGTGCGCAGTGGAGATCGGGAAGGTCGACCAGATCACCTGCGGCTGGTATTGCTTGACCAGCGACAGTCCCGCCGGAACCGCCCCCAGCCACCATGAGATCCACCGGTCCGGCAGGGCCAGCAGTTCGAGGTAGCGGCCCTTGATGCCCATGTGGCGTTTGCTGTCGAGCGCGAAGACGCGCCGGACCACCAGGTTGGCCGGCACGCTCGTCAGCTGGGACGGATTCTGCTGGCTGTAGGCACGCGGGTGCGCCGACAGGACCATCGGTTCCCAGCCGAACTTGCCAAGATGCTTGGAGAAACTCAGGGTACGTTGAATACCGCTACTCGCCGCCTGTGGCGGAAAGTGAAAGGCAATCAATAGGGCACGTTTGGTCATTTTTCTTCTATCCATCCATCTGAGCGCCGAGCGCCCGCTGTTTCCGAAGCCCGTACAGGCTGATATGTCTTTGCGAATGCGAGGTTAGCGCGGTCGGCCCTGCGCCATCCAGGACAGGAGACGCAGGCCGAACAGGAACGGCGTCGCGTCCCATGGGCGGCTGCGTGGCAGCTGGAAGCGGTCCTGGTCCCGTGTGAGAGCACCGACGGCCGTGGTGAACGCGGCCGTGAACCCGGCCTCGCGCACCATGTCGACGTGACGCTGGTCGAAATCCTTGCCGACCTTGCCATTCGGGTAGGCGAACAGGCGCACCGGCTTGCCGAGGATGTGTTCCAGCTGCTCCTTGCCGGCGGCGATTTCGAGCCGGGCGCTGTCGTCGTCCAGACTGGTTAGGATCGGGTGCGAGACCGTATGCGCGCCGATCTCGATGCCGTTGCGGTCGAGGTTGACCACCATTTCCGGCGTGAGCATCAGCCCTTGCGCCAGGCCGTCGCCGACCAGCGCCTCGAGACGCTCGATCAGGTCGCGCCGCGCCTGCGGCGGCAGGTATTTCGAGCGTTCGGTCAAGGTCCCGAGGGTGGCCTTGCGGTCGTCCAGGCTGTGTAGCGGATAGGCGCCGAGGCCCAGTGCGCTCAGGTCGAGTTCGCCCGCAGGCAGCGTCTGCACCGCTTCGATGATGCGGTCGTTCCACATGCTGCCCTGGCCAACGTAGCCGCTGGTGACGAACACCGTCGCCGGCAGGCCGAACTCGCGCAGCACCGGCAGCGCCAGGTCGTGCACCGAGCGGTAGCCGTCGTCGAAGGTGATGCAGACCGCGCGCGGCGGCACGGTGCCGGCCGCCACCGCGGCCACGGCTTCGTGCAGGGGCAGCACGTTGAAGCAGCGCGCCAGCAGTTCCATCTGCCAGCGGAAAGTCGCCAGGTCAGGCTCCGAGGCGAGCAGCGGGTCGTGCTCGGCCAGGATGCGGTGGTAATTGATGACGCAGACCCGGCTGTCTCCCCGCACGCTATGCGCGAGCTTGTTGCCAGCCGTGCGCAGAACCCATTCGGTAAATCGAGTGACGGTTCTAGTGGCCATCACGAAGCGCCAATTCTGGTTGCAGGGTACGCGGCATCCCGGGCGAAGCGGCGACCGCGCGTTTCGGATCCGGGGCAACCGCCGGCAACAGACGCGACTCGAGCACAATGGTCAGCCCGAACAGCGCGAAGATCAGGTCGAAGTAGGCGAAGCTCAGTGCGGCGCCGCCGAGGGCAAAGGCAAAGATACTCAGCTGTAGCATGGTCGCGAGCGTCGGCAGCCAGGAGGGTGCGCTACGCTTGCGGGCCTCACGTGCGACCCGGCCGGCTTTGCGGAACGCGCCGAGCAGCATGATGAGGTAGAGCGCCAATCCGACGAAACCATGATCGCCGAGTACCTGGAAATAGACGCTGTGGGCGGCCCGGGCATAAGAGGTATTTGGTACCGCATCGCCAGTGTAAAACCAAGAATATGAATGGAAATCCCTTGAAAGGTCGAGCCAGACCGGGAAGTATTCCAATGATTTGAAGCCGCCGCCGAAGAGCGGATCACGCACGGCCATGATGAAGCTGAGCTTCCATGCAACAACGCGGCCCATGAAGGACGCATCTTCACTTGCTGATTCGATCGTGTTGATGCGCTCGAGCCATTCACTCGGTGCCAGCTGCGCTATTACGGCCCCCATCACGACAATAAACGTGGCGACAAAGAACTTGCGGTCGCTTTTCATGAACAGGTAAGCGGCGAGTGCCAGCAGCGCAACAAAACCACCGCGTGACTGGGTACCGATGACCGAGATCACCAGTAAGCAGATGGTACCTAGAAGGCCGGCCTTGAGGATGCGGGATGTCTTCCCGTATTCACCCAACAAATAGAAACAGATTGGCAAGGTCATGACGAAGGCGATCGCCAGCTCGTTGCGGTCGCCCAGCACATGTCCGTGCATGCCGGCGATCATATGGCCGCCACCGGTCGCAAGGAATTTTAGTCCTTCCAGGTTGGCGTAAAAGCCGACCGACAGGACAACACACCACAGCATGAAGTCGACGTGCAGCTTCTTTTCGACGAGCAGCAGCACGAACACGAACAGGACAACGATCTTTGCAAAACGGTTCCAGATTTCCCACTGAACAACAGGATTCCCTATCCCAAGGATCGTACTGGCAGTGGTCCACAAGAAGAATATCAGCACCACTACGCCGAGCGGGCCGAAGTGCACCTTCGGCTTGTTCTTCATGATGAGGTAGCCGATGATCGCAACGCCCGCGAACAGCAGGTTATAACGGATGCCGGAGGCGGCGCCATACACCCAGCCATTTGGGAAGAACAGGGCAGTCCAGACCCACATGCCCAGCGCGATGAACGGCCGCTTTGCCATCGCATAGAGCATGACGGGCAGCATCGCCAACATGAACAGGTCACGCATGCTTCAATCCCCGCGCTTCCCGTTTTCCGTGTTGCCCGCGTCTTGCGTATCGTCCTGTTTCGACGCCCAGAAGCAGAGATAGGTAACCGCCACCAGGTTCACGGCCCATACAAGTGTTTCCATTTTCTTTATCCAGTAAACGGCTCAGTATGACAGAGCTCTTGTCGGAATGCCAACACCACGTGCCAGCACCTCGCCGAACAGGCGCACCTGGCCGGCGCTGGTGTCGTCCCAGCTGAAGCCTTCGGCGTAGCGGCGCGTGGCGGCGCGGTCCGGATAGTTCGCGCGCAGCGCATGGACGGCGTCCGCCACGCCCTGCGGGCTGCGCTCGGCCATCAGGACGCCGGCTTCCGGCGCCGCCACCACTTCGGGCGTGCCGTAGACGCGGCTGGCGACGACGGGCGTGCCGCAGGCCATCGATTCGAGCAGCACGTTGGCCCAGCCTTCGCGCGAGGACGCCAATACCAGCGCGTCGGCCCTGCCGTAGTGCTCGCGCAGCTGGGCCTGCGGCACGGCGCCCAGGAACTGCACCCGGTCGGCCACGCCGGCAGTGCGCGCCAGCGCTTCCAGCATGCCGCGGTTGGGGCCGTCGCCGGCCACCGCCAGGCGCACGCCCGGCAGCAGCGGCAGGGCGCCGATGATCAATTCCTGGGCCTTGACCGGCACCAGGTGGCCGACGGTGAGCAGGGTGAACATCGGGTTGGCGCTGCGTTCGACCGGGCGGAACAGCTGCAGGTCGACGCCGTTGCGCAGCGAGGTCACCCGGTCCGCGGGCACGCCCAGCGCCACCACTTCGTCGCGCAAGGCGTTGCAGACGGTGATGACGGCATCGGCGCGCCTGGCCGCCCACTTGATCATCCGGCGCGGCAGGGTGAACTGCGGCAGCAGCGTGATGTCGGAGCCGCGTGCGGTGACCACGAAGGGCTTGTTGAAGTAGCGCGCCAGCATGGCCGCGGCCACGCCGTCCGGGTAAAAATAATGCGCGTCGATCAGGTCGAAGTCATAGCCTTCGTCGATGATGCGCGCGATCGCCGGCTTGGCCGCCTGCGCCAGCAGCAGCGGCGCGACGTTCATGCCGATCTTGGGCAGCACCGGGTAACGCGGGTGGTCCACCTGCAGCCCGTGGCGCACCTCGGTGCGCGGTACGCGCGCCATCCTCGCATAGTTGCCGAAACGGGGGTGGGTCGAGGGGAACCAGGCCACCGGCGCGACCACGCGCGCTTGTACCAGCCCGGTCGCGACCAGGTGGCGCAGGCGGGTTTCGACGAAGATGCCGTGGCCCGGCTTCTCCGTGTTCGGGAACAGCGTACTGAAAGTCAGGATCTTCATGCAGCCTGCGATTCGGTGGTGCGGTCGCCAGGGGTGCCGGCGGTTTGACCGGTGAGGCGGCCGTAGATGTTCTTGTAGCGGGCGACGCTGACCGGCCAGTTGCGTTCGCTCTCGACGTATTCGCGGCCGGCCGCGCGCAGCGCCGGCCAGCGCTCCTGGGCGCGCAGCAGCGCGCCAACCTTGTCGGCCAGCGAGGATGGGTCGTCGGCCTTGAACAGCACGCCGGTTTTGCCGTCGGCGATCAGCTCGAGGTGGCCGCCGACGTCGGATGCGGCCAGGATGCGGCCCTGGGCCATGGCTTCGAGCGGCTTCAGCGGCGTCACCAGGTCGGTCAGGCGCATCGACAGGCGCGGGTAGACCAGCACGTCGAGCAGGTCGTAGTACTTCTGCACCTGGTCGTGCGGCACGCGGCCGGTGAACACGACCTTGTCGGTGATGTTCAGGTCCTTGGCCAGCTGGCGCAGCTGGGCGTCCTGGGGACCGCCGCCGACCAGCAGCACGCGCAGGTCGGGCAGTTCTTTGGCAAGCTGCGGCACCGCGCGCAGCAGGATGTCCAGGCCCTCGTAGGCATAGAAGGAACCGATGAAGCCGATCAGGCGCGAGCCCTGCAGGCCGAGTTTCGTCTTGAGCTCCTGGTCGGCGCTGCCGCCGACCGAGAACTTGTCGATGTCGACCGCGTTCGGGATCACCGTGACCTTGTCGGCCGGGATGCCGCGCGCCAGGATGTCCTTGCGCAGGCCTTCGCAGATGGTGGTGACGGCGTCCGCGCGTTTCAGGGCATACGTCTCGAGCGCGCGGGTAGCGCGGTAGCGCAGGCCGTTCTCGCTGCTGGTACCGTGATCCACGGCGGCGTCTTCCCAGAAGGCGCGCACTTCGTACACGACCGGGATGCCGAAGCGCTTGCCGGCGCGCAGCGCGGCGATCGCGTTCAGGCTCGGCGAGTGGGCGTGCAGCACGTCCGGTTTGACCTGCGGGATGATGTCAAGCAGGCGCTTCGTGAGCCCGTCGATGACTTCCTTCTGGTTCAGCACCGGCAGCTTCGCCAGTGCGCTCTTCGACACCGGGGTGCGGTAGAAGTGCAAGCCGTCGACGGTTTCTTCCAGCTGGTCTTCCGAGTGCTGCTTGGAACCGGTGATGTGGAAGGTTTCCCAGCCGAGCGCGCGCTGTTCGCGCAGGATCGAGCGGGTGCGGAAGGTGTAGCCGCTGTGCAGCGGGATCGAGTGGTCGAGGACGTGGAGGACTCGCATGGTCTTTGGTTCCGGTTGCGCTTGGTGCGTTGTACGTGTTGCGATATGCGTTATGCGGCGGCGGCCACTGCGACGGCAGGGCCAGCGGTGCTGGTCGCGCCGGCGGCGCCGTTCTTGCGCAGGAAGGCGTCGAACATCAGCACCGACCACAGGGTCGTGCTGTGGTCCTTGGCGCCGGACTGGTGTTCGTCCACCATCTGCTTGAGGAAGGCCGGGTTGAAGATGCCGGTGTCGAGCAGGGCAGGGTTGAGCACCGCGCGCCGCATGGCGTCGGCCAGCGGGCCGCGCAGCCAGGCCGCCAGCGGGATCGAGAAGCCCTGCTTCTTGCGGTACAGGATGTCCTGCGACAGGTAGGGCTCCAACGCTTTCTTGAAGATGTGCTTGCCTTCACCGTTGCGCAGCTTCGCGGACGACGGAATGCCGGAAACCCATTCGACGAACTGGTGGTCGAGCAGGGGCACGCGCACCTCCAGCGCATGGGCCATGCTGGCGCGGTCCACCTTGGTCAGGATATCGCCGGGCAGGTAGGTCTTCATGTCGAGGTACTGGATCAGCGACAGCGGGTCGTCGGTCGGCGCATTGGCTGCATAGCCGCGCATGACCTCGACCGCGCGGTAGCCCTGCAGGCGCTGCTTGAAACCGTTCGAGAACAGCTGGCCGCGGATGCGGTCGTTGTTGATCGACACGCCGTGGAAGTAGCCTTCGGTCAGGTCGCGCGCCAGTGCTTCGAAGGTGGTCTTGGCGCGGAAGATGCGCGGCGCCCAGTCGGCCTTCGGATAGGCTGCGCCGAGCAGGCCGAACACCGGCTTGCGCACGGCCAGCGGCAGCAGCGAACGCACGCGGTTCTCGCCCATCGCCATGCGGTGGCGGCGGTAGCCGGCAAAATTCTCGTCGCCGCCGTCGCCCGACAGCGCCACCGTGACGCGCTTCCTGGCCAGCTGGCAGACGCGGTAGGTCGGGATCGCCGAGCTGTCGGCATACGGCTCGTCGTACAGCGCGGCCAGGGTGTCGAGCAGGCCGTAGTCGTCCTTGTCCACGGTCTCGCACTGGTGGCGGGTCTTGTACTGCTCGGCCACCTGGCGCGCGTACTCGGACTCGTCGAAGGCCGGGTCGTTGAAGGCGATCGAGCAGGTGTTGACCGGGCCGTCGGTCACGCCGGCCATCATCGCCACCACCGCGCTCGAGTCGACCCCGCCGGACAGGAAGGCGCCGAGCGGCACGTCGGAAATCAGGTGGCTCTGCACCGCTTCGCGCAGGCGCACCACCAGTTCGGCTTCGATCTCGCGCTCGCTCATGGCCGCATGCGGGGTGAAGGGAACGTCCCAATACTGGCGCGAAGCGGGGACCGGCTGGCCGACGCGCAGGGTCAGGGTATGGCCCGGCAGCAGCTTCTTGGCATCGGTGAAGATGGTGCGCGGTTCGGGCACGTAGCCGTAGGCAAAATATTCCTCGACCGCCAGCGGGTCGATCTCGCGCTTGAGGTTCGGCAGGGTGAGCAGCGACTTGAGTTCCGAACCGAACGCGAACATCCCGTCCGGCAGTAGCGCGTAGTGCATCGGCTTGATGCCGATGCGGTCGCGCGCCAGGAACAGGGTCTGCTTCGGGCGGTCCCAGATCGCAAAGGCGAACATGCCGCGCAGGTGGCTCACGCAGGCTTCGCCCCACTGCTCGTAGGCGTGCACGATGGTCTCGCTGTCCGACGGCGTGCGGAACACATGGCCGAGACCCTGCAGTTCTGCGCGCAGCTCGCGGAAATTGTAGATCTCGCCGTTGAACACGAGGGCGATGGTTTCGTCCTCGTTGAACAGCGGTTGCAGCCCGGCCTCGAGCGCGATGATCGACAGGCGGCGGTGGCCGAAGCCGAGGCCCGGCTCCAGGTGCAGGTCGCCTTCCACCGGTCCGCGGTGGAACTGGCTCTCGTTCATCCGGTGCAGCAGGTCGCGGTCGATGGCGCGGCTGCCCTTGGTGTCAAAAATTCCTACTATTCCGCACATGGTGTGATCGCTTTATTCGGTGTTGTCTTGTTCTGGCACAGTTCGTCGTACAGGGCGACGTAGGCGGCCAGCATGGCCTGCATGCTGTATTGCTGCTCGATGCGCGCGCGGCCGCTGGCGCCGTGGCGGCGTGCCAGCGCGCGCTCGCGCACATAAGGGGCGATGGCGGCGGCCAGGGCCCGCGGGTCCTGCGGCGGCACCAGGGTGCCGCTGACGCCGTGCTCGACCAGGTCGGGAATGCCGCCGACGGCGGTGGCGACCACCGGCAAGCCGCTGGCCATTGCTTCCAGCAGGGTGACCGGCGTGCCCTCGGCGATCGAGGACAGGGCGAACAGCGAGAAGCTGCGCATCACCGGTGCCACGTCGCTGCGCGGGCCGGCGAAGCAGACGCCGTCCTGCACCCCGCGTTCGCGCACGCGCGCTTCCAGCTGCGCGCGCAGCGGACCGTCGCCGACCAGCACCAGGCGCAGCTTCGCCTCCGGCATCATGGTGCGCAGGTGGGCGAAGGCGTCGATCAGGGTGGCCTGGTCCTTCACGTCCTGCAGGCGGCCGACGGTGCCGATGACGAATGCGCCGGGGTCGTCCTGCCAGGGCTCGCGAACCGGATCGCTGGCCGCCACCGGGGCGCGAAAGCGCTCGGTGTCGACGCCATTGTCGATCAATTGCACCTTGCGGCCCGGGATGCGCACCACGCGCTCGAGCCAGCCGTGCAGGTCGCGCGAGACCGGCACGTAGCGGTCGATGAAGGGCACCAGCAGGCGGCGCAGCAGGTTGTGCTTCGGGTTGATGCCCTGCGGGTCGCGCGCGTCACGGCCGTGTTCCGCATGCACCCGCACCGGCACGCCGGCAGCCCAGGCGGTAGCCGCATACTCGATCGTGCCCAGGTTGTAGGTGTGCAGGATAGCCGGCTTCAGGCGGCGCAGCAGCCGGAACAAGTCGGCGTGGCTGCCCAGGCCCAGGCCCGGCGGCTTGTTCAGTGCGAACAGCTCGACGCCGGGACGGGTGATGCGCCGGGAAAAATCGGTGTAGTCGGTCAGGCAGATCACCGCGTGCCGGTAGGCTCCGGCCGGCATGCGGTTGATCGTGTCCACCAGCAGGGTCTCCAGGCCGCCGATGTCGAGGCGGTAGATCAGGTGGGCGACCAGCGGCGGCTGGTGCGTGGACAGCGGTACGGCGCTCATCTCAACGTCCTTTTGCCGCCACCAGCGCGGCATCGACCGCCGCAAAGTTCTGCGCCAGGAAGGCGCGCAGCGCGGCGCGCGCCGCCTCGACGCCTTGTTCACTGTTGTCGTCGGCCGGGGCGGCAATCGCCACCAGCGCGCCGTCGTCGCCGCGGAACTGCAGCTTGCCCTGGGCCTGGCGCAGCTTGCCGATGACGTTGCCGGCCAGGTAGTGGCCGTCCACCCACATCACCTGCCATACCACGAGCGGGCCCCCCGGGCCGTCCAGCAGCGCTTCGCGCAGCGGCAGCGTGCGTGCGCCCGCCGTTTCGGTGCGCACGGTGGAGGCGGTTTCGTGGAATGCATCCTTTTCGCCGGCCAGGCGGTTGACCGAACTGATCAGGCCTTTCTGCTTGTCCTGGTTGCGGTAGTACAGCAGCTGCATCAGCACCGGGGCGCCTTGCGGCGACTGGTACACGCGCGCCAGCCGCGCATCCGGTTCCATGTAGGCGACCTGCCAGTCGGGGAAGGCCGCGGCCAGCGGCCAGGCGACGGCCGGTTCGTCCAGCGCCACCGGCTCTGGGTTGTGGTTGGCGCGGTCGTTGAAGGCGGCAAAGGCCGGCCAGACGGCGGCCAGCGCCACCACGGCCACGGCCATCGGCACCAGCGAAGCGGACGGGCGGCCGTTTCCTGCGCCGGTGGCGGCGGCACCCGCAGCAGCGGCCGGCACGGCGGCAGGCGGCGCCGTGTCGTCCTCGCGCCAGTAGCTGCCGATCCAGAACATGATGAACATGATCACGCCGAAGAACAGCCAGCCGTACACCAGGTGGTCGACACCGGTCGCCAGTTCCATGCCGCTCAGGTGGCCGATCATGACGATGCCATAGGCGCGCAGCCAGTTGGCGACGATCGGCACCACGATGGACAGGCCGATGAAGACGGCGCGCCGCGTGTTCGAGCGGTAGGTGAGGTAGGCGTACAGGCAGCCCAGGGTGATCGACGAGATCAGGTAGCGGATGCCGCTGCAGGCTTCGACCACCGACCAGTTCCCGGTGGGCAGTTCGAAGCGGGTGCCGTTGCGCAGCACCGGGATGCCCGTCATCTGCACCGCCCACACGGTGAAGTCGGCGGTGTAGTTGATCAAGGGGTTGACGAAGATCTCGCCGAACGGGACCGCGAACAGCAGGAACAGCAGCGGGAAGGTGAACTTGGCCGCCAGGCGCGGCCCCAGCAGGGCCAGCGCTGCAAGGGGGAACATGGCCACGAACGCGTATTGCATCACCACCTGCACGTCGCCCATGCGGCCAGCCAGCCAGGCGGCGCCGGCGCCGGCCATCAGCACCAGCGCCGGACGCCACGGCTGCGGCGGCAGCTGGCTGAACCAGGCGCGCTGGCGCCAGATCAGGAACAGGCTGATCGGCAGGATCACATAGCCGTGGGCGAAGGTCTCGGAACTGTTCCAGATCGACACCATCGAGTTCGCGGTGGCGAAGTAGAGCAGGAACGGGGCCAGCAGGGCCAGCGCGACCGGTACCAGGCTGGAGTAAGGAATCGAGGCTGCCGCTGCGGGGGGCTGGACGACGCCAGGAGGTGGTTTCAGATACATTCGAGTCGCTCCCCGATGCAGGCCAGGTTGCTCGGCCAGCTGTACTTGCGTTCGACCCTGGCGCGCGCGGCCAGGCCCATGGCGTTGTCGCTGCGCCCGAGCAGGGCGGCGACCGCATCCGCGAAGCCGGCGGCATCCTGCGCCAGCACCAGTTCCCGGCCCGGCTCGGCCTCGATGCCCTCCAGGGCCTGCGGCGACACCACCACCGGGGTGGCCATCGCCATCGCTTCGAGCACCTTGTTCTGGATGCCGCGCGCGATGCGCAGCGGCGCCACCGCGGCGCGCGCGTGGGCGATGTAAGGGCGCACGTCGGGCACGGTGCCGGTGACGACGACGTTCTGCAGCTTGGCCAGTTCCTGCACCGCAGGGGTCGGACGGGCGCCGACGATGTAGAAGCGCAGACTTGGATCACGCGCGCGCAGCAGGGGCATCACCTCGGCCGTGAACCACTGCACCGCATCGACGTTCGGCAAATAGTCCATGGCGCCGGTGAACACGATGGCGCGCTCGCCATCCTTGTATGGGCTGGGGCCGGCGGCAGCGGGAGAGAAGTACTCGGTATCGACGCCGTTGCTGAAGAAACCGATGCGCGCGTCGCTTTCGGGAGCCAGCTGGCGGAACAGGTCCGCTTCGGGGGCCGACACGAACAGCGAGGCGTCGTAGTCGCGCGCCACCTGGCGCTCGTAGGACAGCAGCTGGCGTGCCTCGTGGCGGTACAGCCAGCTCATGGGCCAGGATTTCTTCTCGGCGTACTGGCGCCACTTGTCCGAGTCGACGTCGCAGAAGTCGACCACGCGGCGTGCGTTCGGGTATTTGTCGGCGTACTGCGCCATCGCCGACGAGAACACCAGCACACGCTCGATCTTGTGCGCGGCGACGGTCTGGTCGACCCAGCGCTGCAGGCCCGCATCACGGTAGTAGTCGAGCGAGAGCGAGCGGCCCTTGGCCAGCGCGCCGAGGCTGCGCACGCGCGCCAGCAGCGGGTTGAGGCTGGCGAAATGGCTGCTGGCGCACATGGCTTCCACCTTCGGCACGTGCTGCCAGTCGTCGGCATCGTCCACGAACGTGGCCAGGTGCACCTTGTAGTCGCGCGCCAGGTGCTTGAGCAGGTGGTAGGAGCGGATCTTGTCGCCCTTGTTGGGCGGGTACGGGATCCGGTGGATCAGCAGGAGCAGGTCTTCCATGGCTTATCCCAGGTTGCGCACGATGTAGGGGCCGAGGAAGTTCGCCACCGGCAGAGGCAGCTTTTTCCACATCTTGATGAACAGCTGGTACTTCGGGTTCAGCGGATTGTTGTCCGGCAGCTTTTCCGATGCGTACAGCTTGTATTCATACGGCAGGTGCTCGGCGGTGAAGCCCCAGTTCTTCTTGAAGTCGTAGGCGCCGGTGCCGAGCTTGCTGCGGCCGAAGTCGAAGATGCGGCAACCGCGGGCGGCAGCTGCCTGCATCAGGTTCCAGTACATGAAGTCGTTGCCGGCCACTTCGCGCGCCAGGTCCATGCCGCCGCCGTAGTAGGGTACGACCTCGTCGCGCCAGTAGAACGACAGTACCGAGGCGACCAGGCGGTCGTCGCTGGTGTAGATCGTGCGCACTTCGCATTCGTCGCCGAAGGTCTGCTGCAGCAGGGCGAAGTACTTTTTCGGGAACACCGGGGTGCCCAGGCGCAGCACGCTGTGGGCGTAGGCTTCGAACATGCGGTCGACGTTGTTTTCGACCACGCCCTTCAGGCCCAGCTTGATCCCCTTGCGCACCATCGCGCGCTGCTTGCGCGGGATGGCGTTCATGTTGGCTTCGTCGTCAGCCGTGATCTCCTTGCGGAAGGTGACGTACAGTTCCTTGGTGTGCCAGCTGTCGTCGCCGGGGTGGGCGCGCTGCATGCCGCGGTACTCCAGGTGGCCGACGCCGAGTTCGCGGGCCAGCTTGTCGGCCGCGCCGTCGAGCAGGCTGCGCGCGCCGTCGTCGATGGCCGCCACGCCGCCGTACACGCAGAACGGCATCGCGCCCAGCGAATGGCCGAACAGGCGGCTCTTGATCTCGGCCAGGGGCAGCACGCCCTGGATCTGGCCGTCCTGCTGGACGTAGTAGAACCAGGTCTTGATGCCGAACGATTCCTCGATGACCTTCTGCCAGCCCGACAGGTGGAAGAAGGTGGCGTCGGGGCAGGAGCGGACGAATGCGTCCCAGCGCGCGCGTTCGTGCGGCTGCAGGAGGTGGAGCGTTTGCGGGCCCGTGGCCAGCACCGGCGCGGCGCGCTTGGCCTGGGCGGCTTCGATGATCGAGTTCATACCGTGCTTGTCTTCTTGTTGGTCTTGCGGGTTGGTCTGGCGTGTCTGTCCGGCTTAGGCGTTGCCCAGGAAGATGCGGTCCATGCGGTCCCAGGCGAAATCGCGGGCCAGCTGCTCGAGGCGGCCTTCCATGCGCTCGATGTTGACGTAGTGGCGGAAGCGCGACTTGGCGTCCAGGCCTTCGGGGCGCGGCTGGCCCGGATCGACTTCCCACGGGTGGAAGTAGAACAGCGCCGGCTGGCGGTCTTCGCGGTTCACCTTCTGCATCATCCAGCGCGACAGCGCGTAGGGCAGCAGGCGGAAGTAGCCGCCGCCGCCTGCCGGCAGGTTCCGGCCGAGCATGTTGACGGTGGTGATCGGCACTTCCAGCAGGCCGTCTGGGCCGTGCGGATAGAACGCGAAACGCGGCGCGTCGGGCATGCCGTAATGGTCGTGCGCGATCGGGTAGATGCTCGAGCTGTAGCGGTAGCCGGCTTCCTGCAAGGCTTCCAGCGCCCACAGGTTGGCGTGGCCGATCGAGAAGCTCGGCGCGCGGTAGCCCAGCACGGCCTGGCCGCCGATGTCTTCCAGCAGCGCCTTGCTCGAGCGGATGTCGTTGTCGAACTGGGCCCGGTCCTGGTCCGAGGCGCGCAGGTGGCCGTAGCCGTGGCTGGCCAGTTCGTGGCCGGCAGCCACAATTTTCCGCACCATCGCCGGGTAGCGCTCGGCGATCCAGCCGAGGGTGAAGAAGGTGGCCTTCACGCCGTGGCGTTCGTAGATGGCCAGGATGCGTTCCATGTTGGCCTCGACCCGGCACTCGCGTGCAGGCCAGCTGTCGCGGTCGATGTAGGGGGCGAATGCCGAGACCTGGAAGTAGTCCTCGACGTCGCAGGTCATGGCGTTCTTGATGCGCTCGCCCGGTGCAGGCAGGGGACGGGGTGCGGGGGCGTACAGTTTCATTCCTGGTTGTCCATGTGCTGGGCCGCCGCGCCCTGCGGCGTGGCGACGATTTTTTTCAGGATCGACAGAACCGAGACGATCGACTTCTCGAGGCGCATCATGCGTTCGTCGAGCAGTTCCACGCTGGCGCGGCGGTCGCCGCTGCGCGTGTCCACGGTGCGCAGATCGCCCTCGGCCATGATCGGCAGCGCCGACGGGTCGGGTGTACCGACGGCGTCCGGCACCTGGAATTCCTCGGAGATGTCGCGGATCACTTCGGTGATGTCGGCTTCGGCGAACGCGTGCATCTCTTCCAGGTAGCCCATCAGGAGCACCCGGTCCATCAGGGTATTGGTCTTGCGCGGGATGCCGCCGCTGTAGCCGAAGATCGCGGCATGGGCGCCGTCGTCGAAAGCGGGGTCGCCCTTCCAGCCGACCGTGGCCAGGCGGTGCTCGACGTAGGCACGGGTTTCCTGCGCGTCCATCGGACCCAGGTGGTAGCTGGCGATCACGCGCTGGCGCAGCTGCTGCATGCCGGGGCTGTGCAGGGTGGCGCGGAATTCCGGCTGGCCGAGCAGGAAGGTCTGCAGCAGCGAGCGGTCGTCGGTCTGGAAGTTCGACAGCATGCGCAGCTCTTCGACCGTGCGCGCGTTCAGGTTCTGGGCTTCGTCGATGACGAGCAGGGCACGCTTGCCCTGGCGGTCGACCCCGCGCAAAAATTGCTCCAGGCGGTTCAGCAGCTCGGCCTTGCTGGCGCCTTCGAACGGCAGGCCGAAGGCCGATACCACCATGCGCAGCGTGTCTTCCGGATCGAGGCTGGTATTGACGATGTGGGCGGCGACAATCTGGTCAAGCGGGATGCGGTTGAGCAGGTTGCGCACCAAGGTGGTCTTGCCCGCGCCGACTTCGCCGGTGATGACGATGAAGCCCTCGCCCTGCGACAGGCCGTATTCGAGGTAGGCCATGGCCCGCTTGTGGCCCTTGCTGCCGAAGAAGAAGTGGGGATCGGGGCGCAGCTGGAAAGGCTTGGCCGACAGTCCGTAATAAGTTTCGTACATGGCTTGCACTCCCTTAAAGCAGCACGGTCAGGGTGGCGGAGATCGCGTTCTCGCGGTAGTCGCCCGCATTCGGGCCGCGGCCGCCGCTCGCCCTGCGCACTTCGATGGCACCGCGCAGGTCGTTGCCGAGCTGGCGCGTCAGGCCGGCGCGCAACTCGCGGTTGGAGGATTCGTAGCCGGTCGTGAGCGACAGGCTGCGCGTGAACGTCGCCGCGCCGACCAGGCTGGTGCGCGAATTCATGCGGTAGCTGTAGTTCAGGGTAGCGCCCTTCTGGCGGACGTTGTCGTTCAGGCTGCTGAGCTGGCTGCCGAGCAGTCCGCTGTCGCTTTGCTGGTCCGACAAGGCCGTGCGTTCGCTGCGGTACAGGCTCACGACGGCGCGGCTGCGGCCCTTGGTGTACCCCATGGAGCCCTGCAGGCGCTTTTCGCGCAGGTAGCGGTTGCTCATGAAGTTGATGCTGTCGGCCAGGCTGGGCGGCAGGCCGGTCAACCGGATGTAGTCGGTCACTGCCTGCTGGCGCAGCACCGGATCCGTGATCGTCGTGGAGAACAGGCGGTCGAGCAGGGCGGCGGTGTCGATCGTGGACGGCAGCAGGAATTGCTGGCGGCTGGTCGTGATGAAATCGTCGTAGCTGATGTTCCAGACTGTGTGGCGGCTGCGATGCAGCGCCAGCAGCTTGCCGGTCTGGCCGAAATAGTGGCGTCCGATTTCGGCATTCAGGCGGGTGCGCTGCGACGGCGTCCAGTCGAAGCCGCCCGCCCAGCTGCGTCCTTCGGTACGGCCGCCCATGGCCTGGTAGTCGTAGCGGTCGTAGCCGACCCGGGCGGTCAGCCAGAGACGCTTGTTGAGGGCATAGCGCACATTGCTGCTCGCGCTTTCGCTCGACGTCTCGCCGCTCACCTCGTCGCTGAGGTCCTGGCGCATGTAGCTCAGGCCCCAGCCGACGGTGTCGAAGGACCTGCCGCTGGCAAGGCTGGCGCTGATATTGCTGCCCAGGCTGTTTCCGAAGGCGCTGCGATCCGACGAGACCGAGTCGCGCCCATAGCGCACCGACAGGCGTGCTGCATTGCCGAAGCGCTGCTCGAGGCGGGGGTTGACGCGCCAGGTCTTGACCTGGGCCCGGTTGCCCATCGAATACAGGCGGCTGCCCTGTTCGCCGAAGGCGGAGATGCTCTGGGGCGAGGCGGAAGCACTGGCATCGACGAACAGGAGTTCATCGACCAGCTCGCCGCGGCCGTCGAGCGCATACTCGTAGCTGCGGTCGGCGGTATCCGGCATGCCGCCCCTGCTATAGGCGAACTGGTGGAACTGGCCGGTGGCCGCCACCTGGAAGCGGCGGCTCTTGCCGAACAGGGTCAGGCCCGAATGAAGGTCGGTGACGAACTGGGAGTGCGCACGCGCGTCTTCCTGGCGGTTGACGTTATCGGTAAAGGTTTCGGTGACGCTGACGGTCGGCTGGATACGCCAATCGGCCTGGCATTCGCCTGCCAGCAGCATGGCTGCGGCGGCGATCGGGGCCAGGCGCGGCAGCTTAGCCATAGTGGTAGTCATACGTTTCTTCGATGCCGGGAATATCCCTGGTCTTGTTATAGATGAGATTGACGTTGGCGCAGCCGTCGAGCTTCGACAGCGCTGCCTTCACGGCGTGCTGGGTCGTGGTCTGGGCTTCGACCACCACCACGATCTGGCCCATGTGCGAGGCCAGGGCGCGTGCTTCGCTGGTCAGCAGCAGCGGCGGGGAATCGAAGATGACGATCCGGTCCGGATAGCGGTTGGCGATCTCGCGCACCAGGTTGGCCATCGTCGAGCTGGCCAGCAGCTCGGTGGCGCGCGGCGTGCTGGTGCCGGCGGCCAGGATGCTCAGGGTATCGACGTTGGTGCGCAGCAGCACGTCGGACACGTCGAGCTTCTCGTCGATCAGGAGGTCCATCAGGCCGCGCTGGGCCGGCAGGCCGAGCGTGCGCAGCACCGACGGGCGCGCCACGTCGGCGTCCACCAGCAGCACGGTGTGGTCGAGTTCCATGGCAATGCTCATTGCCAGGTTGATCGCGCAATAGGTCTTGCCTTCGCCCGGCAGCGAACTGGTCAGCATGATCAGGTTGCCCGGGTTGCCGCCCGCGCTGTTTGTCGCAAAGGCGCGCTTGAGCAGCGGGCGCTTGATGATACGGAAGTCTTCCAGCAGGCTGGTACGGCCGCCGGCGGCGGTCACCAGGCCCATCTCGCGCATCTTGGCCAGGTCGAGTTCGACCTTGCGGGTGGCCGGGCGCATCGCCGGGCCGGCTGGTGCGCCGCGCTCGGCCTCCGGCGCGGGCAGGGCCGGCGCCGCAGGAGGCAGGCCGGCAGCCGCGCCGGAGACGCCGGCGGGAGGGGAAGCCGGCGCCGGCACCGGCGCCGGCGGCTCGATGAGGTCGATGTCCGCGACGGCGGCGGGCGACACCGCCACCGGTACGCCGGCCTGGCCGCGGTCCTGGTCAATGCGGCGCGCCGCTTTTTCGATAATGCTCACGTCTACTCCTTGTGATCGCTTACAGGCCGGTCGGTCGGACCAGGATTGCGGTAACGCCGGCGCCATACACACCGATGAGCAGCAAGACGGCGGCGCCGAGCGCGACAAGGCGGCGCTTGCGGCGGACGGTCTGCTCGCCGGTCCAGTTCATGCTGATCGAACCGAGGATCGGCACGCCGGTCGCCTCGCGCAGCGAGGCCTGGCTGAGGAAGGTCGGGCGCAACTGGCTCATCAGGAAAGCGGCGGCCAGGCCGGCGCCGAGCGCGGCCACGAACACCAGCGAGAACAGTTGCAGGCGGTTCGGGCCCGATGGCAGCAGCGGGGCGGTTGGCGGGTCGATCACGCGGAAGGACAGCATGTCGGTCACCGAGGACAGGTCGCCCGACAGCTTGGCCGACTCGCGGCGCTCGACCAGTTTCTGGTGGTTCTGGCGGTTGACTTCGTAGTCGCGGTTCAGCTGGGCCAACTGGGCCTCGACTTCCGGCGCCAGGGTGCTCTGGGTACGCAGGCGCGCCACGCGCGACGCATATTCATTGACGCGGGCCTGCAGGGACGCCACGCGCGCCTCGGCATCGGCCAGCGACACGGTCAGCTGCTGCAGCATCGGGCTGTAGCCGGCGCCCGGGTCGGCGCTGCGCTTGCGGGTCTTGGATTCTTCCTGCTTGCGCGCGACCAGTTGGTCGAGCAGGCGGGCGTTGGCGACGATGTCCGGATGGGCTTCGGTGTATTGCGTGCGCAGGCTGTCGAGGTTCTTGGTGACGGCAGCGATGCGGGCGTCGAGTTCGGGATCGCTGACGACCGGGGCCACGGTGTCGCCCGGCGCGGCTTCGCCCGAGATCTTGCGGCGGATGGCGTTGCGTGCCTGCTCGGCTTCGGCCAGTTCCAGGCGGGCGCTGTTGAGCGCCTCGGTGGTCGAGAGCATGCGCGAGCCGAAGTCGGCGCCTTCCGAAGGCAGCATGCCGGCATTGCGGATCTTGAATTCTTTCAGCGAGTTCTCGGCGGCGGCCAGCTTTTCCTCATAATTACGAATCTGGTCGTCGATGAACTGGACAGCTTTTTCGGAGTCCTGCTTCTTTCCGCCGAAGCTGCCTTCCACGAAGATGGTCAGCAGCGACTGCACGACTTCCTTGCCCAGCTTCGGGTCCGTCGCCGTGTAGCTGATCGTGTAGATGTCGTCGCGCTCGGTGCCGGCAAGCTTGATCTTCGACATCAGCTCATCGACCATCCGGTCGTGTTCCTTGGTGCTGGTGGCCTTGACGTCGAGGTCGACCATGCGCATGACGCGTTCGACGTTGGGGCGGCTGATCAGGGTGCCGCGCATGAACAACACCTGCTGCTGGATGTTCGGCAGCGTCGTCATGCCCGACAGCAGGGGCTTGAGGATGCTCTGGGTGTCGACATAGACGCGTGCCGACACGTCATACTGGTTCGGCAGCTTCAGGACCACGGCCCAGCCGACGAGCGCGACGGCCCAGGTAATGAAAACTGCGTGCCAACGGTACTTTCCAATTGCCTTGAGGAAAGTAAGGATTGAGGCTGTGATGTCTGCCATGTGTGATCTCGCCATAAGGACCGCGCCGAAACGCAAGCCCATCCATCAATAAATAGTTTGCATGATCGCTTGTTGACTGAGCAATTGCAATTGCGGGTCGGAAAAATACTCAGATACCAGACAAAAGTGGTGGCGGATGCAACATAATTCCCAAGCGACAACACCACAAAGAAGTCTTTTTCCCATTTTAGCCGCCGTTGGTTACAGCTTTGCAACGGTTTAACGGTTAAAATGTTCTCTGAAATCAACAGCCTTATGGCATGGACATCCCTGCTATCTGCCCTTCTCAACGACTATTGCTCTGTAACAAATGCAGTATTTTAATGTCGGAAAGACAAAAGAGGCCGCACGATTGATTCCAGATCGAAACGTATTGTGTTCCATCCGGAAATCGAACCTATTGCGTGTCCTGATGGTGTCACTGGCGCTGCTGACAGCCCCTATGGCATCCGCAGCAGCCCAGGATTTGCCGCGCACTGTTGCCCAGGTAAAGCGTTCGATTGTCGGTATCGGCACCATGCTCAAGACGCGCCAACCCGCTATCGTCTTCACCGGCACCGGCTTTGCGGTCGGCGACGGCCTGAGCATCATCACCAATGCCCACGTAATCCCGGAGCGGCTCGATGCGGCGCGGATGGAGGAGATCGGCATCGTGGTCGGCAATGGCGCAGAAGGGGTCAGCTTCCGTCCGGCGCGCCTCGTCGGCCTCGACCGCGAACACGACCTGGCCCACCTGCGCCTGGAGGGACCGGCGCTGCCCGCCTTGTCCCTCGGCGCCGACGATGCCGCTGCCGAAGGGCAGGCGCTGGCGTTTACCGGTTATCCGCTCGGCATGCGCCTGGGCCTGCATGCGGCGACCCACCGCGCGCTGCTAGCGGCAATCGTGCCCGTCGTGCGCCCGTCACTGAACTCGCGCCAGCTCGACGCGCGCGTCATCGCCCAGCTCCAGCGCCGTCCCTTCGCCATCTACCAGCTCGACGGCACGGCGTATCCCGGCAACAGCGGGAGCCCGCTATACGACCCGGCCAGCGGTGCCGTCGTCGGGGTCATCAATGCGGTGTTCCTGAAAGGCTTGCGGGAACATGCGGTGTCCGATCCGAGCGGGATCGCGTATGCGATTCCGGTTCGCCATGTGCGCGAACTGTTGCTAAGAAAACCACAGTAATATTTCATTTGTGCACGGGGTTGCCGAAGTGCTATGGTATAAAGTAATGCTTAAAGCACATGAGCACCACGCGCGGCCTGTACAAGCGGTCGCAGTGCATGCCAACCAGGGGATTTTTTGACGTGAGCACGAAAATGACGCACCAGATCAAGCGCGCAGCCCAGGCTGTCGCCGTAAGTTGCCTGTTCGTACTGGGTGGCTGCGCCAGCACGCAACCACCGGTCGAGACCGCACCGGCCATCAATCCCGAATATTTGATCGGTCCGGGCGACAGTATCAACATCATCGTCTGGCGCAATCCGGAAGTGTCGATGTCGGTCCCGGTGCGCCCTGACGGCAAGATCACCACGCCGCTGGTCGAGGACCTGCCGGCCGCCGGCAAGACCTCGACCCAGCTGGCGCGCGACATCGAAGCCGCACTCGCCAAGTTCATCCAGCAGCCGGTGGTCACGGTTGTCGTCACCAATTTCGTTGGCAACTTCAATGAACAGATCCGCGTGATCGGCCAGGCAGCGAGGCCACAAGCACTGCCATACCGCAAGGATATGTCTCTGATGGACGTCCTGATCGCTGTCGGCGGCGTTACGGAATTTGCAGCCGGAAATCGCGCCAGCCTGATTCGCACGGTCGATGGCAAGCAGCAGAAACTGCAGCTTCGCCTGGATGACCTGATCAAGGATGGCGACATTTCGGCGAATATGCCGATGCGTCCGGGCGACGTGCTGGTCATCCCCGAGAGCTTTTTCTGATTTGCCATCGAAAATTCTTACACAGTCCGGAATTTACTGGCTAGACTGCGACATAACGGCTGAGCAGTCTGCCTTCATTGCTTGTTTTTATGGCAGGCTTCCGGATTGTGTCTCAAACGGCATAATTCTTACTTAACTGAAATGCCGGCCGTTCGGGCATTAATTATTTGTGAGGATGGACCGTGTCGACCGATGATCAACCACGCGCCAGTACGCCGCCGATGACGCCGCACGGCGCGACGCGGCGCCGCCTGACCAAGGCCGGGCTGGGTGCGGCCAGCGTGTTGTGGACACTCGACAGCCGGGCCCAGATGTCGCCGATGAAGTGCATGTCACCCTCGGCCGGCGTCTCTGGCTCGCTCAGCAGTAACTACAATCAGAACCTGAGCTGTAGTGGTGGCAAATCGCCCGGGTACTGGAAGAATCACGATGGCTGGCCTTGTCCCAGGGACACGAGGTTCGACAGCGTGTTCAACTCCAGGGGGCGTTACCAGCTGACTTACGGTACCAAGACGCTGCTGGAGATCCTGCAAGGGGCGGACTTCGACCGGCAGAACAACAGCGTGGGCAAGCACCTGGTTGCCACCTACCTGAACGTCCTTTCGGGGCAGATCACCTTCCTTTCCGTGAACACCCTCGTGGACATGTGGCGCCAGCTGGAAAGCCAGGGTTACTACAAGCCGTCGGCGACTGTCTTCTGGACGCCTGAGCAGACCAAGAACTATCTCGAGGGCACTTACCACTCCCCCGACAAAGACAAATAAGGACAGGACTGCGCTGGCCGATGTGGCGTGTAATTCACGGGCAATCGCTGCTGTATCGTCGTTGGGACGATGAAGCCGTGCTGTACAACGATCTCTCCGGCGCGACCCACCTGCTCGGGCCTGCGGCACTGTGCCTGCTGGAAGCGCTGCGTGCCGGCCCGGCGGGCGTCGATGCCCTGTCTGCGGTGCTGCTCGCCGAATTCGAAGTCGACGCGTCGTCATTGCCGGAAGAACTCGCTTCCCTGCTCGACAGTCTCGCCCGGCTGGATCTGATCGAACCCTGTACATGCTGACCGTTTCGTCGCTCGCGGCGCCAGAACTGCGCCGCCGCTGCGCCGGTGCGGGATTGGTTTTACGCACTGGACCCTTCACCTGCCGGATCCGTACCGATATCGCCCAATTGGTCGATACGATGGCCCTGTTGTATGCGGATTATCCGGTCGCGGGCGAGGATGGATTTGCCGACTTCCAGGTCACGCTGCGCCGCTCCGGAGGCGTGCGGCGCTGGTTCCATCCGCAAGTCCGGTTCGAGCAGGACGGCGCCAGCCCTTTTCTTCCCTTGCCGCTGGCGCAGGCCCACCCGATGCTCGAATGGGTGATGAACTGGTGCGTGTCCACCAACGCCCATACCTATCTCGTGATCCATGCCGCCGTGCTCGAACGGGGTGCGTGCGCAGTGATCCTGCCCGCGCCACCGGGATCGGGCAAGAGCACGCTGTGCGCGGCGCTTGCCAGCCGTGGCTGGCGCCTGCTGTCGGACGAAATGACCCTGGTGCGTCCAGCCGACCTGGCCCTGGTCCCGGTGCCACGGCCGGTCAGCCTGAAAAACGCCTCGATCGATGTGATCCGTGCTTTCGCGCCCGATGCCGTGTTCGGCCCGGCAGTGCCGAACACGGTCAAGGGCACGATTGCCCACATGCGGGCTCCTGGAGCGAGCATCGCGGCGGCCGGCCGGGTCGCGCGCGCAAGCCACGTCGTCTTCCCGCGTTACGAAGCCGGCGCCGCCACGCGCCTGGAGGCCGTGCCGAAAGCGCAGATGTTCACGGGATTGGCCGACAACTCCTTTAATTATCCGGTGCTTGGCGCGACCGGTTTCGATACGCTCGGGCGCCTCGTCGATGCCTGCGCAGGCTATAGGTTCTGCTACAGCAGCCTGGACGAGGCAATGGCCGTGTTCGATGGATTGGCCGGGGCGGCGCCATGACGCGTGCTTCCATTTTCATCGACGTGTTGCGCGATCCGGCCCGGTTGCGCACGCTCGCCTTGCGCGACTGGGACCTGCTGTTGCGGGAGGCTGCCAGTGCGGACATGAGCACGACCCTGCTCGACATCGTCGAAGGGGCGGGCATGCTGGGCGAGGTTCCCGCTGCCCCGCGTGAACACCTGGAATGGAGTCGCGTCGTCGCCGCGCGCCACCGGCGCGCAGTGCGCTTCGAGGTGGCAAAAATCCGGGATGCGCTGGAAGGGCTGAATTTGCCGCTGATCCTGCTCAAGGGGGCTGCGTATGCGATGGCCGGCTTGCCGCCGGCTGCCGGGCGCATGTTCTCGGACGTCGACATCCTGGTGCCGAAAGAGCGCATCGACGAAGTCGAGGCGGCCCTGATGCTGCACGGCTGGGCCGGCACCCACCAGGACGATTACGACCAGCGCTACTATCGCGTGTGGATGCATGAACTGCCGCCGATGGAGCATATCCACCGGGGTAACGCGATCGACGTGCACCACGCGATCGTGCCGGAGACGGCCGCGGTACGCCCCGATCCGGCGCTCCTGCGCGCAGCAGCAGTGCCGATAGCCGGCAGCGACAACCTGTGGGTACTCTCGCCGCATGACATGCTGCTGCACAGCGCAGTGCACCTGTTCTCGGAAGGAGAGCTGGACCACGGCCTGCGCGGCCTGCTCGACATCCACCGCCTGCTGCTGCACTTTGGCGCCACGCCCAGGTTCTGGGAAGGGCTTCCCTCCAGGGCCGTCCAGCTGGAGCTGGCGCGGCCGCTGTTCTATGCATTGCGCTATAGTGCGCGCCTGCTCGGCACCCCGGTGCCGGCAGCCATCCTCGAGGAGGTCGCGGCGGCCGGCCGCCCCGCCCGGCCCTTGCTGGCGCTGATGGACGCCTTGTTCCTGCGCGCCCTGCCGCCGCCGCACCCCAACTGTACCGACCGCCTTACCCCGGCCGCGCTGGGCGCGCTCTACCTGCGCGGCAACTGGTTGCGCATGCCGCCGCTGATGCTGGCACGCCACCTGTTGCACAAGGCGTTCATTTCTCCACGCAAGGGCCAGGAAGCGGCTCGGGCCGTTTAACCGCTTGTTGCAGCGTTTGAATTAACTTATCATCAACTTACCCGCATGCGGGCGGCACGGCGCTCCCCCTTTTCACGGAAGGCGATCCATGAACGATGATGCAATGCGCCTGGTGCGCCTGCAGGATGTGCAGGCCCTGCTCACCAGCGGCACCCTGGACGACAACCTGCACAGCCACGCCGAACTGGTGCGGCGCCTGGTCGGGGCGACCAGTTGCTCGGTCATGCTGCTCGACAGCGAGGCCCCGGACGACCTGCGCATGCGGATGTGCGCCAGCGCCGGCGAATTGCCGCCTGCGGCCGCCGACGCCCTCGTCGGCACCGGCGAAGGCATCTGCGGACGGGTACTGGCCAGCGGTCAGGCACTGCTGGTCGACGACATCGCCCGCTCCGCGTTCTCCGGAATGGCGCGCCGCAACCGCGCAGCCGTGCCGGCCCTGATGTCGGCGCCGGTGCGCATCGACGGCAGGGTTGTCGGGGTGGTCAACGTCTCGGGCAGCACCTTCAGCGACACCGAATTGCGCCTGCTCGAGGTGACGGCCCTGTATATCGGCAAGTCGGTCCAGGCGATCCAGTTGCAGCGCCTGCTCGCATCGCGCTTTGCCCAGATGGCGCTGGTGCGCGAAGCCCAGGAGCGGGGCGGGCTGCCTGCGGGCACCGCATACCAGAATCCGGAAGACATGGCGCGCATCCTGGCACGCTCGTTTTACAAGGAAATGACGAAAGCCGGTTTTGCACCCGGCCAGATCGTCAACGCCGCTACCGAACTGATCGGGCAGCTGCGCGGGACCCTGCAGGACGCCGCGCGCGAGGCTGGCTGAACTGCGGCGGAAGGCGCAGGAAGGAAAAAGGCCGGAACCCTTGCGGGTTCCGGCCTTTTTCGTTTCCGCGCACGCTGCCGGGTTGCCCCGGCAGGCGGCAAGAAGGATTACTTGGCGGCGCGGCGGCGGCGCAGGCCAGCCAGACCGGCGAAGCCCAGGCCCAGCAGAGCCAGCGAACCTGGTTCCGGCACCTTCACGGCGCGGATCGGGTCGTTGATCAGGCCGGTGAAGCAGGTGTTGTTGGCGACTTGTGCGGCGGTGCAGGTGCCCGAACCGAAGTCACGGCCGTTGGTGCTCAGGGTGAACTTGCCGTCCAGGTCGTGACCGAACAGGCTGTTGGTGTCCCACTGTGCACGAGCGGTACCGCCGACGACATCACCGAAGAACTGGCCTTCGCCAGCTGCCGGCAGGGTCTTCGAAGTAGCGGTCTGCACCAGGGTTGCCAGGCGCTCGTCAGCATCCGGATTGTCGCCGCCGGCGACGTTATCAAGTTGCTTGCCAGCGCGGAATTCCACTTCCAGGTACTTTTCCATACCTGCAAACAGCGAGAAGCTGTCGTAGCCGGTGCGCTGGCCTGGCGATGCGTTGAAGTTCGAGGTCAGTTCCAGCAGGTTCTTGTTCGAACGGTAGATGTCCAGGTGGATTTGGCCGTCAGCCGCGCCGCCGGTTGCACCGATGTTGTAGATGCTGAACTTGCCGGTGTTCTGGTCGAAGACGATGTTCTGGTCAGCGATACCGTAGATCATGTAGTACAGGTAGGTGCCATCCGACTGGCCCGAGAACCACTGCTGGCCACCGGTGCCGCTGATCGAGGTGATGTTGCCCACACCCCAGGTCGTTTCGTTGGTGCCCGCAGCGGTATTGGCTTCGGTGGTCAGGCCGACCAGTTTGATGTTCAGGTTACCGGTCAGTGCGTCCAGCGGCGTTGCCGATGCCGAGATAGCGGCGAAACCCAGCGACAGGGCGGTGATGAGCTGTTTCAGTTTCATTCTATTCTCCAGGTGTTAGTTAGATTGCTTCGGGGAGCGACACTGGGGTATAAGCAATCGGCGTGCCAGCCTGAAGAATCCGATGTAAGTCATTGATTTCTAATAATAATTATCTGTGGCGGCAAAGGTCTCGCAGAGATTGTTAAGTTGCCTCAGGTGCCGTGTAAAGTAAACCGACAGACCTGCCGGCATTGCAACCTGAATAACGAATTCACGCAGGAAATATTGCACGACGCATGGCAATGAAAGCTACACTGTAGGCGTGCTCTCGCCTCGGAGAAGCGGGCATTGACCGGCACAGGGTCGAAAATGGGACGAAATTTTGGTAAAAACGGTCGTGTAAGAAAAACCGACAGCCCGAGAGTGAGGCTTATTTCTAGCTGTCGAACAGCAAAGATGGCAAGATGCCTTTCTTCTGCAAAGCTCCGGCAGATGACCGGTGCCGCGATCAGCCTGCCTGCCACTCCTGTATACCGCCGGCTATTCACAGACAATTACTTGATGAGGATTTCATGACCAAGGCTTTTGACTACGACACTTTCGTTACGCGTAACAACGGTTATGTTGCAAGCGAGACGCAAGCCAGGATCCGCAGCACCCGCTTGCTGATCGCCGGCTGCGGCCTGGGCGCATCGACTGCGATCTGCGCAGCGCGCATGGGATTCAGCGATTTCATCCTGATCGACGGCGATACCGTCGATGCGCACAACCTGAACCGCCAGTTCTATGACTTCGACGATATCGGCAGCCCCAAGGTCCAGGCACTCAAGAAACATATCCAGCGCATCAACCCGGAAGCCAAGGTCGAGGCTGTGCAGGCCAACCTGGACCAGAACAATGCCCAGCAGCTCGTCGGCAGTGTCGACATCATTTTCGATACGATCGACTTCCTCGACCTGGAGGCGATCCTGGCGTTGCATACCAATGCACGGGAGCAGCGCAAGGCCGTGTTCACCGCATTGTCGATCGGCTTTGGCGCGGGCGTACTGTATTTCCCGGCCGGAACGAATGCATCGCTGGCCGATGTGATCGCGGCCGATGTCCAGCACGCGCAGGGAGAGGGCGACGCCAGCTATGCCAACGTGTTCGGCAAGATCATGGCGCGCATCGGCGCCCACCTCGACCGCCAGGTGGTCGAGCAGGTGGCGCGGGCATTGACGATCATGGAAGACGGCCGTCCGTGCCCGGCTTCGCAGATCGCTGTCGGCAGCTTCACGGTGGCCGCGCTGGCGGTGTCGATGATGCACGACATGCTGGCTGGAATGGACGTGCCTGCGTCACCGAACATGGTGGTGCACAGCTTCCGCCACCACACCACCAAGCTAGTTAATATCGCCGCCTAATTCCGGTTTGCGCACCACGTGGATGCGCGACGGATGGGGATGTTCGACCACTGGCGGTTTTTCGTTGAACCACGCCGCCAGGGTCGGGTTGCTCATCATGAGCTTGCGCCGCAGATCCTGCAGGTCGAGCACATAGGGCGTAACCGAGCCGTAGTAATTCGCTTCCGGGCCGATCGCCATGAACCGGAAGCCCATCTTCTTGAGGGCATGGGCCAGCGAGCGCTCCATTGCCGCATACCAGTAGCGGATGCCGTGTTCCTGGCTGTGCCGGAACATTTCCCGGTACATTCCAAGTAGCAACATCGGTGAGGTACGGTCGCGGCGGTCGACCGCAGGATCGAATTCGATGCCGTTATCCTGGCCCGGCAGGAAACCTGGAACGCCCAGCACGCTGTCGGCACGCCGGCGCCGATGGCTCTTCTTGACCACGAGGCGCGAGATTTCCGCCGACTGCGCGCGGTTGGGCATCTCGAAATCGCTGAACACCTCGCAATGCAGCTCGAAGGGATAAGGCTTCGGCGCGAGAGGTTGTACCAAGCGCACTGCCCCGACGAGTTTCTCATCCATCGTATAGGCTGCAAAATGGGTGGAAGCATCGTCGTAGTCGTCGAGTTCCATGCCGTCCACGTACTGGTCGGGCTGGAGAAACGCGCATTCCAGGCAGTAGACCTGGTGCCTCAGCCTGAAGATATCGCCGGGAATTGCGCTGTTGTGGCCGCCCCTGTAAGCGCGAAAGATCTTGCGGTTGACGTGGTCGATCGTTTCTTGATGATGTGCCCCGAATTCAACGCGGGACAGGAAGGCGTCAGGCCCGACGCGAGCTTTTCCGTTGTCCATCTGTAGTTATCGTCCAGTCTTGGACCCTAGTTATTTTTTCCTGGTGCGCGCACCCCAAAAATTGCCGATCATGGTTTTCACCAGGATCCACAGGGGGATCGGTTCGTCGTTGAACCACGCTGCCAGGAACTTGTTTTCCCTCTTTAAGCGCTCGTCCAACTCGTTCAAGTCGGCCATGTGGGGAGTGACCGGACCGTAATAATCCACTTGCGGACCAATCGGCACAAACTTGAAACCCATCTTTTCCAGCGAGCGCGCCAGTGACCTTTCCATAGCGGCGTACCAGTAACGAATCCCATTCTGGCGGCTATGGCGGTACATCTCTCGATACATGCCGAGCAATAATAGCGGACTATTGTTGCGCTTGTCGCGCCGCACGGTTGAACCCGGTTGAATCGCTTTCGTGCTGCCTTTTTCCATGAAGTCCTGCGAAATACCCTCCATCGTGTCGCCTCGGCGCCGGCGGTAGGTCTTCTTGACAACCAGGCGCGAGATTTCTGCGGCCGATTCGGGCGCCGGGTAGGCGAATTCCGGAAACGGTGTGCAGTGGGACTGAAAGGGATAGGCCTGGCCGGGATGCGGTTGGACCAAGCGTACCGTGCCGATGATCGTCTGGTCCAGGGTATAAGCGGCGAAATGGGTCGAGCAATCGTCGTACTCGTCCGTTTCGAGTTCTTCCTTGAAGTCGCTCGCTTCCAGATACTGGCGCTCCAGGCAATACACTTCATAACGGAGCTTATAGATTTCCTTGAGCACGTAGGAGTCCATATTACCTTTCAACACCTTACGGAAATTGAAATATGGAATCAGTACGTCGCGTTTGCCGCTGAAGCGTTCAACCAGTCGTGCAAGGAAGCCAGCGGGGACAGGGTCGCACTCGTGCTGTTGGATAATGGAGCTCATGGTCAGGCCTGACAGGCTGGGTTGGAAGATCGCACAGGACCGCCGCCAGGGCGGCGGCCCTGTGCGGCTTACAGTTGGCGCAGGAGCGATTTCGCGTCGTCCATGGCGCTAAACGATTTGCCGCTGGCAAGCGACTGCTCGAGTTCCTTGCGGGCACCGGCCTTGTCGCCGGCTTTTGCCAGCCCGGCTGCCAGGTGATAGCGGATATCCCCTGCGTCCGGGCTCAGGGAAACGGCTTTGCGCAGCAGCTCGACCCCGCGGGCGGTATCGCCTTTCTGCACCAGGATCCAGCCCAGGGTATCCATGATCGCCGGTTCCTTGTTCGCCAGCTTGTAAGCCTGCTCGGCCGTCGGCAGGGCGCGCGCATCATTTTCCTGCTGGTAGGCCCATGCCAGGTTGTTGAGCGCGGCCGCGTTGGACGGGTTGACCTTGAGCGCGGCTTCCAGGCTGGCGATCGCCTGCTTGAACTGCCGCTTGGCCAGGTAGTTTTCGGCGACCATCATGCCGACCATCTGGTCCTTCGGGTTGGCCGCGTGGTACTTCACCAGGCGGGCCTGTGCTTCGCCTTCCTTGCCGCTGCGGGCCATGAGCTGGCTGATCTTGACCAGCAGGGCCGGCGAGTTGTTGATGGCATAGGCCTTTTCATACGCGGCCAGCGCCGGCGCGGTCTTCTGCTGGGACAGCAGCAGGTCGCCCTCGACCTGATAGCCGATCGGCGACTTCGGGTCGTCCTTCTGGATCTGGCGGGCCGCTGCCAGGGCTTCCTCGGGCTTGCTATTGCGCATTGCGAGCTCGACCTGGCCAATACGGGCCTGCACGAACTTCGGATCGAGCGCCAGGGCACGCCTGAGGCTGTCTGCCGCGGCCGTGTCGTTCTTCATCATCATGTGTACCGCAGCCAGGCGCAGTTGCGCCATCGGTGACTTCGGCATCACATTGGCCAGTTTGCTATACGAGTCGAGCGCTCCGGCATGGTCCTTGGTCGCCATCTGGGCCTGGCCCATCAGGTCGAGCAGTTCCGGATTGCCCGGGTGGATAGCCAAGGTCTTGCGTGCCAGCACCGCTGCCTTTTCCGGCTGCTTGACCTGCAGATAATGCCCGCCAAGGGTGACGGCGGGCGCGGTCAGTTCCGGATTCTCGGCATGCGCCTTTTCCAGCCAGGCCGTGGCCTGCTCGGCGCGTCCCTGGGATATTTCGATCGAAGCCAGTGCGTTCATCGCATCGACGTTCTTCTTGTCCTTGGCCAGCAGCGCCTCGAAGCGTTGCTTGGCGCCGGTGACGTTTTTCTCTGCTGCGTCGAGCCGCGCCAGGTTGGCGACGGCAGGGAAGAAAGTCGGTTGCAGTGCAACCGCCTTGTCGAAGCTGGCGCGGGCGTTCTTGACGTCGCGCTTGTTCAGATAGACGCCGCCCTTGAGGTTGTGGATCGCGGGATTGTTCGGCTGGGCCTTTTCCATGGCCTGGATCGCCGCCATGGCCTTGTCGTGTTCGCCACGACGCAGTTCCGCCTGGACCAGGGCAAAGCCGGCCTCGGTCGATGCCGGGTCGAGCGTGGTAGCGCGCTCGAGTTCGTTGATCGCCTGGTTCCAGTCGCCCTGGCCGATTTTCGACAGGCCGAGCGACGTGCGGATGCTGGCGGCGCCAGGGGCCAGCGTGCTTGCCTGTTCCAGGTAGGCCGAGGCCTTGGCGAAGTCGCGCGACTGCAGGTAGGATTGGCCCGTCAGCGCCAGCAGTTGCGGGTCCTGGCTGTCCTTCACTACCGGCGCCAGGACGGCAGTGGCCTCGGCCGCCTGGCCGGTCTTGAGCAGGGATTGCGCCAGCAGTTTGCGGGCATAGACATTGTTCGGATTCGACTCCAGGTAGCGGCGCAGGTGCTGTTCGGCTTGCTGGTTGCCGCCCAGGTTCAGTTCTACGGCGCCAGCCAGCAACACGCTCGGCATGTGCTCGGGAGCGGCCTTCAGGATTTTTTGCAGCGAATCTCTCGCTTCCGCGTTCTTGCCGCCGGTGAAGTCCAGCAGTGCCTGGACATAAGTGACGTTCAGGTCGCCGCTCCAGTGTTTCTTGGCGGCGTCGATGTCGGTCTTGGCTGCAGCGAGGTCGTTGGCCGCGATGTGGACATAGGCTTTCTCGACATGGGCGCTGCGGTGGGCTGGATTGATCGACAGCACCTTGTCATAGGCGGCGAGGGCCTCCTTGGCCTTGCTCTGGCTGCGCAGCAGATTGCCTTTTAGCATCCATGCTTCGGCATTGCCCGCGTCGCGGGTGGTCGCTTCGGTGGCGAAGCGGTCCGCACCCTTAAGGTCGTTCGCAACGGCAGCGTGGCGTGCCAGACCGACCAGGGCGTCGCCGGCGTTCGGGTTGAGCGCCAGTGCCGCGTCATAGGCTTGCTTGGCCGTGTCCCTGTCGCCCAGTGCCAGTTGCGCATCGCCGCGGCGTGCGAGCAGGACGGCCGAACCTTGTGCCTTTTCTGGCGAGATTTCCTCGAGCACTTCCTTGAATTTACCTTGCTGCATCAGCGTAGTGGCGAGCAGCGGCAGGGTCTTGTCGGCGGCAGCACCAAGGCTGGCAGCCTTGCGCAATTCTTTTTCGGCCGAGGCGGCATCGCCGAGTTCGAGATGCAGCGAGCCCAGGCGCAGGCGGGCTTCGGCGTTCTCGGGGTTTTGGCCGACCGCGTTCTTGAGCTGGATCATCGCCGCTTTGCGGTCGCCTTTTTCCTGGTACTGCTGTGCTTCGGTCAGCAGTTCCTCGGCAGTCTGTGTGCGGCTGCAGCCGGCCATTCCCGCGCTCAGCAGGATAGCGCCGGAGACCACGGCAACGGCAAGTTGTTTCTTGGTGAGATTACCCGGCATTGTCTTTCCCTTTGATGAAGGCGCTTGCGAAGATGATGTGTTGGGTGCAAGCGAAGTTCCCGAATGTTAATAATACATCAAGGAATGCTTTCAAAGCGCCACGAGCTCATCAGTGTTCGGAAATAGCCGACACCTGTTGCAATTGTGCGAGAAACAGGGACACTTCGTGTTGATTTGAAGAAGGATAGCAGCCGTTCGCGCGCAATGACAGCCCCACGCAGGGGGGATCAGGACTTGCGCAGGCGGCTGAGCAGGGCCTCGACGTTCTCGCCGACCGGCAGCCCATGGCGGCGCAACAGTTGCACATGGAGGACGAGGTTTTCCAGCACCAGCTTGGCCGACACCGCGAGCAGGGTCATCAAGCGGTCTTCGGTGCTGAAGTTTTCCATCGCCGCAGCCATCTCGCACAGGTGGTTGGCCACCAGTTCGCGCAGATCGTCTTCGGGAAAGGGGAGGTCGGCAAAGTCGATCGGGTCTTCCTGTTCGACTTCGCGCATCAGGGCGGCGAGCTGCTCGGGCTGGATCGGCATGCGTGGACTCCGCGGGTGAAAGTGCGTCCATTTTAGGCCAGCGGGGGGACGGACGGCCACGGGTTTGCACAGCGGCGTGCAACCGGGCTTGCTCAGGGGGCAGGCGGCATCTCGGGGGGGAGCGGGATAGGACAGCGGCAGTGCGTAAATTCGGCTTACTGCTGCCGCTGGTGCATGCGCCGCCCGCAGGAACGCGGGCGGCGAAGGACTTACATATTGCGGCGATACTGCCCGCCCACCTCGAACAGCGCAGTCGTGATCTGGCCCAGTGAGCAGACGCGTACGGCATCCATCAGCTTGGCGAACACGTTCTCGTTGTCGATCGCGGCTTGCTGCAGGGCGGCCAGGGCAGCCGGAGCCTTGTCGGCGTTACGTGCGTGGAAGGCTTCCAGGCGGGTCAGCTGCGACTGCTTCTCGTCGTCAGTCGAACGCGCCAGCTCGATCGTCGCCGGGGCGCCAGCGCCGTTCGGGTTGCGGAAGGTGTTCACGCCGATGATCGGCAGCGAGCCGTCGTGCTTCTTGTGCTCGTACAGCATCGACTCTTCCTGGATCTTGCCGCGCTGGTAGCCGGTCTCCATCGCGCCCAGCACGCCGCCGCGCTCGGCGATGCGCTCGAACTCCTGCATCACCTGCTCCTCGACCAGGTCGGTCAGCTCGTCGATGATGAATGCGCCCTGGTTCGGGTTCTCGTTCTTGGCCAGGCCCCATTCGCGGTTGATGATCAGCTGGATGGCTAAGGCCCGGCGGACGGATTCGTCGGTCGGCGTGGTGATCGCTTCGTCGTACGCGTTGGTGTGCAGCGAGTTGCAGTTGTCGTAGATCGCGATCAATGCCTGCAGCGTCGTGCGGATGTCGTTGAAGTCGATCTCTTGCGCGTGCAGCGAGCGGCCCGAGGTCTGGATGTGGTATTTCAGCTTCTGCGACCGCTCGTTGGCGCCATACTTGTCGCGCATGGCGACGGCCCAGATGCGGCGCGCCACGCGGCCCAGCACCGTGTATTCCGGGTCCATGCCGTTCGAGAAGAAGAACGACAGGTTGGGCGCGAAATCGTCGATGTGCATGCCGCGCGCAAGATACGCTTCGACAAAGGTGAAGCCGTTCGACAGGGTAAACGCCAGCTGCGAGATCGGGTTCGCGCCAGCTTCGGCGATGTGGTAGCCCGAGATCGACACCGAATAGAAATTGCGCACCTGGTGGTGGACAAAATATTCCTGGATGTCGCCCATGACCTTCAGCGAGAACTCGGTCGAGAAGATGCAGGTATTCTGGCCCTGGTCTTCCTTCAGGATGTCGGCCTGCACGGTGCCGCGCACGGTCGACAGCACCCACTCCTTGATCTTTTGTGCTTCGTCGTCGGTCGGCTGGCGGCCGTTATCCGCCACGAACTTGTCGATCTGCTGGTCGATGGCGGTGTTCATGAACATCGCCAGGATGGTCGGGGCCGGGCCGTTGATCGTCATCGACACGGACGTGGACGGGCTGCACAAATCAAAACCGTCGTACAGCACCTTCATGTCGTCGAGCGTTGCGATCGACACGCCGGAGTTGCCCACTTTGCCGTAGATGTCCGGGCGCAGCGCCGGGTCGGCGCCGTACAGGGTCACCGAGTCGAACGCCGTGGACAGGCGCTTGGCGTCCATGCCCTGCGACACCAGCTTGAAGCGGCGGTTGGTGCGGAAGGCGTCGCCTTCGCCGGCGAACATGCGGGTCGGGTCTTCGCCTTCGCGCTTGAAGGCGAACACGCCGGCCGTGTACGGGAAGGAGCCGGGCACGTTTTCCAGCATCAGGAAGCGCAGGATTTCGCCGTGGTCCTCGAATTTCGGCAGCGCCACCTTGCGGATCGGGTTGCCCGACAGGGTCTTTTGCACCAGGCGGGTACGGATTTCCTTGTCGCGGATTTTCACGACGTAATCGTCGCCAGCGTAGGCGGCCTGCATGTCCGGCCACATCGCCAGCAGCTTTTTGGCGCTGCCTTCCATGGCGTTGTCACGCTCGGTGATCAGGTCGTCGAGCACAACCTCGCGGTTGGCAGCGGCCAGCATGCGCTTGGTCTCAGCCAGCTGCTGGCGCTCGCGCGCCAGTTGCACTTGCTTCTTCACATTGCGGTGGTAGCCGCGCACGGTGTCGGCGATCTCGGCCAGGTAGCGTGCGCGGGCGGGCGGCACGATCACGTTCTTGCCGCTGGAGGATTTTTGCGAAGGCGCGGCCAGGCGGCTCGGCTCGACCTGCAGGCCCAGCTCGGCCAGCTTCGGCAGCAGGCCGTGGTACAGGGCGGTGACGCCGTCGTCGTTGAAGCGCGATGCCTGGGTGCCGTACACCGGCATCTCGTCGGGCTGTTTGCTCCACAGTTCGCGGTTGCGCTGGTACTGTTTAGACACGTCGCGCAGCGCATCCTGCGCACCCTTGCGGTCGAACTTGTTGATGGCGATGAAGTCGGCGAAGTCGAGCATGTCGATCTTCTCGAGCTGCGAGGCGGCGCCGAATTCCGGCGTCATCACGTACATCGAGGTGTCCACGTGCGGCACGATGGCGGCGTCGCCCTGGCCGATGCCCGAGGTCTCGACGATGACGAGATCAAAACCGGCCACCTTGCAGGCGGCGATCACGCTAGGGAGCGCCTGCGAAATCTCGGAGCCGGCTTCGCGCGTGGCCAGCGAGCGCATGAACACGCGGGCCTGGCCATTCCACGGGTTGATCGCGTTCATGCGGATGCGGTCTCCCAGCAGGGCACCACCCGACTTGCGGCGCGACGGGTCGATCGAAATGACGGCGATGTTGAGGCGGTCGCCCTGGTCGAGGCGGATACGGCGGATCAGTTCATCGGTCAGCGAGGATTTACCTGCGCCACCGGTGCCGGTGATGCCGAGGACCGGCGCCTTGACGGTGTCGGCGGCTTCCATGATCTGCTTGCGCAGGCCTTCGCCGGCCTTGCCGTTTTCCAGTGCGGTGATCAGTTGGGCCAGTGGGCGGTGGCGCTCGGCGATGTCGCCCTGTTTCAATGCCTCGATCGAGGTCGGGGCGTAGGACGACAAATCGACGTCGCAGGTTTCCAGCATCGAGCGGATCATGCCGACCAGGCCCATGCGCTGGCCGTCTTCCGGGCTGAAGATGCGGGTGACGCCGTAGGCGTGCAGTTCTTCGATCTCGCTCGGGACGATGACGCCCCCGCCGCCGCCGAACACCTTGATGTGGGCGCCGCCGCGCTGGCGCAGCAGGTCGATCATGTATTTAAAATATTCGACGTGGCCGCCCTGGTAGCTCGAGATGGCGATGCCTTGCACGTCTTCGGCCAGGGCTGCGGTGACGACTTCGTCGACCGAGCGGTTGTGGCCGAGGTGGATCACTTCAGCGCCGTTGGACTGCAGGATACGGCGCATGATGTTGATCGAGGCGTCATGGCCATCGAACAGCGAGGCGGCGGTGACGAAGCGCACCTTGTTGGCCAGCTTCGGCTGCTCCGGCAGGTCGAGTTTCGCGGCGGGGGTGATGTCGTTCATGGGGTGGTCCTTGGAATATCGGATGAGGACGGGGTATCCTGGTACGGTATATGACGTTAACGTTAACGTCAAGCCGGGCACGCAGCCCGTCGCTCCCACGAAGGCGGGAGCCCAATTTTGTTCGCGTTCCGGTGAGCGTCTGTAGCTCGCGGCTGCAAAATTGGGTCCCCGCCTGCGGGGGACGACGTTGTTTCAGTTTGCGTAAAGATCAGGCAGCACGGCGCTTGACGTTGCCGGAAAGAAGCTCGGCCTTGCGCGCTCGGAATTCGGCCACGGCCTTTTCCTTCACGTGGCCGAAGCCGCGGATCTGTTCCGGCAGCGACGCCAGTTCGACCGCCTCCAGGTGGTTCGCCGCATCGAGCCTGGCGACCAGACTCTCAATCATCTCGCGATACTCCTTGATCAGCGCACGTTCCATCTTGCGCTCCGCGGTATGGCCGAAGATGTCGAAGGCGCCGCCGCGCAGGCCTTTCATTTTCGCCAGTAGCTTGAAGGCGCCGAACATCCACGAGCCGTACTGCGCCTTGACCATGTGGCCTTTGGCGTCCTTTTTCGCGAACAGCGGCGGCGCCAGGTTGAACTTCAGGCTGAAGTCGCCTTCGAACTGGGTTTTGAGTTGCTCGACGAAGCGGCCGTCGGTGTACAGGCGCGCGACTTCGTATTCGTCCTTGTAGGCCATCAGCTTGAAGTAGTACTTGGCCACTGCCGTCGACAGCTTGTTGCCCAGGCCTTTCGCGCTTTCGGCCACGCGCACGCGGTTCACCAGGTCCTGGTAGACGGCCGCGTAGGCGGCGTCCTGGTAACCGGTCAGGAATTCGACGCGCTTCTTGATGACCGACTCCAGGCTCTGCGGCATCTGCACCACGATCGACTGGGTAGGCGTCGCCTGTTTCTCGACGCGCTTGAAGTCGACGGCGGCGCGGCGGCCCCACAGGAAGCTCATCTTGTTCGAGGCAACCGCCACGCCATTGAGTTCGATCGCACGCAGCAGCGCGGCTTCCGACAGCGGGATGCGGCCCTTCTGCCAGGCGTAACCCATCAGGAAGAGGTTGGTCGCGATCGAGTCGCCCATCAGCGCCGTGGCCAGCTTGGTGGCATCGACGAAATCGACACCCGATTCTCCGCCCACGGCTTCCAGGATCAGCGCGCGTACGTCGCCCGACGGGAATTCCCAGTCGCGTTGCTGGGCAAACGTCCCGGTCGGCTGTTCGTGCAGGTTGACGATGGCCAGGGTGCGGCCCGGACGCATTTTGGAGACCGCATCGGCGGCCCCGGTGGTGAGGATGTCGCAGCCGAGGATCAGGTCCGCTTCGCCGGTGGCAATGCGTTGGGCGCGCAGGCGATCCGGGCTGGCGGCAATCTTCACGTGCGAGGTCACCGAGCCGTTCTTCTGGCTCATGCCGGTCATGTCCAGCACCGAGGCGCCCTTGCCTTCGAGGTGCGCGGCCATGCCCATCAGCGCGCCGACGGTAATCACGCCGGTGCCGCCGATGCCGTTGATCAGGATGTTGTACGGATGCTCGACGCTCGGCAGCATCGGCTCAGGGAGTGCACCCCAGCCGTCGTCGGCGCCCTGTTTCGACACGCCGGCCTTGCTCTTCTTGAGCGTGCCGCCTTCGACGGTGACAAAACTCGGACAAAAACCCTTGGCGCACGAATAATCCTTGTTGCACGAGGACTGGTCGATCTGGCGCTTGCGGCCGAACTCCGTTTCCTTCGGCAGGATCGAGACGCAGTTCGACTGGATGCCGCAGTCGCCGCAGCCTTCGCAGACGGCTTCGTTGATCACCATGCGCTGGTTCGGGTCGGGGAACTCGCCTTTTTTCCTGCGGCGGCGCTTCTCGGCGGCGCAGGTCTGGTCGTAGATGATGACGGTCACGCCCGGCAGTTCGCGCAGTTCGCGCTGGATGTCGTCCATGTGCTTGCGGTCGTGCAGGGTGACGATCGCCGGCAGGTTCGAGCGGTCCGCGTAGCGCGACAGGTCTTCGGTGACGAGCGCGATGCGTTTCACCCCCTCGGCCGCCATCTGCTGCGCGATGTGCGGCACCGACGTCGTGCCGTCGACCGGCTGGCCTCCGGTCATGGCCACCGCATCGTTGTACAGGATTTTATAGGTGATGTTGACCTTGGCCGACACCGCGGCGCGGATTGCCAGGTATCCGGAGTGGAAATAGGTGCCGTCGCCCAGGTTCTGGAACACGTGCGGCACCTTCGAGAACGCGGCCTGGCCGATCCAGGGCGCGCCTTCGCCGCCCATGTGGGTGGTCAGCTTGTTCATCTCCGGGTAGATCGAGGTCGCCATCACGTGGCAGCCGATGCCCGCCAGCGCGAAGGAGCCGTCCGGCACCTTGGTCGAGGTGTTGTGCGGGCAGCCGGAGCAATAAAACGCGGGGCGGAACGGCGTGGTGATCGCCTTTTGCAGTACGGCGTCCTTCGCTTCCAGGAAGGCCAGGCGCGCGCGGATCAAATCACGGGTGGTGTCGTCGGTCACCAGGCGCGCGATGCGGCCGGCGATCACGCGCGCCACCTGCGCCACCGAGAAGTCGGCTTTCGGCGGCAGCAGCCAGTCGCCGCGCGGGGCGACCCATTCGCCCTTGTCGTCGAACTTGCCGACGATGTGCGGGCGCACGTCGTCGCGCCAGTTGTACAGCTGTTCTTTGAGCTGGTATTCGACGACCTGGCGCTTTTCTTCGACCACCAGGATTTCTTCGAGCCCTTGCGCGAATTCGCGCACGCCTTCCGGCTCCAGCGGCCAGATCATCGCCACCTTGTACAGGCGCAGGCCGACCTTGGCGGCCATGACCTCGTCGATGCCCAGTTCTTCCAGCGCTTCCAGCACGTCCAGGTAGGATTTACCGGACGCGATGATGCCCAGCTTGGCGTTCGGACTGTCGATCGTGGTGCGATTGAGCTTGTTTTCGCGGGCATAGGCCAGCGCCGCATAGATTTTATAGTCCTGCATCAGCGCTTCCTGCGCGCGCGCCTGCTGGCCCAGCGGGACGGAGGACAACTGCGTGTTCAGGCCGCCTTCGGGCATGACGAAGTCCTTCGGATACTTGACCTCGACGCGGAACGGATCGGCGTCCACCGAGGCGCTCGATTCGACCGTGTCGGCCAGCGCCTTGAAGGCCACCGAGCAACCCGAATAGCGCGACATGGCCCAGCCATGCACGCCCAGGTCCAGGTATTCCTGCACATTGCACGGGTAGAGCACCGGGATCATGCAGGCCGAGAAAATGTGGTCGGACTGGTGCGGCAGGGTCGAGGAATAGGCGCCGTGGTCATCACCGGCCACCAGCAGCACGCCGCCATGCTTTGCCGTGCCGGCATGGTTCATGTGCTTGAACACGTCGCCGCAGCGGTCCACGCCCGGGCCCTTGCCGTACCACATGGCGAACACGCCATCGTACTTGGCGGGGCCGATCAGGTCCACGGTCTGGGTGCCCCAGACGGCGGTGGCGGCCAGGTCTTCATTCACGCCCGGCACGAACTGCACGTGGTTCGCCTCCAGGTGATTCTTCGCCTTCCACAGCGTTTCGTCGAGGCCGCCGAGCGGCGAGCCGCGGTAGCCGGACACGAAGCCGGCCGTGTCCAGGCCGGCGGCGGCGTCGCGCTCGCGCTGCATCATCGGCAGGCGCACGAGGGCCTGGATGCCGGACAGGAAGATGTTGCCGGACTTGGCGGTGTACTTGTCGTCGAGGGTGACCGCTTTTAAGGCTGAAGAATCGAGGCGGGACGAATCGTCCGGCGCCACGGCCTGAGGCGTGACGGTGTCTGGCATGGGTGTCTCCAAAATCGTGATTCGGGCTGGTGTTCGCCGCTGGCAGCCGGGTAGGCGGGGCGGGGGGAACGGGTCGCGGTGGCGACAGGAGCGCTTCAGGTGCTGCTCGTTTTGCGCGTGGAGTGTAGGGACTTACCCGCGCCGGGGCCAATAGGGTTTGCGGATGGGGGTATAAGAAAAACTGATGGCCGTTATTGCGTCACGAAATGAGCAAGCGCGCACCCGGCCAGGCCTTGCGCGCGCACAGGTCTTCGGTGACGTCGCGTACCAGCTTCCCGATGGCCGCGGCGGCATTCGTGAGCGGGATGTTACGGGATGCGCACAGCATCACATGGCGGGTAATGGCGGGGTCGTGCACTGGCCAGGCCGCCACGGCGCCGCGCTCGATGTCGGCCAGCAGCGGCGCCACCGGCAGCAGGGTGGCGCCAAGGTCGGCCAGCAGCGCCGAGCGCAGGATGGCCAGCGAGTTGATCTCGAGGATGGGGCCAAGCGTCAGGCCGGCTTCCAGCGCCACCTGTTCGACGAGTGGACGCACACCGTGCTGGCGTGCCGGCAGGATCAGGGTACTGGCCAGCACCTGCGCCAGCGTGAGCGACGTCCCGCCCGGTGCGAATGCCGAGCCGGCACGGCAGATGAACATCAGGTCTTCCTCCACCAGCGCAGTGGAGGTGAAGTGGTCGGTCGGGACCTCGTCGAACAGCACCGCCAGGTTCAGGCGCCCCGATTTGAGCTGCTCGGTCAGGCTACCGGAGATTTCCTCGGTCAGCTGCAGCGTGATTTCCGGATACTGCGCGCGCGCCGCGCTCAGGATCGGCAGCGCCAGCGCACCGGAGATGCTGTGGGGCAGACCGAGCGAGACGCTGCCGGACGGGCGCGTGGTCGACTGCACCACCGCCGAGCGCGCGTCCGCCACCTGTTTCAGGATGGCCTGTGCGTGCTCGTAGAAGATCTTGCCCGCATCGGTGCTGACCACGCCGTGGGCCGAACGGTGCAGTAGCTGCGCGCCCAGCTCCTCTTCGAGCTGGCGCAACTGCTGGGTCAAGGCCGGCTGCGCCACGTGCAGTACGAGCGCGGCGCGCGACAGCGAGCCATGATCGACGATCGCGACGAAATAGCGCAGTTGGCGAAGTTCCATTTGATTTATGTGTTTGAGATGCAACAATTAGTGATTATCGGTAACACCATTGCTATACTGCATCTTGGCGAAGGGCGCCGACATTATTACAGAGCAGAGTAGCGACATGTTGAAAAAGGTGGATGCATCACAGCTGAAGGTCGGAATGTTCATCCACGACCTCGATTGCGGCTGGATGGACCACCCGTTCGTGCGCAACCGTTTTGTGCTGACGTCCGAAGACGAGATCTACAAGATCCGCCACGCCCGGATCCGCGGTGTCGTCATCGACTGCAGCAAGGGCCTGGACATCGACGACGCCCCGACGCTGGCCCAGGCAGAAGCTGCCCTTGACGCCGAAGTGACGGCGATTGCGGCCAAGCCGGTGGTCGTCACCCGCGTCTCGCTCGGTGAGGAGTTGCAACGTGCGGCGCATATCCGCAAGCAGGCCGCCGGCCTGGTGCGCACCGTGATGGCCGACGCGCGCCTCGGCAAGGCGGTCGAGCTGGACAAGGTCGGCCCGGTGGTCGAGAGCGTCACCGAATCGATCCTGCGCAATGCCGGTGCGCTGCTGGGCCTGCTTCGCATCAAGAACAAGGACGACTACACCTTCCTGCATTCGGTCAGCGTCTGCGCGTTGCTGGTCGCGTTCTGCCGTTCCCGCAACATGGACGAGGACACGATCCACCAGGCCGGCGTAGGCGGCCTGCTGCACGACACCGGCAAGGCGCTGGTGCCGGACGCTATCCTGAACAAGCAGGACCGCCTGACCGACGAAGAATTCGACATCATCAAGCGCCACCCGCGCGACGGCTACGACATCCTGGTCAAGACCCCGGAGATCGGCCCGATCCCGCTCGACATCACGCTGCACCACCATGAACGGCGCGACGGCAGCGGCTACCCGGATAAACAGGCCGAGGGCGGCATCAGCGAGCTGGCCCAGATGGCGGCGATCGTCGACGTCTATGACGCGATCACCTCGGACCGCTGCTACCACAAGGGCATGCCGGCGGCCGAAGCGCTGCGCAAGATCTACGAATGGAGCAAGTTCCACTTCAACCCCACGCTGGCGCAGGAATTCATGCGCTGCGTCGGCATCTACCCGGTGGGCACGCTGGTGCTGCTCGAATCGGGGCGCCTGGGCGTGGTCATCGAACCGCACGAGACCAGCCTGCTGACGCCGAAGGTCAACGTGTTCTTCAGCACCAAGAGCCAGGGTTACATCAAGCCACAGACCCTCGACCTGTCCAAGCCGCTCGGCTTCGGCGGCGGCGACAAGATCGTGCGCCACGAGTCGGCCGAGAAGTGGCAGGTCAATCCGCTGCGATTCATGAACATCGCCTGAGCTTTCGTCGCCCAGGCCTTGCCTCATAGCCCGCCGGCACAGCGCAGCGTCGTGCCCGTCACGTAGGATGCGGCGGGCGACAGCAGCCAGACGACCGGTTCCGCGATCTCGTCGGCGGTCGCGAGCCGCCCCATCGGGATCGCCGGCGCTACCCGTTGCGGGCGACCCGGTTCGCCGGCTGCCGCATGGATGCCGGTCAGCGTCGATCCCGGCGCCACGCCACACACCCGGATGCCTTCGGGCGCCATCTCGCGCGCCAACCCCAGCGTGAAGGTCTCGACCGCCGCCTTGCTGGCCGCGTAATGCACGTACTCGCACGGGCTGCCCGTCGCCGCGGCAACCGATGAGACGTTGACGATCACGCCGCGAATACCGCTGCGCCGGAACGCGGCAATGGCGGCGCGGCAGCAGTGCATCGTGCCGAACACGTTGGTGCGGAAGGTCGCCTCGATGGTGGCCGGACCGGTTTCCGTGAAGCGGGCGATGCGCCCGGTGATGCCGGCATTGTTGACCAGCGCGGCAGGCCGGCCCAGCTCGGCTTCGGTGCGGGCGAACAGGTGTGCGACCTGTTCTTCTTGGGCGACATCGGCCTGGATTGCAATCGCGGTTCCGCCCGCCGTCCGGATCGCCGCCACCACTGCTTCGGCTGCCAGTGTGTCGTGCTGGTAGTTGACTGCTACCGCGTAGCCCTCGGCCGCCGCGCGCCGCGCGATGGCTGCGCCGATCCCGCGCCCGGCCCCCGTCACGATCAGTACCTTGTCCATGTCTTGCTCGCTCCTTCGTGGCGCATGCATCCGGCTGCATGCTTGTCATGCACAATACGCGACAACAGGTCTTCCACCAAGCGACGAGGTACCGGCATGCCCCCACCCATCGAATTCTGGTTCGAGTTCGGCAGCAACTACAGCTATCTCTCCGTGATGCGCATCGAAGCGCTGGCAGGCGGCGCCGGCGTACCGCTGCGCTGGAAGCCCTTCCTGCTCGGTCCCATTTTCCGTGAACTCGGCTGGCAGAGCTCGCCGTTCGCCGGACAGAAGGAGAAGGGCGAGTACGTCTGGCGCGACATGGCGCGCCGCGCCGCGAAGTACCGGCTGCCGTTCACGCGGCCGGCAGTGTTCCCGCGCAGGGCCGTGCTGCCGATGCGCGTTGCATTGCTTGGCGCAGACCAGCCCTGGATGGGGGAGTTCTGTCGCCGCATCATGCTGCAGAACTGGGCCCACGACCGCGATATCGACAACGCCGGCACCGTCCTGGCGGCGCTCGCAGGACTGGTTGCGGACCCGGCGGCACTCGTGGCGGCGGCCGGACAGGATCCTGCCCGTGAAGCGCTGCGCGCGCAGACGGCGCAGGCGCGTGCGCTCGGCATCTTTGGCGCCCCGACATTCATGGTGAACGGCGAGATGTTCTGGGGCGACGACCGCCTGGAAGATGCGCTTGAGTTCGCGCGCGCCCTTCCGCAGGGCTGAGAGCGGTCAGAAGAATTCGGCGATGTCGTTGGCGGCGATGGTCTGCAGCAGGCCTTTGGCCACCAGCTCGTCGTAATGGCAGGCGCGGTTGCGTCCGTTGGCCTTGGCGAAGTACAGGGCCTGGTCGGCGTGGCCGAGCGTGACCACCGGCGAATCGGTGGCGCGGATACTGGTGAAACCGACGCTGACCGTGACCCGCCCGACCTGGGGGAAGTCGTGCGCTTCGACATTGGTGCGGAAGCGATCGATGATCTTGCGCGCGTTTTCCAGCGTGGTCGAACGCAGCAGCACGACGAACTCCTCGCCGCCGAAGCGGAACACCCGGTCCTGCGCGCGGAACGAGGACTGCAGCAGGTTGGCCACCAGGATCAGCACTTCGTCACCGTACAGGTGGCCGAAGCGGTCGTTCACCCCCTTGAAGTGGTCGACATCGATCACGGCCAGCCATTGTTTTTCTTCCGCACCATGATGGCGCCGCTCGGGCTGGCCCGGCACCAGCGGGGCGACGTCGGAAGCGTGCAGCATGCGCGCCAGCTGGTCGTCGAAGGTCTTGCGGTTGAGCAGGCCGGTGAGCGAATCACGTTCGCTGTAGTCGAGCAGGTTCTGGAAGTTGCGGTAGACACTGACGATTCCGCTGATCGTATGGATCGCTTCGCCGGTAAAGCCGCGCTCATGCGTGATCTCGAGGCAGGTATCGGCCTTGTCGCCGAACCAGATGGGCAGCCACAGGCGCCACAAGCCGTCGGGGCCGCTGCCTTCGGCACGCGAATCGTGGTGCTCCAGGCAGTGCGCCAGCGTTGGGAAGGCGCTGATCGGCTCGCCAGGGTTGCCGTCCTGCGCTTCTTCCGGACAGGCGACCCCGCCGGCACGGATGCAGGCACGCGGGCGGACGAATTTCTGCCCGCACACCGTGGCAATCGTCAACACCCGGGTTTGCACCGCGCCCGACAGTTCCTGCACCGCTGAAACCACGGAAATGTCCAGCATCGTGTGATCGCGGTGGCCAGTCATGTCCACCATGTGTCTCAGCAGGGAATCCATGTCGTTCACAGAAACGGGGTCAAGCAAAAGCACGGCGTAGAAACCACGGGGTGCCGCTTTTTTAAGCGCACAAGCGGAACAGGATAAATTGTTTTTGTATTGCAGGCAACTATTCTTAACAATATTTATCGTTTTGACGGGCACGTGAAAGATGCAAAGCACGGGATGTTTGTGCGCTCTCAAGCAGCAAGGGCCCAAATCATTTCCACATGGAAAACTTGCACAACATCAACTTGCCATACGGCACTATTCGATAAAGTGAACCCACTGACAGACGCAGTCGAAAGCAGCAAAAGACGGGGCCCCGTCTGTCAGTAAGACCTGTAATACGTTATCAACCACCATAAGGAGTTGTCATGAGCACCATTACCTCCGCCATCAAAGCTTTCGTTGCTGATGAAAACGGTGTGACGGCCATCGAGTACGGCCTGATTGCAGCCCTGATCGGCGTCGCGGTCGCAGCAACTGCTGGCACGATCGGCACCGACATCAAGACGGCATTCAACTACATCGCCAACAAGCTCCCTGACACCATCGCGGAGTAATCGCTGGTTGCCCCCCAGGAGCCAAAAGCCCCCGGGGGGCTTTTTTCTTGTGCAGAGGAGCGCATCATGGTTGTCGCACCCTACCTCGACACGCTGCTGCTGCTGCTGGTGGCGGCTGCCGCGATCAACGACTTGTCCAGCCGCCGCATTCCCAACCGCCTGCTGCTGGGCGGACTTGCCGGCGCGCTGGTGCTGCACGCATTGTCGGCCGACCCTCGCCAGGCCTTGCTGGCCGGTCTCGGCGGCGTTGTGACCGGCCTGCTGATCTTCATGCCTTTCTACCTGCTCCGCGGCATGGCTGCCGGGGACGTCAAGATGATGGCGACAGTGGGCGCCTTCACCAGTCCGACGGACGTCCTGGAGATCGCCGTCCTGGCCTGGTGCGCAGGCGGAATCATGGCCCTTGCCGTCGTCATCTACCGCGGCCGGCTTCGACTCGCGCTGGCGAACCTGTGGGGACTCGTACGGCCAATGCTGCTGCGGCTTCCCGCAGCGCCTTCGACGGCACGGGAAAGCGTCGGCTCGATCCCCTACGGCCTGGCGATTGCCGCCGGCACTATTTATCTTTTGATAGGCCGTTACGCTTGACTTTTACATTGAGTCATCTTCCTTGGCGGACATCAAGCGACAGAAAAGGACGATGGCTAGAATCAATTTAACAAATGTAAGAAATATCCGTACCCAGCAGGAGGTTTCCCCATGGAAGCGTTTATAGCGTCCAAGCCAGCTGCCTTCAGCGGGCACCTGGCAGCCAGCTCCAGTGACGCGCTCGAGGCCGAACGCGTGCCGATTCTGCCGCGGCAGCCGCGCACCCTGCGCGACACCGGCCTCGAACCGAGGTTCGTCACCGCCCTGGTGGTCAAGGCCATGCATGCGAGCGGAAAAACTGCACTGTCGTTCCTCACCGGGCGGCTGCACCTGTCGATCGGCGTGGTGCGCGAGGTGCTGCAGGGGCTGGTCGCCGAGCAGCACGCCGAAGTGGCATGGTGCGGCGAGTCCGACATCGACGTGCATTACCAACTGACCGCCTTCGGCCAGCGCGCCGCTGCCGAATACCTGGCCGAATCGCGCTACGTGGGCGCAGCCCCGGTGACGCTCGACGCGTACCGCGCCCTGGTGGAACAGCAGTCGCTACGCCGGCACGATGGCGTCCGCATTACGCCCGCCGAGCTGCATGCTGCGCTGGCCGATGACAGCATCGATCCCGCAGTGCGCGAACTGCTCGGCGCCGCGCTGCATTCGAATCGCCCCCTGATGTTGTACGGCCCGTCCGGCAGTGGCAAGACGACGCTCGCGCGCAAGTTGGCGCGGCTGCACCAGGAACCGGTGGCCGTGCCGCACGCGGTGCTGGTCAAGCACGAGATCGTGCAAATCTATGATCCGGTCCTGCACCCGGCGCCGTTGCAATCGCGCGCGCTGGAAGACCGGCGCAGTTGCGACACGCGCTGGGCGCTGTGCCAGCGCCCGCTGGTGCATACCGGCGCCGAGCTGGGGCGCGAGATGCTTGAACTGCATAGCGACTGCGCCAGCGGCGTGCTGCGCGCGCCGCCGCACCTGCTGGCCAACAACGGCCTGCTGGTGCTCGACGATATCGGCCGCCAGCGCATGCCGGCCGGCGACGTGTTGTACCGGCTGCTCGGTGCGCTCGAGCGCGGCACCGATCACGTCGCGATGCCCGGTGGCGCGACCCATGCGTTGCCGTTCGACGTGTCGCTGGTGCTGGCCACCAGCCTGGTCCCCGAGTCGGTCCTGGATGACTCCTGCCTGCGCCGCATCGGTTACCAGATTCCGGTCGGTCCCCTGTCCGAGCCGGGCTACCGCGCTCTGCTGCGCCACCAGTGCCTGCTGCGCGGCATCGACGCTGACGAGCGCGCGATCGATTACCTGATCAATGAACTGCACCGCCGCACCCGGCGTCCGTTGCTTGCTGCCTTGCCGCATGAGTTGCTGGGGCGGATTGCCGATTTTGCAGGCTTTGCCGGTCGCGCTCCACGTTTCGATGTGGACAGCGTGACCCAGGCCTGGAGCAGCCTGTTCGTTTCCTGCGCGGAGAAGGAACGGAGCAACCTGGGAGATGCCCAATGAAAAACAAGCGTGCCGTGATCGTGATGGCGCTCGCGATCCTGTTCGGCCTTGCCGCCGTGGTGCTGGCCTCGCGCTGGCTCCTGACGCAACCGGCGGCGAGCGCCAGCCGCATCGTGGTGGCTGCGGCCGACATCAACATGGGCCAGCGCCTGACGCCCGAGATGTTCAAGCTGGTCGAATGGCCGGCTCACAGCGTGCCGAAAGGCGCGTTCGACGATCCGAAGAAGCTCGGCGGCAGGGTGCTCAAGACCAGCATTCTGCTTGGCGAGCCCTTGAGCGAAGCGAAGCTCGCGCCGGTCGGCACCCTGGGCGGGCTGTCGGCCCTGATCACCGAAGGCAAGCGTGCCATTACAGTGCGCGTGAACGACGTGATCGGGGTGGCCGGCTTTGCACTGCCCGGCAACTACGTGGACATTATCGTCAGCACCGAGACCGATCCGCAGCCGCAGGCCGAGGTGCCCCGCCAACGAAGCATCTCGAAGATCGTACTCGAACGGATTCTGGTGCTGGCAGTAGCGCAGGAAGTCAACCGCGACGAGACCAAGCCGAAGGTCGTGAACGCCGTCACGCTCGAAGTGACGCCCGAGCAGGCCGAGTTGCTCGACCTGGCGCGCAGCGTCGGCACGCTGTCGCTGGCGCTGCGCAACCAGGTCGACCCGGCAGCGGCGCAAACCCTCGGCGCCACCAAGCAGAACCTGCTGCCGGCAGCGACCCCGCCGGTCAAGCCGGTAGCGATGACAGTGCGCGCACCGCGGGCGCCGGCGCCGAAGCCAGCCTCCGCACCGGTGCAGCGACGCGACTGCGTCAAGGTCATCAACGGCCTGCACGCTTCCCAGGAATGCTTCTGACCTTTACCGATCCGGGATGGATGCCATGAACAGACGCCTCAACTTCGCACGGCTCGCAACCGGCCTGGCGCTGGCCGCCGCAGCGCCCGCCAATGCGGCCCCCCCACCTGCCAAAACGGCGGCCATGGCGCCGGCCCCCGCCAGGACATCGGCAGCCGCCCCTGCACCTGTGAAAACGCCGGAGGGACGTGCCCAGCCGACCGGCGGCTGCAGCGGCGAAGCCGCGCGCCCCGCCACACTGACGCTCAACATGGGCAAGTCGACCATGCTGCGCTTGCCCGAGCGGGTCGCGCACCGCAGCGTCGGCAATCCCGAAGTCGTGCAAGCCATGCTGGTGGCGCCGGACACGCTGTACATCGCCGGCCTCGACGTGGGCAGCACCAACATGATCGTGCAGGGGAAAAGCGGCTTGTGCAGCGTGATCGACATCGTCGTCGCGATGGATCCGGCCGCGCTGCAGGCGACCCTCGCCGCTGCCATGCCCGAAGAGAAGGACATCCGCGTGCTTGCCGCCGCCGATTCGCTGGTGTTGACGGGCACCGTCAGCGACGCCTCGGCGATTGCCCGCGCGGTGGAGCTGGCCAGCGCCTACGTGCGGCGCCCGCTGCGCCAGATGGGGGCCGTGGCCAAGGACAACGACACCGACGGCGTGATCGCGGTGGGCAACGGCAACGGTGGCGCCGGCTCGTCTTCTGCCGCGACACGCGTGGTCAACCTTCTCAGCGTCAGCGCGCCGCAGCAGGTACAGCTCGAAGTGAAGATTGCCGAGGTGTCGAAAACGCTGCTCGAGCGGCTCGAAGCCAAGACGCGCTTCAGTTTTGGTTCCGGTAGCTGGACAACTACCTTGGTATCGAATTTCCTGAGCGGCCGGGTGCTGGGAGGCGAAGAGACGCTCCAGACCAGGGGCGGCCGGCTGGTGGCCGACGCCAACAAGCAGGACAGCCTGGTGCGCGTGCTGGCGGAGCCGAACGTGCTGGCCATCAGCGGCCAGGAAGGCACTTTCTTGGCCGGCGGCAAGTTCTACATCCCGGTAGCCCAGGACAATAACAAGATCACGCTCGAGGAAAAGGAGTTCGGCGTCGGCCTGCGCTTCACACCGACCGTGCTGGCGGGTGGCCGCATCAACCTGAAGGTCGCACCCGAGGTGTCGGAGCTGTCGCGCGAAGGGATCGGCATCTCCGCCACCGGCCTCACCGGCAACGCGATCCTGCCGCTGGTGACCACCCGCCGCGCCAGCACTACCGTCCAGCTGTACGACGGCCAGAGCTTCGCCATCGGCGGGCTGGTGCGGAACAACCTGGTGGCCAACCTGGATGGCTTGCCGATGCTGGGAGAAGTGCCGGTGCTGGGCGCACTGTTCCGCAGCACCGACTACCAGCAGGATCGCACCGAACTGGTGTTCGTGATCACCGCGCGCCTGGTCAAGCCGATCCCTGGCGCCGGATACGAACTGCCGACCGACAAGGTGGGCATCCCGACGCGTGGGGGAGTGCTGCTCGGTGGACGGCTCGAGGGCCCCGCGCCGGCTACGACCACCGCCGCCGCGTCCACCCCGCAGGTGGCGCCTCCCGCGGCGCAGACCGCCGGCGGCTTCGAACTCAAATAGGAGGCTATCGTGACCATGACGATCCGATTGACCGTGCTGGTGCTTGCCGGCGCCTGCCTGCAGGGCTGCGCGCAAACCACGCCGCGGTGGGACCGGCAGTTCGGCAGCGCCACCCGCGCCAACCTGGCGGCCCAGGTGCTGGACCCGGCGGCAGCGGCCAACAGGCACCCTGCCACCGGCATCGACGGCGGTGCGGCCAAGGGCGCCCACGACCGCTATCAGAAGAGCTTCACGCAGAAGGAAAGCGCACCGCCTGCGCTCATCATCAACACCGGCAGCGCGCGATGACCGCCTGCCATCCAACCTGACCAGATGCGCCAGCAACGAGGCCCACCATGAAAGCGCTACTCATCAGTCGCGACAGCCAGCTCTACGCAGAAATTGCCTCCCAGGGCGCTGCGCGCATGCCGCCGCTGAACCTCGGGGCCGTCCGCGCGGGCCTGCGGGAGGCGCTCGACCGGCCCGAGGCCGATCCGCCCCAGCTGGTCATTGTCGACGCCACCGATACCGAACCTTCCGAAGCCGCGCTGCTCGAACGCCTCGGCCGCCAGTATCCCGAGGCGCACCTGATGCTGCTGACCGACCAGCACCAGCCCGATCTGCTGATTCGCGCCATGCGTGCCGGCGTGCGCGAGGTGCTGCAGCTGCCGCTGGTACACCGCGCCTTCCATGAATCGATGGACCGGATTTCGGCCGCCGCCGGCGTCTCGGCGCTGCGCGACGGGAAGATCCTTGCCTTTATCTCCTGCAAGGGCGGCAGCGGGGCCACCTTCATATCGACCAATTTCGGTTACGCGCTGGCCACCCTGGCCGCCAAGAAGGTACTGCTGATCGACCTGCACGGCCAGTTCGGCGACGCTGCGCTGTACGTATCCGACCAGAAGCCGAGCATGACCCTGTCCGACGTCTGCGCGCAGATCACGCGCGTCGACGGCCCGTTCCTGGAAAGCTGCGTGGTGCACGTCACGCCAGGCTTCGGGGTGCTGGCCGCAGCGGACGACCCCGCTCATGCCAAGGAAGCCAGGCCGGAACACATCGACACCATCCTGCGCGTGGCACGCCAGCATTACGACTACGTGTTGCTCGACGTCGGGCGCCAGATCGACGCCGTGTCGCTGCGTGCGCTCGACGTGACCGACACCATCTACCCGGTGCTGCAGCTGGCGCTGCCCGACATCCGCGACGCGCGCCGGCTGCTCGACATCTTCCGTTCGCTCGGCTACGTGCTGGATAACATCCGCCTGATCGTCAACCGCTACGAAAAGGGCGGCAAGCTTCGTCTGCAAGACGTGCACGGTGCGCTCGGCTGCGAAGTGGTGCATACCTTCCCCAACGATTACGTCGCGGTCACCGATTCGGTCAACCAGGGCGTGCCGGTGCTGCAGCTGTCGCGCTCGAGCGCGGCCGCGCGCAGCCTGGCCGACATGGTCGACCTGGTGACCACCCGCCGCGTCCAGGAAAGCAAGGGCCTGTTCGATCGCCTGTTCGGACGTGGCGATCCCGACGACTGAACGCAACCAAGGACGAAAAGGAGTATCCCATGTCCCTACGCGAACGCCTCGCGAGCTCCAGCCAGGAGCGCCAGTCCGGCGCGGCCCTGGCGGGGGCGGTCCTGCCGGACAACGGCAACCAGGCCTACCAGGAGCTCAAGAAGCTGATGCACCAGATGATCCTGGACCGCATCGACCTCGAGCGCCTGAAGCGCCTCACCGCCGAGCAGTTCAAGCACGAGCTGGCGCTGCTGATCCAGCGCATCATCGAAGAAGAGCGCATCGTCCTGAACCAGCACGAACGCCATAATCTGGTGCTCGACATCCAGCACGAGATGCTCGGCTTCGGTCCGCTCGAGCCGCTGCTGAACGATCCGACCGTCTCCGACATCCTGGTCAACACCGCCAGCAAGGTGTACGTCGAACGGCGCGGGCGACTGGAACTGACCGACATCACGTTCCACGACAATGCCCACCTGATGAAGATCATCGAGAAGATCGTCTCGCGCGTGGGCCGGCGCGTGGACGAGTCCAGCCCGATGGTCGACGCGCGCCTGCCGGACGGCTCGCGCGTCAACGCGATCATCCCGCCGCTGGCGGTCGACGGGCCGCTGCTGTCGATCCGGCGCTTCGGTGCCACCCCGCTGACGGTGCAGAACCTGCTCGACTACAAGAGCCTGACGCCGCCAATGATCCGGGTGCTGGAAGGCCTGGGCGCGGCCAAGGTGAACATCCTGATTTCGGGCGGCACCGGCAGCGGCAAGACCACGCTGCTCAACCTCATATCCGGCTTCATCCCTGCGAGCGAGCGCATCGTGACGATCGAAGACGCGGCCGAGCTGCAACTGCGCCAGCCGCACGTGGTGCGTCTCGAGACCCGCCCGCCGAACATCGAAGGCAAGGGCGAGGTGACCCAGCGCGCCCTGGTGCGCAACGCACTGCGGATGCGCCCCGACCGGATCATCCTGGGTGAGGTGCGCGGCGCCGAGGCGCTCGACATGCTGCAGGCGATGAACACCGGCCATGAAGGGTCGCTCGCGACGATCCACTCGAACACCCCGCGCGATGCGCTGTCGCGCCTGGAGAACATGGTCAGCATGGCCGGCGTCAACCTGACCGCGCGCGCGATCCGCCAGCAGATCGTGTCGGCGGTGACGGTGGTGGTACAGGCTTCACGCCTGACTGACGGCACACGCAAGGTGGTCAGCCTGCAAGAGATTACCGGCATGGAGGGCGACATCATCTCGATGCAGGAGATCTTCCGTTTCGAGCAGATCGGCGTCGACGCCGACGGCAAGGTGAAGGGCCGCTTCAGCGCCACGGGGGTGCGGCCACGCTTTGCCGACCGCCTGAAAATGTTCGGCGTGCCTGTGCCGGAAGACACCTTCGATCCCGACCGGACCTTCGACTAAGGAGTACGCATGGATGCGGTGTTCTATGCTTTCGTAGTGTTCCTGTTTGCAGCCGTGATCCTCGCGATCGAGGGCGTTTATCTGTGGTGGATGGGAACGCACGGCGCGGCGGCACGCCGCGTCGCCAGGCGGCTGCAGACCATGTCCGGCATGCCAGGACGCAGCGGCGAACGGATCTCGATCCTGAAACAACGCCGCTACAGCCGCAACGAGGTAGTGGACCGGATGCTGCACAAGCTGTCGCTGGCGCACCGGATCGATTCCCTGCTGGTACAGGCCGGGGCCCGTATTCCGGTCGACCAGTTCCTGGCCTGGTCGCTCGGCTGCATGGCCATGATGGCTCTGTTGACGCTCGCGTGGCCGCTGCCTGCACCGGTGCGCGTGTTCCTCGCCATGCTCGGACTCGGCGTGCCCTGCATCCTGTTGCGCCGCGCGCGCGCGCGGCGCCTTATCCGTATCGAGCAGCAGTTGCCCGATGCCGCCGACTTCATCGCGCGTGCCCTGCGCGCCGGCCACTCGTTCAGCAACGTGCTGCAAATCGTCGGGAACGAGTTGCCGGAACCGCTCAGCGGCGAGTTCCGGATAGTTCGCGAAGAGATCAACTACGGCGTTCCGATGAACGAAGCCTTGCACGGCATGGCCGCGCGGATCCCGCTGACCGATCTGCGCTACCTGATCATCGCCGTGCTGATCCAGCGCGAGTCGGGCGGCAACCTGGCTGAAATCCTCGGGAACATCAGCCAGATCATCCGCGCCCGCTTGAAGCTGGTGGCGCATGTGCGCGTCCTGTCGGCGGAAGGACGCATGTCGGCCTGGATCCTCGGCCTGCTACCGTTAGGCGTCACGGCCATGATGCTGGTGGTGAACCCGGAGTACGTCAGCATGCTCTGGACCGATCCGCTGGGCGTGCGCATGCTCTGGTACGGACTGGGCATGATCCTGTTCGGGGCCATCTGGATTCGCAAAATTGTTCGTATCCGTGTTTGAATCCGTACCGAGGTGACCATGACGTCCTCCCAGCTGATTTTCCTGCTTGTCGTCCTCTGTGTCGTGTGCGGCATCGCCTGGCTCGGCCTGGTGCTGTTCGCGCCGCTGGCCCTGCGCGAGCGCCTGCGCCACTTCCTCGGCAGCACGACGTCGACCCAGTTGGATGCCGGCGGTGGCTGGGTGGAGCGAGTCGCCAGCGCCGCCAAACCGCTGACCAAGCTCTCCATCCCCGAAGAGGGGTGGGAAAAGTCGACCCTGCGCACGCGCTTCATGAACGCCGGCTGGCGCAATCCGGCAGCGCCGACGCTGTACTTCGCGTCGAAGACCGGCCTGGCCCTGCTGCTGCCGGCGCTGGCGGCGCCGTTCATCCTCATCTACGGCAGCGCGCTGAAGGGCGATCGCCTGCTGGCGCTGCTGCTGGTAGCGGCAGCGCTCGGTTACTACCTGCCGAACATCGTGCTGGAGCGGATCGTGGCGCGCCGCCGCCGCGAGATCTTCGAGACCATCCCCGACGCGCTCGACCTGATGACGGTTTGCGTCGAAGCCGGCTTGAGCCTGGAGCGGGCCCTGGTGAAGGTTGCTGCCGAAATCCATATCAAGAGCGCGGTGCTGGCACAGGAGCTGCAAATCGTGCTGATGGAAATGCGGGCCGGTTTCAGCAAGGAGAAAGCGCTGCGCAATTTTGCGCTGCGTTCAGGTGTCGAGGATGTGGACACGCTGGTCGCGATGCTGATCCAGTCGGAACGCTTCGGCACCAGCGTGGGCGACTCGCTGCGCGTGTACTCCGAGAACCTGCGCCACAAGCGCCGTGTGATCGCCGAGGAGTGCGCGGCCAAGATCGGCCTGAAACTGCTGTTCCCACTGATCTTCTGCATTTTCCCGACGCTGCTGATGGTGCTGCTCGGGCCGGCCGGGATACAGCTCTCGCGAACCTTGGGCACACTGACCCTCGCAAATTGAACACCATGGAGTCCGTCATGCGAACCTTTACCCTGCTCACTCGACTGTCGCTACTGTGCGCCGGCGCCGGCCTGCTCGCCTGCGCGCCGATCGGCGGACGCACGCTCTCGAGTGCCGCAATGACAACTGCGGACGATGCCTACCTGGCCGGCCGTAACCACCATCTCGCGCGCCGCTACGACGACGCGCGTGCCGCCTATGAAACCGCGCTGAAGGTAGCGCCGCAGCACGTGAACGCCCGCAACGGGCTGGCCACCTTGCATGCCGAACAGCGCGAATTCGCGACCGCGATCGCCTTGTGGCGCGCGCTGACGGAATCGCTGACCCTGTCGTCGGGCCCGGCCAATGCTTACCTGTTCAGCAACCTCGGGCACGCCTATTTCCTCAGCGAGGACTACGACAATGCGCTCGTCTCGCTCGAGAAGGCCTGCCTGCTCGATCCACTGAACCACCGTTCCTGGCAACTGCTGGGCGAGACGCTGCGCAAACTCGGGCACGAGGAGCGCGCGCAGCAGATGCTGTCCCAGGCCAGTGCCCTGCGGGCCCATGACTTCCGTGCGGATTATGCCACCGCGGGTAGCCAGACCAAGGTCGCCGCGATCGACCGGGCCGTCAACACACCCGTCCGCGACGAACCGGGCTGGAGCCAGGTGCAACTGCACTCCGGCCCCGATGGCATGCTGGAGCTGCGGCGTGCGCCGGCTCCGGCGCCGGCGCCAGCACCAGCGCCAGCGCCAGTCGCGCCCCCTGCGGGCCAGGCGGTGCCGGTCATGGCCTTGCTCGAAATCCGCAACGGCAATGGCGTCCCGGGCATGGCGCGCACGCTCGCACGCCAGCTCGGCACGACGGAACTGAAACTGGCCCGTCTGTCGAATCAACCAGGATTTGGCGTGCGGCGCACCCGTATCGAGTACGAGCCAGCCCACCGCATGGCGGCCGAACGGCTGGCCGAGCGGTTCGGTGGTGCCCAGTTGCAGGAAGTGGCCGACTGTGCGCCTGCGGACCTGCGCGTGGTGCTCGGGCGCGACATCGCACGCCGCGGTTTTGCGCTGACACCGCCGGCCCCCGCGGCGGATACGGCCGTGCCGGTTCTGGCGCTGAACAAACCACTCTGAAAAAAGGTCCGTTTGCGCGTTTGTTCAGCATCAAACGCCGCTAGATGACGCCCGAGAGAATGAGGTGGTCTGCCTTCTCTTGGGAGCCTGTCATGAATCTTTCCTACCGCATCCACCTCATCCTCCTCGGCGTGGTGCTGGCAGTGCTCAGTGCCTGCGCGCCGAGCGGCACGCAACGGGGAACCGGCGAATACATCGACGACGCCGCGATTACCACCCGGATCAAGGCAGCTTTCGCCACCGATCCCGAAGTCAAGGCGCATGATGTACAGGTCGAGACCTACAAGGGGACGGTACAGCTCAGCGGCTTTGTCGAATCACCCGAGAGCGCCGCGCGGGCCGCACAGATCGCGCGCGGCATCCCGGGTGTCAGGGAAGTACGGAACGCCATGGTGGCCAAGGAAAAACTCCGCCAGTAGGGTAGGGCGTGACGCCCCTGTGGGGGCACGTACCAGCGCTTGCCTTATTTCCAGGCAACCCGTCCCATGCCGTTGGCGCTGACATTGCGGCTCGACGGATTACCGTAGACCGTGGCCGAACCCATGCCGTTGAGGTCGACGTCGGCGGCGCGGGTGGCGTGCACGGTTGCGCCACCGAGGCCGCTCATGTCGAGGTCGACCGTGTCGGCGCGCAGGTCGCGCGCTTCGAGGCTGCCGACGCCCGCGAGCTTGGCGCGCAGCAACTTGCTCTCGCCGCTGACGCTGATGCGGCCGGCACCGCGCAGGCTGAGGTCGACACGCTCGGCGCGCACGCCATTGAGGGACAGTCCCCCCACGCCGCCCAGGCGGGCATCGATGTGACGGAAGTTGCTGTTCACCGTCACCGAGCCGGCGCCATCGAGTGCCAGGCGCACCGTATCGCCCGAGAAGCCGCTGACGGTCGAGGCGCCGACGCCTTGCGACGCGAACTTGGCAAGGTTCGGCACGGTCAGTTCGGCACGCAGCTTTTCGTGCACGTCGCCTTGGCGGGTAGTGAAGGATTCGGTACCGATTTCCAGCGTGTCGCCACGCTGGGAAGTGGTGATGCGCTGGACATGGCGCCGGTCGCCCGACACGACGAGGGAGGGCGTGTTCCCCTGGCGCAGAACCAGGTCGACGACGCCGCCCAGTTTCACCTTCGTCACCTTGGCATCGACGCTGCGTTTTTCGCGGACCACGTCGTCGGCGAGCGCTGGGCTGGCAACCAGGGCGAGCGTGGCGCTAACGGCGGCTGCACGCAACAGTTTTTTCATGCTTTGTTCTCCGGTAAGGTAGCGATGAAAGCACTATAGGCTGCGCGCAGGCGGTTGCTGCGTTGATTGCGATGGACTGCGTATTTCGCGGGCTGGGGCGTAGAAACGGCGACATGGCGCAGCGCAATGCAACGCGCGGGTGTGCCGTGTGCAGGCAGCGCCGGCAGTGCAGGCACCGGGCAGCAATGCAGGCTCCGCCAAGGCAGTCCACATGGACACGGTCGCAAGCGTGCTTACGGCGTCGCTTCCGCCCTGCGGTAGACCCGCACGTAATCGACCAGCATCCGTTGCGGCAAGACGGTCGTGCTGTCCGGATAGCCGGGCCATTCGCCGCCGACGGCCAGGTTCAGCAGCATGAAGAAAGGATGCTCGAATACCCAGTCGCCCTTGACCAGGTCGGGCCGCGCCGTGTGGTACAGGATGCCGTCGCGGTACCAGCGGATTTCGCCGCGCTCCCACTCGACCGCGAACACGTGGAAGTCGTCCGCATAGATGCCGTGTTCCAGCGGTGACGGACGTCCGAACGCATGGGCACCGGAGTAACCCGGCCCATGCAGCGTGCCGTGCACGATGGACGGCTCCTTGCCGATGTTTTCCATGATGTCGATCTCGCCGCTGCGCGGCCAGCCCACCTGCTGGATGTTCGCGCCGAGCATCCAGAATGCCGGCCAGATGCCCTGTCCCTTCGGCACCTTGATGCGCGCTTCGAAGCGGCCATGCATCTGCTCCATCAGCCCGGCCGTCTTGATCCGCGCCGACGTGTACGCGTTGTCGCCGAAGCGTTCCTTGCGCGCCTCGATGACCAGGTGCCCGTCGGCCACCCGCACATTGTCCGGTCGGTCCGTATAGTGCTGCAATTCCTTGTTACCCCAGCCATGGCCGCCGGTTTCGGCGACCCACTTGCTGCGGTCGAGCTCCTTGCCGTCGAATTCGTCGCTCCATGCCAGGACCCAGCTGCCGGGAGCACCGGACATCTTGGCAGCGGAAGGGGCGACGGTGGCCGGCGGGGCGGCGCACCCGGCGCTGGCGGCCAGCACCAGCAATGTGGCCAAGCGGCGGATCGGTTTCATGGACCTCCTCGGGTTGTCATCGTCCTGCGGGCCGGACTGCCCACATGGAAACGTTACCAACATGTCAAGGCGACTATAGCACCGGCAATTTTTGGATGTCAATGACGACAGTTTCGCGGGACATGCAGGTACAAGCCGGCATGTCCACTCGTGTGCAATGCCGATGTTGCAAATCAGCCGCATCCCGTCCCATATCTGCATGGAATATTCCGTTGACAATTTTTTTTGCTAACTCTAATATTCAGACAACTGACGTGGAAACGTTTCCACGCTCCGGACAGATTGCCTGAACAACGACTGCATCCTGGATGCATGCCTGAGCGATGACAGATGAAAGAGCGCAGCGCACAAGCTTTGCCCGCACCCCGACAGCGAGGACATCGGCCCCGGCCGCATGTCCTCGCTGTGCCGCTTGGTGGCGGCGCATGGCGGGCGTACACGGCTGGCTTGATCGGCCGGATAGCCAGCCAGATGCGCCTGCCCGGGACCAGCCGGCGCGGCGGGGAGGTGCCCAGGATTAGGGAGTGACAGCGCACGAGAGCTCGAACAGCATGATGGCCGGCAGCAGGCGGCCGAATCAGGGCCGGCGACTGGCAGTGGAGACACCGTTGGATGGGTGACGGTCATATTTAAAAAAACAGGAGAGCACCATGTATTACCCCAAGGCTAAACAGACATTGATGAGCCTGGCAGTTGCCAGTGCATGCGCCGCATTCGCACCAAGCTACGCCCAGGAAGTTGCTTCGACCCCGGGCGCGGCCGCCACCACCGACCAGGCAACGACCGCCCAAGAAGCAACGACCCCTTCCTCGCCGGCAGTCCAGACCGTCGTCGTCACCGGCCTGCGCGCCAGCCTCGAATCGTCGATGAACCTCAAGCGCAACGCGCAGGGTTTTGTCGACGGCATCGTCGCCGAAGACATCGGTAAATTCCCGGATACCAACCTGGCCGAATCGCTCCAGCGCATCAGCGGCGTCTCGATCGACCGCACCATCGGCGAAGGCTCGAAGATCACGGTGCGCGGCGTCGGCCCCGACTTCAACCTGGTGCTGCTCAACGGCCGCCAGATGCCGACCTCGAGCCTGGGCGACCGCCCGGGCCGCGCCTATGATTTCGCCAACATCGCTTCGGAAGCGATCTCCCAGCTGCAGGTATACAAGTCGGCGCGCGCCGAAACCCCGACCGGCGGCATCGGCGCCACCGTCAACGTGCTGACCGCGCGTCCGCTGTCGCGTCCGGGCCAGCAGGCCAGCTTCGGCATCAAGGGCGTGTACGACAAGTCGGCCGAGAACCTGCCGGCCGACGTCCAGCGCGGCGACCGGGTCACGCCGGAATTCTCGGGCATCTACAGCAATACCTCGGCCGATGGCCGTTTCGGTATCGGCCTGTCGGCCAGCTACCAGGAACGCAACCTGGGCTACAACCAGGCCGCCGTGTCGAACGGCTGGAAGGGTCCGTTCCGCGGCGACGAAAACAACTGGGGCACCATCCCGCAACCGGGCACGCCGGGTTCCGAGAACATCACCAACCGTCCGGACCCGAGCGACCTGTACCAGGTGCCGCAGAACCTGAACTACAACATGAGCGGCATCCAGCGCCAGCGCACCAATGGCCAGCTCGTGTTCCAGTTCGCGCCGACCAAGGCCATCACCACCACCCTGGATTACACCTACTCGGAAAACAAGATCCAGACGCGCCGCAACGACGTCTCGGCCTGGTTCAACTTCGGCCCGTCGTCGAGCAGCTGGACCGACGGCCCGATCGCCGGCCCGCTGGTCTACACCGAGATCATCAACCCGGCCACCAGCGACATCGCGATGGGCGGCGCCGACTACGCCACCAAGACCGAGAACAAGTCGCTCGGCTTCAACGCCGCATGGCGCGTCAACAGCGACGTCCGCCTCGAACTCGACGTCCACAAGTCCACCGCCGAATCGCTGCCGGACAGCCCCTACGGCTCGGCCAATACCCTGGGCACCGCCAGCTTCAGCCGCGGCACCACCAGCGTCGACTTCTCGAAGGACTTCCCGGTACTGAGCATCCAGGGCGCCGACTTCGCCCGTGCGCCGCAGCAGGTCACCGGCTCGGTGTTCGAGAACGGCTACGTCAAGAGCGAAGTCAAGCAGGTGCAGACGCATGGCAGCTGGAAGATGCTGGAAGCGTCGGAACTGAAGTTCGGCCTGGCCCATACCGACGTCAGCAACCGTTCGGCGTTCTCGGTGCAGCAGCGCGACACCTGGGGCGGTGCGACCTCGCCGGCCGATTATCCGGCCAGCCTGTTCCGAGCCGAAAGCCTGCGCCAGTACTTCGACAACATCGACGGCAGCAGCAACCCGAACCTGTTCAACACCTTCTATACCTTCGATTTCAACCAGCTACGCCAGCGGGCCGCCGAGGCATCGGGTCTTCCGGACCTGTACCTGCCGAAGACCACCTACGACACCGACCAGCGCACCCGCGAGAAATCGAAGAGCCTGTACCTGCAGTTCAACACCGACTGGGATACGGCGCTTCCGATCCACACATCGGTGGGTGTGCGCTACGAGAAGACCGACGTCACCTCGACCGCGCTGGTGCCGACCGCGACGTCGATCTCGTGGGTGTCGCAGAACGAGCTCCCGGTGGCCTTCGGCGCGCCGGCCTTCACCACCTTGAGCGGCAAGTACAAGCACGTCCTGCCGAGCTTCGACGCCGACATCGACCTGCGTTCCGACATGAAGGCCCGTTTCAGCTACGGCGAAACCATCGGCCGCGCGCGTTATGACCAGCTCACCGGCGGCCAGGTGCTCGATACGCTGGCGCGTGTCGAAGGCGGCACCGGACGCCAGGGCAACCCGGGCCTGCTGCCGGTCAAGTCGAAGAACATCGACCTGGCCTACGAGTGGTACTACGGCAAGTCGAGCTTCATCTCGCTCGGCCACTTCCGCAAGAGCCTCGACAACTATGCCGGCCAGTCGCAGACGGTCGCCCAGCCGTTCGGCCTGCGCACCCCGATCGGCGGCGCCTACTGGAACGCGGCGCTGGCCAATGGCTGCGCCAGCGCGGACACCACCTGCATCCGCAACTACATCTTCCGCAACTTCAACGGCCAGCCGGGCGTGGTGCGCGGCCCGGATGACCCGAGCGGCAACGCCACCGGTACCATCACGGGCCAGGGCAACGACCCGATCGCGAACTTCAGGATCACCACGTACTCGAACCAGAAGGCGGCACGCCTGCGCGGCCTGGAATTCAACGTCCAGCACATGTTCGGCAACAGCGGCTTCGGCGTCTCGGCCAACTACACCTACGTGAACTCGGGCCTGAAGTACGACAACAGCAGCATCGGCGAGCAGTTCGCGCTGGTGGGCCTGAGCGACTCGGCCAACCTGGTCGGCATCTTCGAGAACGACAAGTGGAACGTGCGCGCGGCCTACAACTGGCGCGACAAGTTCCTGTCGTCGACCTTCGACGGCTCGGGCCCGAACCCGAACTATGTCGAGCCGTACGGCCAGCTGGACCTGAGCATCGGCTACAACATCAACCGCAACCTCAGCATCCAGTTCGAAGCCATCAACCTGACGGACGAGATCAAGCGCATCCACGGCCGCACCGAGCGCAACCTGCTGTTCGTGGAGCAGTCGGGGCCGCGTTACATGCTGGCCGCGCGCTACAAGTACTGATCCGGAGATCCGCGCGAGCGGATAGCGAAACCCTGACAAAGCAAAAAGTCCGCGGCCCCGCCGCGGCTTTTTCGGGGTAGACTTGCCTCGCATCTGTTCTTTTTGGAAACAAATATGGTGAGCACCACCATCAGGCATGTCGTGATCGTCGGCGGGGGCTCGGCCGGCTGGCTGACGGCCGCCGTCCTCGCTTCCAGCCTCCAGCCGGAGAAGCGCGGCGGCCTGCGCGTCACGTTGGTCGAATCGCCCGACGTGCCCACGATCGGCGTCGGCGAAGGCACCTGGCCGACCATGCGCGACACCCTGCGCGCGGCCGGCGTGTCCGAGACCGCTTTTTTTCGCGAGTGCGACGCCGCCTTCAAGCAGGGCTCGCGCTTCAACCGCTGGGTCACCGGCGGCGGCCACGATTACTACTTTCACCCCTTCGTGCTGCCGCAAGGCTGGGGCGAGGCCGACATCGCCGGGCGCTGGCTCGCGCGCCACAGCGCAGTACCTTTCGCCGACCTGGCGAGCTACCAGCCGCACCTGTGCGTGCACGGACGCGCCCCGAAGCAGGCCGGGACCCCCGAGTTCGCAGCCGTGGCCAACTACGGCTACCACCTGGATGCCGGCAAGTTCGGTCTCTTCCTCAAGAAGCACTGCCTGGAACGCCTCGGCGTGCACTACGTGCCGGACCACGTGCTCGGCATCCGCCCGCACGACAGCGGCGAAAGGAGTGGCGACATCGCCGCTCTCCACACCAGGGCGCACGGCGAACTGGCGGGCGACCTGTTCGTCGACTGCACCGGCATGCAGTCGCTACTGCTCGGGAAGCACTACGGCGTCCCGTTCATCCCGCAGCGCGGCGTCCTGTTCAACGACAGCGCCCTGGCCGTGCAGGTCCCGTACGCGCGCGAAGACGATCCGGTCGCCTCGCAGACCACCTCCACCGCGCAACGCGCCGGCTGGATCTGGGACATCGGCCTGCCGACGCGGCGCGGCATCGGCCACGTGTATTCCAGTGCCCACACGGACGACGAGCAGGCCGAGGCCGCACTGCGCGCCTACATCCGCGCCAGCGGCGGTCCGGACGACATCCCGCCGCCGCGCAAGCTCAGCTTCGAGCCGGGCTACCGTGCGCGCTTCTGGCACCGCAACTGCGTCGCCATCGGTTTGTCGGCCGGCTTCATCGAGCCGCTCGAAGCCTCCGCGCTGGCCCTGGTGGAACTGTCGGCCGCGATGCTGGCCGACGAGATGCCGGTCACGCGCGCCCAAATGGACATCTGCGCACGCCGCTTCAACGACACGTTCACCTATCGCTGGGAGCGGGTGATCGACTTCCTCAAGCTGCACTATGTCCTGAGCCGCCGCGACGGCGAGGCGGACCCCGCCGGCTACTGGCGCGACAACCGCCGTACGGAGACGATTCCGCAGCGCTTGCAGGACATGCTGGCGCTGTGGACGCACCGTCCACCGTCGCGCTACGACTTCAACCGCATCCAGGAAGTATTCCCGGCCGCCAGCTACCAGTACATCCTGTACGGGATGGGCTTCAAGCCCGAACCCGGGCTGGCGCGGCGCGAGCGCCCCGGAGAAGGCGACGGCGCCATGGCGGATGGCTTCCTGCGCCAGGCGGCCGAGCTCACACGCAGGATGCTGCCGGCACTGCCCGACAACCGCGCGCTGATCGCCCATATCCTGCGCCACGGACTGCCCGGGACCTGAACGACGAGCGCAACAGCCAACCATTACCACCACAACCACAACAATCATCAAGAGACGACGCTCATGGCCAACCCCGTACTGCTGAATAACATCGATCACAAGGACCTGCGCGTGATCACCCGCCACGGCCCCGGCCTGGGCGACAACATCGCCTACGTGCAGACCTTCCCGGGCGAATTCCGGATGCTGCAGGCCCATTATCCGATCGTTTTCCGCAAGGAAAGCGACAACCATCCGTTCGAACCGGTTGCCCTGTTCGGCTTCGAGAGCGACGAGAACCTGTTCCTGGGCGAGAACGGCTGGGACGCGCCCGCCATCCCGCTGCTGGTCGAGCGCCTGCCTTTCCTGATCGGGCGCCATGGCGACGAGCTGATGATCCACATCGACCTCGACAGCCCGCGCATCGGCACCACCGAGGGCGAGCCGGTCTTCCTGCCGCACGGCGGCATGACGCCCTACCTCGAGCAGATCAACTCGATCCTGCTCACCATCCATGAAGGCATGCAGTCCAACGCAGGCTTCATCGAGGCCCTGGTGAAACACGAACTGATCGAGGGCTTCTCGCTCGACGTGACGCTCGACGACGGCTCGCAGAACCGCCTCGCCGGCTTCTACACCATCAACGAGGACCGCCTGGCTGCGCTCGATGCCGCCGCGCTCGACAGCCTGAACAAGGCCGGCTACCTGGCCGCGATCTACTTCCAGCTCGCCTCGCTGTCGAACTTCCGCGCGCTGATCGACCGCAAGAACCTGCGCCATGCTGCCCGCGCCTGAACTGGCTGCACCCAAGCCGATCCGCGAGGTCACCGGCCTGACGCCGCGCGACCTCGGCCCCGGCATTCTCGCATCCACCGAACCGGTGGTGCTGCGCGGGTTGGTGTCGCAGTGGCCGATGGTGCAGGCCGCGCGCGCATCGGCGGCTGCGGCCGACGCCTACCTGCGCCGCTTCTACCGCGATGCCACCGTCAACGCGATGCTCGGCGCGCCCGAGATCGAGGGCCGGTTTTTTTACAATGAAGACCTCAGCGGTTTTAATTTCGCGCCGGTGCGCGTGCGCCTCGACAAAGTGCTGGCCGAACTGGAGCGCTACCGCGGCGCCGAACACCAACCGGCGATCTACGTCGGTTCGACCACGATCGACACCTGCCTGCCGGGCTTTCACGACGAGAACCTGATCGACCTCGGCGGACGCGACGCGCTCGGTTCGATCTGGATCGGCAACCGCACGCGCATCGCCGCGCACTACGATCTGCCGGACAATCTTGCCTGCGTCGTCGCCGGGCGCCGCCGTTTTACCTTGTTCCCACCGGGGCAGGTCGGGAACCTGTACATCGGCCCGCTCGACTTCACGCCGGCCGGCCAGTCCATCAGCCTGGTCGACTTTTTAAAGCCCGACCTGGGGCGCTTCCCGCGCTTTGCCACGGCGATGGAACATGCGCAGTTCGTCGAGATGGGGCCAGGCGACGCGCTGTTCATTCCCAGCATGTGGTGGCACCACATCGAGGCGCTGGAAGATTTCAATGTGCTGGTCAATTACTGGTGGCGCCAGTCCCCAGGCTACATGGACACGCCGATGAATGCGCTGATGCACGCCCTGATGTCGGTGCGCGACCTGCCGCCGGCGCAGCGCAAGGCCTGGGCCGAACTGTTCCGCCACTACGTGTTCGAGGCCGGCGACGAGACCTCCGCCCACATCCCGTCGGCCGCGCGCCGCGTCCTCGGTCCGCTCGACGGCGACGCCGTGCGCGCCATCCGCGCCCAACTATTGAAAAGAATGAACCGCTGAGAGGAGACGAAGTGGACAATGGAATGAAAGGGCCGAACGGCCTGGGCAAGCCGGTACGCCGGGTCGTCATCGCCGGCGGCGGCACCGCCGGCTGGATGGCGGCGGCCTGCATCGCGAAGGTGCTGGGCAAGCGCCTCGACATCAAGCTGGTCGAGTCCGACGAGATCGGCACCGTGGGCGTGGGCGAAGCGACCATCCCGACGCTGCTGAATTTTCATCACCTCCTCGAGATCAACGAGCAGGAGTTCATGGCCGAGACCAAGGCCACGTTCAAACTCGGCATCAGCTTCGAGAACTGGCGCAACGTGAACGAGGACTACATCCACTCGTTCGGCCTGACCGGCACCGACCACTGGACCGCCGGCTTCCAGCATTTCTGGCACAAGGGCCGCGAGCGCGGCCTGGCGGGAGACTACGGCGACTACTGCCTGGAGCTGCGCGCGGCGCAGGAAAACAAGTTCGCCCACCTGCCGCAGAATGGCAGGAACTTCGGCATGAACTACGCATACCACCTGGACGCGAGCGCCTACGCGCGCTACCTGCGCCGGTTCAGCGAGCGCTTTGGCGTAGAGCGCGTCGAAGGCAAGATCGTCGACGTCACCGCCAGCGCGCTGACGGGCCACATCCGCTCGATCACGCTCGATTCAGGGGTGGACATCGAGGGAGATCTGTTCATCGACTGCACCGGTTTCCGCGGCCTCTTGATCGGGCAGGCGCTGGGTGTCGAATACGAGGACTGGTCCGAGTGGCTGTTCAACGACAGCGCCGCCGCGCTGCAGACCGCATCGGTGGGTGACGCGATTCCGCTCACGCGCTCGATCGCCCACCCTTTCGGCTGGCAGTGGCGTATCCCGCTGCAGCACCGGGTCGGCAACGGCATCGTGTTCTCGAGCCGCTACGTGGCCGAGGACGAGGCGATACAGGCGTTGCTCGGCAATGTCGAGGGAGAGGCCTTGATGAAGCCGCGCGTCATCAAATTCACGCCGGGCCAGCGCAAGCAGGTCTGGAAGGGCAACGTGGTGGCAGTGGGGCTGTCGAGCGGTTTCCTGGAGCCGATCGAATCGACCAGTATCCACCTCATCCAGCGCAGCATCATCCGCCTGATGCAGATGTTCCCGACGAATGGGATCGCGCAGACCGACATCGACGAATTCAACAGGCAGGCGGCGATGGAAGTGGAGCATATCCGCGACTTCATCATCCTGCACTACAAGGTCAACAACCGCATCGACGCGCCGTACTGGATGGATGCGCGCAACATGGCGGTGCCGAAGTCGCTGCAGCACCGCATCGACCTGTTCCGCGAGACCGGCCGCGTGTTCCGCATCCCGAACGAGCTGTTCGCGGAGAATTCGTGGATCCAGGTGATGCTGGGGCAGGGCATCATGCCGCTGCGGCACCACCAGACGGCCGACCTGATGGGCGACGAGGAGTTGTCGCACTTCCTGGGAGGAATCAAGGGCCAGGTCGACCGGACCGTGGCGGGGCTGCCCCCGCACCAGGCCTACGTCGAGCGTTATTGCGCCGCGCCGAAGTAAAGAGCGGGCGCGTCTCAAGCCCCCGCGCCGCGGCGGGGGCCGGATAAGACATTTACCAGCCGTGGGCCAGTACGTGCAGCCAGACCCCGGTACTGAGGGTCAGCGCAACGCAGGATGCCACACCGAGGATCCTGGCGTTGCGCCGGTTGCGTTGCCTGAACTCGCGCCAGGCAAGGTACGCGAGGCACAGCCCCAGCACGCCATTGGCGGCGAGCAGGGCGTTCATGCCGCGCCGACCTTCAGTCCCACTCCATTGCTCCCTTTTTCCATTCGTAGATGAAGCCCACGGTCAGCAGCACCAGGAAGATCATGACGGCCCAGAAGCCCGTGCTGTCCAGTTCCTTCAGGGCGACCGCCCAGGGCACGAGGAACACGACTTCCAGGTCGAACACGATGAACAGGATCGCGACCAGGTAGTAACGGATATCGAATTTCATCCGCGCGTCGCCGAAGGCTTCGAAACCGCACTCGTAGGGCGACAGCTTCTGGGCGTCCGGACGGTGCGGAGCGAGCACGCGGCCCAGCACTTGCGGCATGACGCCGACGCCGATACCGACGAGGATGAAGAGCAGGACTGGCAAGTATTCTGATAGAACCATGATCGATCAATGAAAGTGGTAAATAAACCAAGCGCTTTACGCGGCCTGGTACGACTGGTGCAATTCAGTGCAGCGGCACGGTATGAAGGCCGACTGCTCAGACCGGGTTGTTTTCTCAAACAAGAATCCAACCCATAAGCATATATCTGTAGTGAAGATGGAAAAAGTCAGGAGCTATCAGTATGATTGAAAGATGGCATTCGATCTCGATAATCTGAAAGTATTCCTGGCAGCCGTCGACCACGGCTCGTTCTCCGCGGCGGCGCGTTCCTTGCGGCGCGTGCCGTCGGCCGTCAGCATGGCGATCGCCAACCTGGAGGCGGAACTGGGCCTGCAGCTGTTCGACCGCAGCGGGCGCGAACCACGTCCCACGGCGCATGCCGCCGTCCTGGTGCCGCAGGCCCGGGTGTTGGTCGAGCAGCTGCAACGCCTGAACAACCACGCGGTGTCCCTTACCCAGGGGGTGGAGGCCGGGTTGACGATCGCGCTGGTTCCCGAACTGATGGCAGCGGTGCCGTGGAGCGAAGCGCTGCGCTTGCTGGCGCACGACTTCCCGCTCCTGAAAGTGGAAGTGCTCACCGCACCGCAAGCCGATGCGCTCGCCATGCTCAAGAGCGGGCGCGCCGACCTCGCGCTGGTATACGAGCGCTACGGGTCCGAAGGACACGAAGCGTTCGACGAAGTGGCCGACGAAAGGCTGGTTGCGGTGGCCGCGCCCGGCCATCCCATGGTCGAGCGCATGGAGCAGGGCGGCATCCGCAACGAGGATCTGCACTCCGAGCGGCAGGTCGTCGTCGCCGGACGCGATACCGAACAGGTCGACAAGCGCATCGAAGTCTCGCGCCTGCAATGGCGGGTGGACCACCCGGCTGCCGCGCTGGCCCTGGTGAAGGCTGGCCTGGGCTGGGCATGGCTGCCTTCGGGCTTCGTGCACGAGTCGGTGCAACGGGGTGAACTGGTCGAGCTGCGCACGGTGAACTTCACCAACGTGCTGCGCTTTTTCGTCGACATCATCTGGACCACGGAGCGGCCGCTCGGCCTGGCGGCCAGGCGCTTCATCGCGCTGATGAACGCCCTGCGCGAGGACGAAAAAAATGCCCGCGCCGCACGCGGGCATGCGTAGGAGGAGGCGGCAGTTCAGGCCGCCGCCTTCTCCTTGTGCAGGTTCGCATACTTCACCCCGAAGTACAGGATGAACAGGTAGCACACCGCCGGCACCATGAACGACGGCTGCAGGCCGATGGTGTCGGCGAACATGCCCTGCACGAAGGGCACCACCGCGCCGCCGACGATCGCCATGCACAGGATGCCCGAGCCCTGGCCGGTGAATTTACCGAGGCCGTGCAGCGCCATGCTGAAGATGGTCGGGAACATGATCGAGTTGAACAGGCCCACGCCGATGATCGCCCACATCGCCAGCTGCCCTTCGCCGAACGTGGCCGCCAGCACCAGCACGATCGAACCGAGCGCATTGAAGGCCAGGGTTTTACCAGGGCTAACGTAGCGCATCACCGCAAAACCGATGAAACGGCCCACCAGGGCGCCGCCCCAGTACAGGCTGACGTACTGCGCCGCATCCGCATGGCTCAGGCCCGCGATGTTGCCCTCGCCCAGGAAGTTGATCAGGAAGCTGCCGATGCTCACTTCCGCGCCCACGTACAGGAAGATCGCCACCGCGCCCAGCACCAGGTGGCGGTAGGCCATCGCGCCGCCCTTGCCGTCGACCGCCGGCGTGCCGTCGTCGGCATGGTCGATCTTGGGCAGCCTTGCCACCGCGAACAGCACCGCCAGGATCGCCAGCGCCGCCGCCAGGCCCAGGTAGGGGCCCTGCACGGCCGCCGCCTCTTGCGCCTTGTAGGCTGCCTGTTCGGCGGCCGGCAGCGCCGCCAGCTGGTCGGCGCTCAGCGCCACCGCCGACAGGATCAGGATGCCGCCCAGGGCCGGGGCCACCGTAGTGCCGAGCGAATTGAAGGCCTGGGTGAGCGTGAGCCGGCTGGAGGCAGTGCGCGCCGGCCCGAGCACGGTAACAAAAGGATTGGCCGCCACCTGCAGGATGGTGATGCCGCTTGCCAGCACGAACAGGGCGAACAGGAACAGGCCGTAGCCGCCTTTCGAGGCCGGGTAGAACAGCGCGCAGCCGGCGGCCGCGATCGTCAGGCCGGCGACGGCGCCGTTCTGGTAGCCGATCTTGCGGATCAATGCCCCGGCCGGCAGCGACACGATGAAGTAGGCGCCGAAGAAGCAGAACTGCACCAGCATCGCCTGCAGGTAAGTCAGGGAATAGATCGACTTCAGGTGCGGGATCAGCACGTCGTTGAGCGACGTGAGCAGGCCCCACATGAAGAACAGGATGGTGACGATGACGAGCGCGCCGGTGTGCGGGTTGTGCTCGGATTCAAGGGGTTGCGCCAGCGCGGCCGGCGGGGCGGGATTCGGGGATGTGCTCTGCATGATGTCTCCGTGTTGTTATTGCGGCGATGCGGTTCGTTCCGGCAGCATCGCGGAGACGCCGCGCAGCGCCGGGTACTGCTCGGTGATCAGGTAAGTCGGGATGCGCGCCAGGTAGGGGCCCAGGCGCCCCTTGTCCTCGAAGCGCGCGCGGAAAGACGATTCGGTGAACAGTTTACCAAGTCGCGGCACGATGCCGCCACCGATATACATGCCGCCGGTCGCGCCCAGGGTCAGTGCGACGTTGCCCGCCACGCTGCCGAGGATGCCGCAGAAGATCTCGACGGTGCGCCGGCAGTCGTCCGATTCGCCCGCGATCGCCGCTCCCGTGATGGCCGGCGCGTCGAGCCGGCGTCCGGTCAGCGCCCAGTAAATCAGCTCCAGTCCCATGCCCGACAACAGGCGCTCGGCCGAGACGTGCCCGTACTCGCTCCACAAGGCTTCCAGGATCGCCACTTCGTCCCTGTTGGCCGGCGCGAAGCTCACATGGCCGCCTTCGCTCGCCAGCGCGATCCAGCGCTTGCCCGCCGGGATCACGCCGGACACGCCCAGGCCGGTGCCGGGGCCGATCAGCCCGATGGGGCGCGCAGGTCGTCCATCCTGCAGCTCGACGCCGCCGCCGATACGCAGGCGTCCCTCCGGTGGCAGGTGCGGCAAGGCCATCGCCAGCGCGGCGAAGTCGTTCACCACCAGCAGCGTGTCGAGGCCCTGCTGCCGGCGCAGCGCCTCGATCGAGAAGCTCCAGTGGTGGTTGGTCATGCTGACCCGGTCTTCCTCGACCGGGTTGGCGATCGCCAGCGCGGCCTGGCGCACGCTGTCCGCCGCCAGGCCGCGCGCCGCGGCCCGGCCGAGGTAAGCCCCCATGGCTTCGCCCAGGGTCGCGTAATCGGCGCAGGCCAGCACCTCGATGTCGGCGAACTGCCCAGCGCCGGACTCCAGCGCGAAGCGCGCATTGGTGCCGCCGATGTCGGCAAGCAGGCGCAGTTCCCTCATTTGAGTTCCTCGCAGCGCACGGCGTCGGGTTCGCCTGCGGCGCCGCCGGCGATCTCGATGTTGGTAAAGGCCGCCGCGAAGGCCGCGTCGCTGCTCACGCTGAACGGCGTGTCCACCTTGGCCAGGTCGGTGCCACGGGCCTGGAAGCAGGCCAGCGGAATTTTCACGGTTTGCTTGCCCTTGCCGGCCAGGCGCGCGAACAGCGCCGTGGCATCGACCGCGCCGCCGCCCATGCGCATCGATACTTTACCGGCCGGTGCGCCGGAGACGATGGTGTCGAAGCGCAGGGCCGCATTGGCGCTGGCCGCAGCCGGCAGCACCATGGCACGGGCGCCGCGCGCCTCGATCGTGGCGGGACCGGTCCAGGTCACCAGCTTGGCATCCTGCTGGGTATTCACCTGCGCGGTCTGCACGGTCACGCCAGGCAGGCGGAAGGTGGCGTTCAGGTCGGCTCCCAGCACCAGCTGCTGCCCGCTGCTCGTGATCGCCAGCGGGAAGCTGGCGCGATCGGCCTGGCTGAACACCGGGAAGGTATTGGACACGCCGCAGCCGCCGGCCGGGTAGGCGGCATCGAGCTTGCCGACCTTCGAGCGCGTCGCCGTTTTGAGGCCGTAGCCATACGCGAACAGCGGCGCGTAGTTCCTGTCGCCGACGTTCAAGTCGGTCTGGCAGGCCGACTTCGGCCACGAGAACGGCAGCTTGCCGGTGAAGTCGTAGCGCTTGGGGCCGGCCACCAGCAGGTCCGACACGCCCTTGCCCTCGGTGCCCGGCAGCCAGGCGGCCACGAACACGTCCGACAGGTTCAACAGATCGTTGACGTACAGCGGGCGGCCCGAGACGAACACGGTCACCACCGGCTTGCCCTTGCCGGCGACCGCCTGCAGCACGGCCAGGTCTTCCGGATAGCGGCCGCTGTGGCGCAGGGTGCCGCTGGGGCCGATGTCGCCGTCGCCTTCCGCATACGGGCGCTCGCCGACCACGGCCACCACCACGTCGAATGCCGAGACGTCGACACCCCTGGCGTCGGCGCTAAACGTCACCTTGTCCTGGCCTGCCGCCTCGCGGATGCCGGCCAGGATCGTGTCCCCGTTCGGGAAGTCGGCATTGGTGTTGGCGGTGCCCTGCCAGGTGATCGACCAGCCGCCGGTCTGGTTCGACATGTCGTCCGCGGTCTTGCCCACCACCAGGATCTTCTTGCCGCGTGCGATCGGCAGGACCGGGCTGTCGTTCTTGAGCAGCACCAGCGACTCGCGTACGGCGCGGCGCGCCAGCTCGCGCGGCTGCATCGCGTCGTCCTTGCCGGCATACGCGTTCTGGGCCGGGCTCTTGTCGAACAGGCCGGCGCGCAGTTTCACACGGATGATGCGCGTCACCGCATCGTCGATGCGCGCCATCGGGATTTCTCCGCTTTCCACCTGCTTGATGGTGTTGGCGATGAAGGCTTTCCAGTCGTCCGGCACCATGATCATGTCGTTGCCGGCATTGATCGCGGCGGCGCAGCTGTCGTTGCTGCAGCCCGGCACTTCGCCGTGCCCGTTCCAGTCGGTGATCACAAAACCGTCGAAGCCCATCTTGGTCTTGAGCACGTCGGTGAGCATGGTGCGGCTGCCGTGCAGCTTGCCGTAGTCGGTGCCGGTCGACACGTCGTTCCACGAGTTGAACGAGGACATGACGGTTTGTACGCCGGCCTGCAGCGCCGGGTAGTAGCCGGCGCCGTGGATGTTGATCATCTGCGACCTGCTCGACTTGTTCACGCCGCGGTCCTTGCCGAACTCGGTGCCGCCATCGCCGATGAAATGCTTGGCGGTGGCGATGGTGTTGGCGTCGTCCTTCAGCTTGCCCTGCATGCCGCGCACATAGGCGCCGGCATAGCTTTTGACGATGTCAGGATGTTCCGAGTAGCTTTCGTAGGTGCGTCCCCAACGGTCGTCGCGCACCACGGCCAGGGTCGGGCCGAACACCCAGGCGATGCCGCTGGCGCGCGTGGCCTTCGCCGTGGCCGCGCCGATCTCCTCCAGCAGCTTCGGGTTGCGCGCCGCCCCCAGGCCGATGTTGTGCGGGAACAGGGTGGCGCCGAACACGTTGTTGTGGCCATGGACCGCGTCGGTGCCCCACACCACCGGCACCTTGACCGCCATGTCGGTGGACATCGAGGCCTCGTGGTAGCGCTGCGCCAGCGCCAGCCATTCGGCTGCCTTGGCATGCTTGTTCCCGTTCGGCCAGCTGCCGCCGCCGTTGAGCACCGAGCCCAGGTAGTAGCGGCGCACGTCTTCCGGCGTGGCGCTCTTGATCTCGGGCTGGGTCATCTGGCCGATCTTCTGGGCCAGCGTCATCTTGCCGACGATCTCGGCGACGCGCTTTTCGAGGGCGGCATCCTTGCCGATGGCGCTGGTGATGCGCGGCCAGTCAGTCAATTGCGTGGTCGCCTGCGCAGCAGCGTGGGCAGGAATGGCGGGCAGGGCAAGCGCGACGGCAAGCGCCAGTACGGGATTGCGGAGCATGGGTGTCATAGGCTGTCTCGCTGGTGATGGTAGTTGTATCGTTGATCGGTCACTCGCCGCGCAGGAACGAGCGGTACCACTTGCCGCTGCTCTTCAGGCGGCGCTGCTGGGTGGCGTAGTCGATGTGGGTGAGCCCGAAGCGCTTCCGGTAGCCCTCCGCCCATTCGAAGTTGTCGAGCAGGCTCCAGGCAAAGTATCCCTTCACCGGCGCGCCGTCGCGGATGGCCGATTTCAGGGTGGTCAGGTGGCGCATCAGGTAACGGCGGCGCTGGACGTCGTCCACTTCGCCGTCCGGGCCGACTTCGTCCGTATAGCAGGAACCGTTCTCGGTGACGTACATCGGGCCCGGCCGGTAGTCGCTCTCGATGCGCATCAGGAGCTCGGCCAGCCCTTGCGGCGCCACTTCCCAGCCCATGGCGGTGGTCTCGACGCCGTCGCCCGGGGGCAGCACGCGCGCGCCCAGCGGCGCGTGGCCAGGATCGTGCCGGATGGTCTCGGGGAAGTAGTAGTTCACGCCGAGGAAGTCGGTCGGCACGGCGATCGCCTCGAGGTCGCCCGGCAGCACGATCGGCGCCGCCTCGCCGATGGCTTCCAGGGTCGCCTGCGGGTAGCCGCGGCCGTACAGCGGGTCGAGGAACCAGCGGTAGCGCAGGCCGTCGTGGCGCGCGCTGGCGGCGATGTCTTCCGGCGTGCTGCTCGCCGGGCGCACCGGGTGCAGGCTGAGGGCGATGCCGACCTTTGCGTTTGCCACGTTCGCACGGATCAGCGGCACCGCCTTGCCGTGCGAGAGCAGCACGTGGTGCGCCACCTGCAGCGCGGTCTTGAAGTCGGTGTTGCCCGGCGCATGCCAGCCTTCGAAGTTGCCGATGATCGCCGTGCACCACGGCTCGTTGTGGGTGATCCAGTGCTGCACGCGGTCGCCCAGGCGGCGCGTCATCGCATCCACGAAAGCCAGGTAGGCGTCGACGGTGGCGCGCTCGTTCCAGCCGCCGCGGTCCTGCAGGAACTGCGGCAGGTCCCAGTGATACAGCGTGGCCCAGGGCTGCAGGCCGCGTTCCAGCATGCCGTCCACCAGGCGCGAGTAGAAATCCAAGCCTTTGTCGTTCGGCTTGCCGCCGACGCTCGAAAAGATGCGCGGCCAAGCGATCGAGAAGCGGTAGGCGTTCAGGCCCATGTCGCGGCCGATGTCAAAATCTTCCGGCCAGCGGTGGTAGTGGTCGCAGGCGACCGAACCGTTGGAGCCATCCTTGACTTTACCGGGCGTGGCGGCGAAGCGGTCCCAGATCGATTCGACCCGGCCGTCGGTCGACCCGGCCCCTTCGATCTGGTACGAGGAGGTGGCACAACCCCACAGGAAGTCGGGGGCGAAATCGCCGCGCACGGGTGCGGTCGGCTCGGGGCTGTTAGTTATTGTCATGGTCGCGGCTCAATTTAAAGAAATTACTTGAAGAATATTTGGAAAGCTTTCCATTTGCAATCTAAAAAAAAAGGCCGGCGAGCGGCCCCGTGTGGGCGGCATGCCTCATTTCTTGCGGTTCCGGGCACTCGGCCCCTCGGCCGCCTTGGCCAGCGACGCGCGCAGCGTCACGCTCACCGGGAAGGTGCGCGATACCGGGCGGTGCAGGTCGTAGCAGCGGTTGAGCAGGGCATTGAGGCCGTTGAGCGTCATTTCGCGCCACGGCATGTGCACCGAGGTCAGGCGCGGGGCCGAGAAGGCGGCGCTGGGCGTGTCGTCGTAGCCGATCACGGACAGGTCGCGCGGCACGCTGATGCCGGCTTCCTGGAAATAGGACAGCGCGCCCACCGCCATCTCGTCGTTGGCGCAGAACAGGGCGGAGCACGTCCGGCCGGATTCGACCAGCTCCTTGGCCGCGGCCCAGCCGCCGGCAGGAGAAAAGTCGCTTTCCATCACCCACAGCTTGCCGGTGTCGATGCCTTCGCTTTCCAGCTCGTCCATGAAACCCTTGATGCGGGCCACGTTGTCGGCCAGGGCCGCCGGGCCGGCGATGACGGCGATGTCGCGGTGCTTGTAGTCGAGCAGGGTGCGCGCGGCGAGGCGCCCGCCGAGCACGTGGTCCACCGTGAAGCACTGCTCCGGGATGCCGCTGAACTCGTGGTTCAGGGCCACCAGCTGGCGCTGCCTGCCGCCGAGGGTGGCCAGGTCGTCGTCGTTCAGGGCGCTGGTCATCATGATGATGCCGTCGCAGCCGCGTTCGACCAGGAACTCGATGCCCTCCATTGCCTGGCGGCGCGCGTCGCCCAGGCCGACGCCGAAGGCCACCACCATGTGCAGGCCGGCGGCGCGCAGTTCGGTGTCGATGATCTGCAGGATCGGCGTATAAAAGGTGCCGCTCAGGACGGGGATGTAGACGCCGATCATCTGGCTGGTGCCCGACAGCAGGGCGCGCGCCGCATGCGAAGGGCGGAATCCCAGTTCGTCGATCGCCTTGCGCACGCGCTCGAGCGTGGCCGGCGACACCGAGCCCTTGCCGCTGACCACGCGCGAGGCGGTGCCGAGGCCGACTCCGGCGAGACGCGCTACGTCCTTGATGGTTGCCACTGACGATCCTTACCTGGTTGAGGGATTATTCGATGAATACTGAAGCATACTGCATCCAACTGACACCGGCAGCTTTCACAAACGCCTGCCGCTGGCCGGGTCGAACAGCGAGACCCGCGCCACGTCGATCGCGAAGCGCACCGCCTGCCCCATCGCCAGCGGACGCGGATCGTGCACGATGCTCGACAGGACATGGCCGCCGCAGTCCAGCCACACGACCTGGTGGTTGCCCATCGGCTCGACCAGGGTCACGCTCGCCTTCAAGGGGCCGTCGGGCTGGAGATGGATGTCTTCCGGGCGCACCGCCAGCGTCACCGCGCCCATCGCGGCGACGCAGTCGGACGGCAGGGTCACGGCCAGGGCGCCGGCGCTGAAACGGCGCTGGACTTCCAATGTTCCTTCCAGCTGCCCCTCGACGAAATTCATCGACGGCGAGCCGAGGAAGCCTGCCACGAAGCGGTTGGCCGGGCGTTCGTACACTTCGCTCGGGGTGCCGATCTGCTGGATGCGCCCGCCCTGCATCACGACGATGCGGGTGGCCAGGGTCATCGCCTCGGCCTGGTCGTGGGTGACGTAGATCATGGTCGAGCCGAGCGCCCCGTGCAGCAGCTTGAGTTCGCGGCGCAGTTCGGCGCGCAGCTTGGCGTCCAGGTTCGACAGCGGTTCGTCGAACAGGTACACGCCCGCCTCACGCACCAGGGCGCGGCCGATCGCCACGCGCTGGCGCTGGCCGCCCGACAGCTGGGCCGGTTTACGGTCCAGCAGGGATTCGAGCTGCAGCATCTCGGCCGCACGCTGCACGCGGCGCGCGATCTCGGCCTTCGGCGCGCCGGCAATGCGCAGGCCGAAGGACATGTTCTTCTCCACCGTCATGGTCGGGTACAGCGCATAGGATTGAAACACCATGCCGATGCCGCGTTCGCTCGGGTCGGCATCGCTCATGTCGCGCCCGCCGATCTCGATCGATCCGTCGCTGAGGTCGATCAGGCCGGCGATGCTGTGCAGCAGGGTCGACTTGCCGCAGCCCGAAGGCCCGAGCAGCACCAGGAACTCGCCCGGCTCGACCTGCAGGTCGAGGTCGCGGATGACCTGGTTGCCGCCGCGGGTGATGCACAGTTTGCGTAGGTGGACGTTCGACATGTTCAGCCCTTGTTCAACCCTTGACCGCGCCGGCGGCAATGCCGCGCACGAACCAGCGCCCGGAAACAAAATAGATCGCCAGCGGCACCGCCGCCGTGAGCATGGTCGCGGCCATGTTCACGTTGTACAGGCGGAGGCCGGTGGTGGTGTTGATCACGTTATTCAGCTGCACCGTCATCGGCGCGTTGTCGCGGCCGGCAAAGACCAGGCCCAGGATGTAGTCGTTCCACACGCCGGTCACCTGCATGATGGCGGCCACCACGACGATCGGCAGCGACATCGGCAGCATCACCTGGATGAAAATGCGCCAGAAGCCGCCGCCGTCGATGCGCGCCGCCTGGAACAGTTCATGGGGCACCGACGCATAGTAATTCCGGAACAGCAGCGTCATGATCGGCATGCCGAAGATGACGTGCACCAGCACGATGGCCGGCAGCGAACCGAACACGCCGGCGCGCGCCATCATCCACACCAGCGGGTAGATCATGACCTGCACCGGGATGAAGGCGCCGGCCAGCAGCACGCCGAACAGGATGTTGGCGCCGCGCGGGCGCCAGAACGACAGCGCGTACCCATTGATGGCGCCCAGCAGGATCGGGATGATGGTACTGGGCACCGTGATCGCCACCGAATTCCAGAAGCCGCCGCTGACCTGGCTCCAGGCCTGCTGCCAGGGTTCCACCGTGGCCAGCAGCGGCAGGGCGAACACGTTGCCGCTCCTGATCTCGTCCATCGACTTGAAGGACGTGATGATCATGACGTACAGCGGCAGCAGGAAGTACAGCGCGGCGCTGAACAGGAAGGCATACACGCCGATGCGCGCCGGCGACAGGCGCCTGCGGCGCAGCCGGGGCGCGGATGCGGGAGCAGACTCGGCGGGCAGCACGGGGGCGATCGCCTGCAGGCTGGAATGGCTCATGCGCGCTTGCTCCGGCTGCGTGCGTAGGCATACGGCGCCAGCAGGGCCAGCACCGGAATCAGGAGGGTCACCGCGCCGGCCGAGGCCAGGCCGATGTTCGAGCGCAGGAACAGGTGGTCCATGATGAACTTGGCCGGCACCTCGCTCGCCGTGCCGGGCCCGCCGCCGGTCATGGCGACCACCGCGTCGTACAGTTTCACCACGGCGGTGCACAGCAGCAGGAATACGGTGGCCACCGTCGGGCCCAGCATCGGCAGCACGATCTGCAGGTAAACGCGCCAGGCCGGGATGCCGTCCAGGCGCGCCGCCTTGTAGATTTCCGGGTCGATGCCGCGCAGGCCGGCCAGCATCAGCGCCATCACCAGGCCCGAGGCCTGCCAGACGGCGGCGATGACGACCGTGTAGATCACCATGTCCTGGTCGATCAGCCAGTCGAAGCTGAAGTGCGTGAAACCGAGCCGGCGCACCGCGCCCTCGATGCCGGCGCCGGGCGCCAGCATCCACTGCCATACCAGGCCGGTGGCGATGAAGGACATCGCATACGGATACAGGAACACGGTGCGCAAGACACCTTCGCCGGTGACGTTCTGGTCGATGAAGGCAGCCAGCAGGAAGCCGAGCACCATGCAGGCGACGATGAACAGCGCGCCGTACACGGCCAGGTTGTTCAGCGAGAGCAGCCAGCGCTCGTTGTCGAACAGGCGGATGTACTGCGCCGCCCCGATGAAGTTGTCGGAGGCGAAGGTGCGCGAGGCGGTGAACGAGGTCTTGAACGTCCACAGCGCCGCGCCGATGTAGGCGACCAGCACCGTCAGCGCCATCGGCAGCAGGGCCAGGTGCGGCGCGATACGTGGAGCGATCTTGTTGGCGCGGTGGATGAACATGGCGTCAGTATTTGAGGGCGTTGGCGATGCTCTTCTGGGCCTTCTCGGCCGTCATGCTCGTGTTCCAGTAGGCGGTGAGCACGTCCTGCATGGCGCCGTTCTGGTCCGGCGTGAGGTAGACCTCGGTGACGCCGGCCTGGCGCGAACGGTCCTTCATGATCGCGATGCCTTTTTGCGCGCACAGGTCGAGTTCCTCGGCATCGACATCGGTGCGCACCGGGATCGACCCCTTCAGTTTGCTGAAGCCCACCTGCAGCGTCGGCTGCGAGACGACCTGCGCCAGCAGCTGCTGGGCCTTGACGGTCTGGGCGTCCCTGGTGCGCGGGAAGACGAACACGTCGCCCTGGATCAGGTAGGGCGAGGCCGGGCCGAGGCCGGCCATGCAGCCGTAGTGCCGGCCCGCCACCTGGCGCGCGTTCGTGAATTCGCCCTTGGCCCAGTCGCCCATCACCTGGAAACCGGCCCGGCCGGCGATGACCATGGCCGTGGCGTCGTTCCAGTTGCGGCCCGGCGAGCCGGCATCGACATACGACTTCAGGCGCTTGAAGGCCAGCAGCACGTCGCGAAAGGCCGGAGACAGCAGGGTCGCCTGGTCGCGGTCGCGCATCGCCTTCAGGTACAGCTCCTTGCCGCCCATGTTGGCCAGGATGGCCGAGAACAGCACGGTCTCCTGCCAGGCCTGGCCGCCGTGGGCGAGGGGGACGATGCCGGCCGCCTTCAGCTTGTCGAGGGCGGCGAAGAATTCGGCCATGCTGGCCGGCTCCCGTGTGATGCCGGCTTTTTGGAAAGCGGCCTTCGAATACCAGAACCAGGTCTGCATGTGGATGTTCAGCGGCACCGCATAGTAGTGGCCACCCACCTTGATCACGTCGATGATCGGCGCGGGCAGCATCTGGTCCCAGTTCTGGGCGCGCGCCACCACGTCGACGTTGATGAGCATGTCCGCCTCGATCACGTCGAGGAACTGCTTGGAGGTGTTGAACTGGGCGGCGGTGGGCGGGTTGCCGCCGACGATGCGGTTGATGGTCACCGCGCGCGACTGGTCGCCGCCGGCGATCGCGGTGTCGATCCAGACGCCGCCGGCATCGCGGTAGGCCTGGGCAACCTGCCGGACGGCGGCGGATTCGCCGCCCGACGTCCACCAGTGGATCACCTCGGCCTTCGGCGCGGCATGCAGCGACGCGGCATGCACCGGCATCGCCGTCGTCCATGCGCTCGCCGCAAAGGCGCCGGCGAGCCACGCGCAGGCTGCCGCCAGGGTGCGTACTGTGAACATCGTGTCTCCGTGGTGTGCCGTGTTTGTCGGTAATGTTGTCGCAAGATTGGAAACGTTACCACCGGCTTTTTCCCGACTATAGCACCGGGTGAAATCGTGGTCAAACAAATATTGCAATTCGGATTCTGGCACAGTTTCCTGCCCTTCAAGAAACTTCCTGAAGCAGCGTAGCCTGCCCGCAGTTGTTGTCTCCGGCCCATGTACTGACGATTCGTGGCTGTGGTATCGTTTCCAATTGCCGCAAAGTGGATATTTCGGGCAACAATAGCAGGCTGCACACGGCCCGGATGACGCTGCGGCCACAACGACAACGACAAAGGGAGAGGCCATGCACGCCGCAATGGGGACCACCGAGATTTTCCTGATCGCGATGCTGATCATCTTCACGCTGCCCTACCTGATCTGGCGGCTGGGGAATACCGACTATTTCGCCCCGCTGGTCGTGGTGCAGATCATTACCGGCGTCCTGCTGGGACCGGGCATCCTGGGCCGCGCCTACCCCGAGTACTACGCCTTCGTCTTCAACCCGGAAGTGATCGCCTGCCTGAACGGCGTGGCTTGGTGGGGCGTGATGATCTTCGTGATGCTGGCCGGGATCGAACTCGACCTGAAGAAAGCCTGGGAGCACCGCCGCGAAAGCACGATCACGGCCGGGCTGGCGCTGGGCACGCCGCTGCTGTTCGGCAGCGTGGCGGCGCTCGGCATGCTCGGCTACGCCGGCTGGATCGGCCCCAAGGCGCGCGACTGGCAGTTCGTGCTGGGCGTGGGCATGGCCTGCGCGGTGACGGCGCTGCCGATCCTGATCCTCCTGATGGAAAAGCTGGCGATCCTGCGCGAGCCGATCGGCCAGCGCATCCTGCGTTATGCGAGCCTGGACGACATCGCGATCTGGGGCGTGCTGGCGCTGATCCTGCTGGATTGGGAGCGGGTCGGCCGCCAGCTCGGTTTCCTGGTCGCCTTCGGCGCCGCCACCTGGCTGTACCGCCGCCTGATGGTCCGCCTGGAAGAGCGCGACCGCTGGTATGTGGCGCTCATCTGGCTGGCGATCTGCGCCCTGGCCTCGGACTGGGCCGGCCTGCACTACATGGTCGGCGCCTTCCTGGCCGGCGCCGTGATGGACGCGAAATGGTTCAACCAGGAGCGCCTGGACTTCCTGCGCCATAACGTGCTGCTGGTCCTGATGCCGGTATTTTTCCTCAGCACTGGCCTGCGCACCAACTGGGCGGTGGGCGGCTCGGCGGTGTTCGTCGCGGCAGGCGTGCTGCTGGTCGCTTCGGTGGCGGGCAAGCTGGCCGGCGTCCACATCGCCGGCCGCGTGCTGAAGTGGGGAGAAGGCGAGGCCTCGATCATCGGCTGGCTGCTGCAGACCAAGGCCTTGATCATGATCATCTTCGCCAACATCCTGCTCGACAAGGCGATCATCACCAGCGAAACCTTCACGGCGCTGCTGTTGATGGCCATCGGCAGCACCATGCTGACGGTGCCGGTGGTGTATCCGAAGCTGCAGCGCGTGGCGGCGCTGGTGTTCAAGGCCAGTTGAGGCCGGTCTCGCACGGGCGCGCGGCGCGCGCCGCAAGCCCGTGCAACGCTACTTCCGGCCAACTTTTCCCAAGGTCCATCTTGCTCATCCACAAGCCGTCTGTCCGGTCTCCATGACAAGGATCGAACGCGCGCATCCTGCTGAGCTGCCTCAACCGTGACGTTTACCCGCTTCCTAAGATGGCTTCATGTGGCCTGCATGAGGAGGCGGTATGGACCAGCACATCAAGGAACGCCGTGCGGCAAACGCGGAATTCCTGTCGCACCCGAATGTCGCAGCCTTCCTGAAAGCGATTGCCGAGGCGGAGGGCGGCGGTTACGACTTCAAGTATGGCGCGCTCAAGGGGCGCCGCAACGACCGCTGGCGCTTCAAGGATACCTCCACGCACCCGGGGGCGGGCATCGACGGCAAGTCGACCGCGGCCGGGATGTACCAGATCACGCGGCCGACCTGGCGGCACCACGGGGGCAAGCTGGGATTGACGGACTTTTCGCCGCAGACGCAGGATTTGATTGCGGTGGAAATCCTGCGCAGCCTGGGGGTGATCGAGCAGATCAAGGCAGGGGAGCTGGAAGCGGTCATGCCGAAGGTGGCAAGGATCTGGGCTGCGCTGCCGAAAGGGGAGGGACAGGGGAACCACTATCCACACCAGCGCCACGTCAGCTTCGACAGCTTTCTTTCTGCCTACGTCGATGCGGGAGGGAAGGTCGCCTGACAGTCAGGCGGGTGTTCCATGGTATAGCGGCATGTCATTTCTGCTCCAGCTTCCTTGCGGGACTGCCTCAGGTGGCGAGCTTTTTCGCAGCGTTCTCGAGCAATCGAAGAAGGGCCGTCGTGTCCACGGGCTTGGTCAGGTGATGGTTGAAGCCTGCTTCGATTGCATATGCGCGGTCTGTCGGCTGGCCATATCCGGTCAGCGCAATGAGCGTCGCGCTGCCGGTGTGGGGCAGCGCGCGCATCTGGCGAGCCAGCGTGTAGCCGTCCATATCCGGAAGGCCGATATCCAGCAGCAGGACATCGGGCGCAGCCTGCGCTGCCAGAGCCAGTGCGCCGCGGCCTTCGTAAGCAACACGCGACCGATATCCAATCGTATTGAGAAACATCGACAGGGTGTCGGCCGCATCGACGTTATCGTCAACGATCAGTATGTCGAGTTCGTCGTTGGATGGCGTCGGGGCGTTCCGGCTCGGGGGCAGCGCCGGAGCGACGCTATGCACAAGGGGTAACCGGATCGTAAACTCGCTGCCGGTGCCCTCTCCGGCACTGGAGACGCTGACGCTACCCCCATGCCGCTCAACCAGGCTTTTCACCAGGGCCAGGCCCACGCCCAGGCCACCCTGCGCCCTGTCCGGCGAGCGTTCCCCTTGAACAAACAGATCGAAGACATGCGGCAGCAGGGCAGGTTCGATACCGATGCCGCTGTCTCGCACGATAACGTGCACCGCCGCTTCGTCATATTTCAGTTCCAGCGCAATGACACCGCCCGGTGGCGTGTATTTGCTGGCGTTGTTGAGCAGGTTGGTGACGATCTGGACAAGCCGGGTGCTGTCGCCATGCACCAGCACCGCTTGCGCCGGGAGCGCCAGCACCAGGCGGTGCTGGCGTGCCTCGATCGATGGTCGGGCCTGCTCTACCGCGTCGCCCACGATCGCACACATGTCGTGCAATTCCAGTGCGAGTTCCACGAGGCCGCCGGTGACACGCGAAACGTCGAGCAAGTCGTCGAGCAGATTGGTCATGTGAGCAACCTGGCGGTCGATAATCTCGCAGGTATCCTTGATGCGCGCCGGCGTTGATTGCCCCAGCCGCAAGATCTGGGCTGCCATGCCGATCGGGGCGAGCGGGTTTCGCAACTCGTGCGCGAGCATCGCCAGGAACTCATCTTTGCGGCGGTCCGCATCGCGCAGCTTGGCCTCGATCATGCGCCGTGACGCCAGTTCGTTTTCGGCCCGTTGGTAAGCGCTCTGCAGTTCTCTCCGGCTGACGTCGAGAGCGGCATTCAGTTCGCTCGCGCGGCGGTTGCTGTCACGTGCAGCAGCAGCATGGCCTTCAGCGGCCAGTTCGGCACGTTCGCCGAGCAACTTTGCGGCCAGTAGAGGCAATAGTGCGGCGATGGCAGCCTGCACCGGCGATGCAGGTTGTGCCCCGACGAAAACGACGATAACGCTCGCCGTGGAATCACATCGGCCCCAGACAGGCGCCTCTGCCGGTCCGCTGGGCAGCGGCAGGGACGCCCCCGCGCTACCGGCGTTTGCGCACTGGCGCAGAAAGTCTTGCCAGCGCCGCCCGGCGCGTAGTGTCTGGGGCAATCCGGGGGCGGGCAAGAATATTCCCAGCTCCGGGTCCCTGCCAAACAACAGAACCTGTGGGACGCCGGCATAGCGGGCCAGCTCCTCCGTCGCAGCGAACCTCGCCTCGGGCCTCTGCAGGCCGATGAAGATGGATACAAGCTCGAACGGAATCATCGACGCTCAGCGAGGGATGGCACACACGATGGCGGTGCAATTGTGGAAGCCGCTGAACTGCCCCGTGCTCCTGGCAATTTGACCGTATGTATTACAGCCTACGAAATTATCCGAGCCAAGCGTCGCGGCCACCGCGTCGAGCTCGGCGCCGAATTCACGTCCCAGCCGTAGTCGGGTAGCTGCGCAATCGAACAGCAGCGAGCCTGCGTGCTCGCCGCCTTCCAGTCCCGCGAGCGCTGCCGCGGAAGCCTGGCGCGCTGCCTCGCACGCAGAGCTCACGTCGGCCGCCATGATGCGCACTGTCGCCCCGACAGGAACCTCGGCCGCACAGGAAATTGAACCGTCATCGTTGAGGGTCAGCGGTACCCGCAGCTTGTAGCCGTCCCCGGTGTCGATGCCGATCACATTGTGCAGGAAAAAGGGGAGCGGGTCGGCCGGGTCGAAGGTTTGTCCGGTAGCGTGCGCATGCTCGGCAAACACTTCTACTGCAGGCGTGGCATTCAAGCTCACCAGACGATTGCCCAAGGCTTCGGTAACACGCAGCGCAGGGCTGCTGGGTTGCCAGCCGTGGCGCACGCCCAGGCCAATGGGTTTTTTGGAGAGCATTTCCAACACGACGATCGCATCGGTATGCTCTTCGGTCCCTATGAATACATGCGTTTCATGAAACTCGGCGTCGTCGGCCGCCCCGCCACCGAACAGTTGGTAGGTACCGCCAGTACGCACCGTCATTTCGTGAATGATCTCGTCGACATACCCGGCCAGCGCATCGGTCAGCACCAACGCGCTGCGATAGGGGAATTCCGGATGATCTCCGCCGCTAAAGACGGGCATTACCTGGTCGAGCGCGCTGCTTGGGTTACTGCGCAGGCCCTTGCCCAGTCCGGCACGAAACAGGATGTCGTCTGTCCGGATCGCCATCACGGACACAGACGCAGTGCCTGTGGAGCAACCGGAAAATTCGCCGGCCGATGAGCAGCCGACCAGCAAGCGCGGCTGGCACGCGGTTTCCAGCGCAGAAAGCAAGGGCTGGAAAGCGAATTCGGGCGACGCAAAAACGATCAGCACGTCCGGGCGCTCTCCGTGTAATGTCGGACGAATCGATTCCGCGAGTGCGTGGCCAGCTGCATCGGGTGCACACAGGGTTGTGTGGCTGACTGCGACCAGGGTAGTTGCCATGGATTGACTATGAAACGGGTGGACGGAAAGGGTTGGAGGGCGAAACGACGTGATCGAAGGCTACTTCGGCGTGGGTGACCATAGAACAAATAATACAATCATGCAATTGTCTTCCATACGGCAACAATAAGGCGGGTGCTTCACGGCAACCATCCTTGCGATATCCCTCTTTCTGTTCCGGTTCGCCATGGATTGCTCGCTCATCTGTCGAAGTCCTTGCTGCTGCCTACGCGCTGCAGCAGGGTGCGCAGCAATTCGAAATCGATCGGCTTGGTCAGGTGGTGGTCGAATCCGGCATCGAAGGCACGCTCGCGGTCCTTCTGCTGTCCCCAGCCGGTTGCCGCGATCAGCATCATGCGTTCACCTTCCGGCAGCAGGCGCACGCGGCGCGCCAGCTCGTAGCCGTTCATGTCCGGCAGGCCGATGTCGAGCAGGGCCACCTCGGGCGCAAAGGCGGGCAGCAGCGCCAGCGCGGCGCCGGCCGAATGGGCGACGCGGATGTCGCAGCCGGCGCATTCGAGCGCCATCGCCAGGATTTGCGCCGCATCCTCGTTGTCGTCCACCACCAGCACACGCACCCGGACCGGGCTTGCATCGACCGCCGCCGCCGCGGCAGGACTGCTTGCCTGCGCCGACAGCGGAAGGCGCACGCTGAAGGTGCTGCCCTTGCCGGTTCCCGCGCTGTCCGCCCGGATGCTGCCGCCGTGCAGTTCGACGATGCCGCGCACCAGGGCCAGGCCGATGCCCAGGCCACCCTTGGCCCGGTCCAGCGCCGGCTCGAGCTGGGAGAACATGTCGAAGATGTTGCCCAGCGCTTCGAGCGGGATGCCGATGCCGTCGTCGCACACGCGTATCTCCGCCATGCCGTCCTCGCTGGCCAGGTGCAGCTCGATGAGGCCGCCGTTCGGCGTGTATTTGGCGGCATTGGTCAGCAGGTTCAACACGACCTGGGACAGCCGCGTGGCATCCCCGTCCACCATGACCGCACCGTGCGCAATGTCGAGGCGCAAGGTATGTCCTGCCGCTTCCATGGTAGCCGCCAGGTCCTGGGCGGCGGCGCGCACCAGCGTCGACAGCTCGACCGGGGCACGGCGCAGCTGCATGCGTCCCTGCGTGATGCGCGACACCTCCATCAAGTCGTCGACCAGGCGGGTCAGGTGCCGCAGCTGGCGGTCGAAGGCCTGCAGCAGGCGGCCATCCGCGCTGCGGGCGAACTTCAGCGTGAGCACGTCCAGCGCGCTGCGCATCGGGGCGAGCGGGTTGCGCAGTTCGTGCGACAGCGTCGCCAGGAATTCATCCTTCCGGCGATCGGCTGCCGACAGTTGGGCGTTGAGCCGTTTGAGTGCTTCTTCGGCGTCGCGCCGCGCTTCCAGCGCTGCCTCGGCCGCCTTCCGGGCATGTAACAGTTCGCGCTCGTAGGCTTGGCGGTCGGAAGCCTTGAAAATGGCCCAATGGTCGATGGGCTGCTCGCCCTCCTGGCGCCGCATGATGTTGATCAGGACCGGGAAGCGTTCCTGGCGGCGGTTGCGCAGGTCGACCTGGATCTCCGCCACGGAACCCTGCACCTGCAGGATCGGCTGGCAGTGCGTGTGATAGAACAGGCGCGCTCCTACTGGCAGCAAGTCCCGCATGCGGATCTTGCCGACCAGCTCTTCATGGTCGTAGCCGAGCCAGGTACAAGCGGTGTTGCTCGCCCTCAGGATCACCCCGTCGGGAGCGGTGACCAGCAGCGCGCAGGCCGCATGGTCGAACAGGACCTCGCCCGCAGGTAAGGGAATGGACACGGCGTGTCAGCGCAAGGCCTGTGCCAGGAACTGGTCGATCGCGCGCGAGCTTTCGGTGGGCGCGCTCATGTGCGGGCAATGGCCGACGTTGTCGATGATGTGCAGGGTGCTGCACGGCAGGTTCCGGTGCAGGTATTCGCCGACCGACAGCGGCGCGACCAGGTCGTCGCTGCATTGCAGGATCAGGGCCGGCACCGTCGAGCGCGGCACGTCCGCACGGTGATCGGACAGGAAGGTCACCCGGGCAAAGTGCTTGGCGATGTCGGGATCGTTGCGGCAGAAGCTGTTGGTCAGTTCTTCGCGCAGCTCGGGGCGATTGGGCACGCCCATGATGGCGGGGGCCATGCTGTTGGACCAGCCGAGGTAGTTCGCATCCATCGTCTCGAGCAGCTCGCCGATGTCCTCGTGGCTGAAGCCGCCGGCATACTCGCCATCGTTGATGTAGCAGGGCGACGGACCCACCATGACTTGCGCAACGAATTTTTCCGGTGCCTTGATCGTGGCCAGCAGGCCGATCATCGTGCTGACCGAATGCCCGACGAACACGACCGGACCGGTCGCGCACGCGTCGAGGATCTCGAGCAGGTCGTCGGCGTAGCCGTGCAGGCTGGCGTATTTTTCACGATCATAGGCCGACAGGTCGGAGCCGCCGCTGCCGACCAGGTCGAAGGAAAGCGTACGGAAACGATCGTGGTAGGCCGGCGCAAGGAAGCGCCACATGGTCTGGTCGCAGCCGAAGCCATGGGCGAACACCATGGTCGCCGAGCCGTTACCGGAGATACGAACATTGTTACGAACCTGGACGCGGGAGCTCATCGGTTTCGATGGGTGAAGTTAACAGGCGGATTATAGCCAGTTAATGCTGAGCAGAGCCGCACAGTTGAACCGAAATTGTCTCGTATTGACGAGTTGCGCGTTCATCCGGATCTAGCGTCCAGGCGTGCCGGCTGCAGAAAGCAAAAAGCCCAGCCAAATGGCTGGGCTTGATGCATGGAATACTGGTGCCGACTGCAGGACTCGAACCCGCCACCTGATGATTACAAATCAACTGCTCTACCTGATGAGCTAAGTCGGCTTGATCTTAGAACAACGATTATACGCTATTTGATGCGAGTCAAGGTCGGACGTCCGCCCTTCTTCGGCGGTTCGTCGTCGCCGGACGTCGAAGCAGGCTCGGCAGCCTGCGTGTCGGCCGTCCTGCCCGGCACCGCCGACAATCCGGCCGGGGCCGGTGCGTCGTCGGAGGCGGCAGGCGCCGGCATGTCGGCCGCCGTCACGTTCACCTCGAAGGCCATGCCCTGGCCGTTCTCGTTGGCATAAATCGCCAGCACGTTCGCCACCGGGATGTACAGCTCGCGCGAGACGCCGTTGAAACGGGCGCGGAAGTGGATCGCGTCGTTGTCCATCTTGAGGCCCGAGGTGGCGCCGTAGCTGATGTTCAGGATGATCTCGCCCTTGCGCACGTACTCCATCGGCACCGTCGTGGCGGAGTCGACCTTGACGGCAAGGTAGGGCGTGTAGCCGCTGTCCGTGCACCATTCATAGATGGCGCGCAGCAGGTAGGGCTTCGTGGAGATCTCTGACATTGTTTGTGGTAAATAAATAATACTTGGCGACCACGCCAGTTTACCGGAATCGCCGATTGGGCGTCCGAAACCGGCGTGAATCGAATCGAACTGCGCGAATCGAACTGCGCGAATCGCACTGCGTGCATCGACAGCGTGCAGCGCGGGGCCGCTGGCGGACGAAGCGGTCCGCCGGCAGGATCAGCGTCGCATCACTTTCTCGGACGGGGTCAGCGCTTCGATGTAGGCCGGGCGCGAGAAGATGCGCTCGGCGTACTTCATCAGGGGGGCCGCGGTCTTCGACAGTTCGATGCCGTAGTGGTCCAGGCGCCAGAGCAGCGGGGCGATCGCGACGTCCAGCATCGAGAACTCGTCGCCCAGCATGTACTTGTTCTTCAGGAACAGCGGGGCCAGCGTGGTCAGGCGGTCGCGGATTTCCGAACGGGCCTTGTCGTGGCTCTTGTCGTTCGTCTTGTTGCGCTCGCTTTCCAGCACGTGCACGTGGACGAACAGTTCCTTCTCGAAGTTGAACAGCATCAGGCGGGCACGGGCGCGCATCAGCGGGTCGGCCGGCATCAGCTGCGGGTGCGGGAAGCGCTCGTCGATGTACTCGTTGATGATGTTCGATTCGTACAGGATGAGTTCGCGCTCGACCAGGATCGGCACCTGGCCGTACGGGTTCATGGTCGAGATGTCTTCCGGCTTGTTGAACAGGTCGACGTCGCGCACCTCGAAGTCCATGCCCTTTTCGAACAGGACGAGGCGGCAGCGTTGGGAGAACGGGCACGTGGTGCCGGAGTAGAGAACCATCATGGTTTATAGTTCCTTAAGAAACAATGGGGTGAAGCGCCCAGGGAAGCACTGAGTTATTCTGGCGGATGGGATTGGCCATGGAAAAAGCGGCCGGCAAGGCGCAAACCGCAGCCATACCGCGTGGTATGGCGAGGATTTGCAACGCAGCAGGGCGTTTTTTCTCCGGGCCAAGACCGCCGCCATGAATAAATCAGTGCTTCCCTCGCGATTCACCCCGAAAAATGATTGCCCGTATTATAGCCAACCGGGCAATGAAAGCGAATTTACTTGACGTCTTTCCAGTACGATTTGTTCAGGAGCCAGGCCAGGAAGGCAAATCCTGCAAGAAACAACAACACAATAACGCCCAAGCGTTTGCGCGTGTCTTGCGCTGGCTCAGCCATCCAGACCAGGTAGGCAACCAGGTCGGCGGTCGCGGTGTCGAACTCCTGCGCGCTCATCGTGCCCGGCATCACCTGCTCGAAGCCGTTGAACTTCTGCATCTTCTTGCCGGCCTCGTGCGGGTCGTCCACCTCGATGAATTTCGCGGTACGGATGCCCTGCTCCTGCCACATCACGTGCGGCATGGCCACGTTCGGCACGACCATGTTGTTCCAGCCGGTCGGGCGCTCGGCATCGGCGTAGAAGGTGCGCAGGTAGGTGTACAGGTAATCGGCGCCGCTGCCGGCCGCCGAGGCCTTGGCGCGTGCGATCACCGACAAATCCGGCGGTACCGAGCCGAACCAGGCCTTGGCGTCGTCCGCACGCATGGCCGTCGTCATCATGCCGCCAACCTTGTCTTGGGAAAACAACAGGTTGTTCTTGATCTGCTCTTCGCTCAAGCCGATGTCGCGCAGGCGGTTGTAGCGCATGGCTGATGCCGAGTGGCAGTTCAGGCAGTGGTTGACGAACAGCTTGGCGCCGTTCTGCAGCGACGACAGGTCGGCACGCTCCGGTGCCGGCTCGAGCGCAATGCCGCCTTCGGCGGCGAAAACCAGTCCCGGCACCAGCGCCAGGACTGCAATCAGTTTCTTCGCAAAGAATGTCATGGTGTGTCCTTGTGCTTTCTTGTTCTGCGATCAGTGCGGCGTGAAGGTCAGGCGCGTCGGCACCGGCTTGAACCGGCCCATCGTGCTCCACCACGGCATCAACAGGAAGAACGCAAAGTACAGCAGGGTCGCCACTTGCGAGATGATCGTGTAGGCCGGGGTCGGCAGCTGGGTACCGAGGTAGCCCAGGGTGACGAAGCACAGCGCGAACAGGCTGTAGACCCACTTGTGCCAGTCCGGACGGTAGCGGATCGAGCGCGCCGGCGAGTGGTCGAGCCACGGCAGGAAGGCGATGATCACCACCGACGAACCGAACAGCACCACGCCCCAGAACTTCGCGTCCAGCACCTGCGGCAGCATGCCGATGATCAGGACCAGGCCGATGGCGGCGATGACGATCTTGGTGCGGTAGGCCAGGCGCGACTTGAGCCAGATGAACACGACGTAGGCGGCGGTCGCGGCCATCAGGACGTACATGAAGTCGGCGGTGGTGGCGCGCAGCACCGAGTAGAACGGCGTGAAGTACCAGGTCGGCGCGATGTGGGCCGGGGTCTTCATCGAGTCGGCCGGCAGGAAGTTGTTGTATTCCAGGAAGTAGCCGCCCATCTCAGGCGCGAAGAACACGATCGCCGAGAAGATGAACAGGAACACCGCCACGCCGAAGAAGTCCTTGGCCGAGTAGTACGGGTGCGACGGGATGCCGTCGACCGGATGGCCGTCCGGACCGAGGTTGTCCTTGATCTCGATGCCGTCCGGGTTGTTCGAGCCGACTTCGTGCAGCGCGACCAGGTGGGCGGCGACCAGGCCCAGGATCACCAGCGGCAGGGCGATGACGTGGAAGGCGAAGAAGCGGTTCAGGGTGGCGTCGGAGACGACGTAGTCGCCGCGGATCCACAGCGACAGGTCCTCGCCGATCAGGGGAATCGCGCCGAACAGGTTGACGATCACCTGGGCACCCCAGTACGACATCTGCCCCCATGGCAGCAGGTAGCCGAAGAAGGCTTCGGCCATCAGGCACAGGAAGATCGCGAAGCCGAACAGCCAGATCAGCTCGCGCGGCTTGCGGTAGGAACCGTACATCAGGCCGCGCGCCATGTGCAGGTAGACCACCACGAAGAACATCGAGGCGCCGGTCGAGTGCATGTAGCGCACCAGCCAGCCCCACGGCACTTCGCGCATGATGTATTCGACCGAGCCGAAGGCCAGGTTGGCATCCGGCTTGTAGTGCATGGTCAGGAAGATGCCGGTGACGATCTGCAGCACCAGCACCAGCATGGCCAGCGAGCCGAACAGGTACCAGACATTGAAATTCTTCGGGGCATAGTACTTGCCCCACTGGTCGTTCCACAGCTTCGACAGCGGGAAGCGGTCGTCGACCCAGGCCAGGGCCTTCTGGCCCGCCGAGGCGTGGGTGGGAACCTGCGTTTCCTTGAATGGGCCGCCCATGTTATGCCTCGCCTTTCTCGTCTTTGCCGATCACCAGGCGGTTATCGGACAGGTACATGTACGGAGGAACATCCATGTTGGTCGGCGCCGGCTTGTTCTGGAACACGCGCGCCGACAGGTCGAAGGTCGAGCCGTGGCAGGGGCAGAGGAAGCCGCCCGGCCAGTCGTTGGGCAGGTTCGGCTGCGGCCCGGAGGCCAGGCGCGAGGACGGCGAGCAGCCCAGGTGCGAGCAGATACCGACCGTGACCAGCACTTCCTTGTGCTCGGCGCGGGCGCGGTAGGGGTTCTTGGCGTATTCCGGCATCGGCAGCTGGAATGTCTTTTCGGAGTTGGGGTCGGCCAGTTCGCCGCTGACCTTGTCGAGGGTGGCCAGCATTTCCGGCGTGCGGCGCAGGATCCAGACCGGCCTGCCGCGCCATTCGACGACTTTCATTTCGCCCGGCTTGACGTCCGAGATATCGACCTCGACAGGAGCGCCTGCGGCTTTCGCGCGCTCGGACGGCTGGAAGGTGCTGACGAGGACTCCCGCCGTGGAAACCCCGACGACGCCGCCTGCGGCGCATGTCGCGACCAGCAGTCCACGTCGGCCTGAATCGACCTGCTTTTCATTACTCATACCAACCCCACTCCGTGAAAATACGAATCTTAAGAATTAATAAAGAGCTTCCAGCAACACAAAATTATATGTGAACGGCAATACCGATTGGAAAAAAATTATCAAGCGGACACATCCGGTGTGATATCTGTTCCACGGGCAGGGCGGCAGAAGCCCGTGCGCCGCCTACGGGGCCTTGCGGTATCATGGAGTCGTTTGCATCAATAACAATGAAAGGGGTGCCGGATGGCGATGATGGACGAGTTCAAAAAGTTTGCAATGCGCGGCAACGTCGTCGATCTTGCGGTCGGCGTGATCATTGGCGGCGCCTTCGGCCGCATCGTCGATTCGCTGGTGAAGGATGTCATCATGCCGCCGATCGGGATGTTGTTCGGCGGCCTCGATTTTGCCAATTACTATATCCCTTTGAACAATCAGGGAACAGGCTTGCCGCTTGCGGAAGCGCAAAAAGCCGGCGCGGTACTCGCATACGGAAATTTTTTGACCATTTTGCTGAACTTCATCCTGCTCGCATTTGTCATCTTTCAGATGGTACGGCTGGTGAACCGCCTGCGCGGCCCGGCCGAGGCGCCGGCGCCGGCCCCTGTGGCCACGCCGGAAGACATCGTCCTGCTGCGCGAAATCCGTGATTCCCTGAAAAAGTGAAAGACACCATCCACGAAATCCGGCCTTCGGGCACGCAACACCTGAAACGGCCGCCGGGAGCGCTGCGCCGCTTCTGGCTGCTGTTCGCGCAAGCCGTCACGGTCGCGCTGGCGCTGTATTTCGTGGTCACGGTCATGCGGCCCGAGTGGCTGCAGCGTGCGCCGTCCCAGGTCCAGGTCGGCGCACCCGGCAAGGGCGTGCCGGTGCTGCAGGGCCCGGCAGTGCCGGCGAGCGGCAGCTACCGCGATGCGGCCGGCCGCGCCATGCCGGCCGTCGTCAACATCCTCACCAGCAAAACCTCGCGCGAGACCCATCCGCTGCTGAAGGACCCGTTCTTCCGCCGCTTCTTCGGCGACCGCCTGCCGCCCGACGAGCAGCTGGCCAGCCTCGGCTCGGGCGTGATCGTCAGCGGCGAAGGCTACATCCTCACCAACAACCATGTCATCGAAGGCGCCGACGTGATCGAGGTCGGCCTGGCCGACGGCCGCAAGGCCTCTGCACGCATCGTCGGCACCGACCCGGAAACCGATCTTGCCGTGATCCGCATCGCGGCGCGCAACCTGCCGGTCATGGTGCTGGGCGACCCCGAAGCGGCGCGGGTCGGCGACGTCGTGCTCGCGATCGGCAACCCCTTCGGTGTCGGCCAGACCGTCACGCTCGGCATCATCTCGGCGCTGGGCCGCAACAACCTGCACATCAACCATTTCGAGAATTTCATCCAGACCGACGCCGCCATCAACTTCGGCAACTCGGGCGGGGCGCTGGTCGATACCAACGGCCACCTGCTCGGCATTAATTCGGCCATCTACTCGCAGACCGGCGGCTCGGTCGGCATCGGCTTCGCCATCCCCGTCAGCACGGCCAAGAACGTGCTGGACTCGATCATCAAGCACGGCCAGGTCGTGCGCGGCTGGATTGGCATCGAATCGCAGGACATCACGCCCGAGCTGGCCGAAAGTTTTGGCCTGGGCCGCTCCAGCGGCGCCATCATCGCCGGCGTCGTGCGCGGCGGGCCGGCCGACCGCGCCGGCATGCGCCCGGGCGACATCCTGGTGGCCGTCGGCGGCAAGACGGTGGCCAACACCAGCGAGATGCTCAATCTCATCGCCCAGCTCGAGCCGGGCGAAAAAACGCCGCTGCGCATCCTGCGCAAGAACCGCGAAACCACGCTCGACGTCACCGTCGGCAAGCGGCCGCGCCAGCTCCAATAATTTTCTTATTCACCCGGATGATCCATGCACCTGCGTGACTTGACGCAATTTTTAAGCGAGCTCAGCGAGAACAACACCCGACCCTGGTTCATCATGAACAAGCCGCGCTACGACATCCTGCGCGCGGAATTCCTCGAGGTCGTCACCGAACTGATCAAGGAATTGGGCAGCTTCGACAAGCAGGTAGCCGCCTGCGATCCGAAAAAGGCCATGTTCCGCATCCACCGCGACGTGCGCTTCGCCAAGGACAAGCGGCCTTATAAAACCCATTTCTCGGCAGGCATCGCGCCGCTGAATAAACGGCGGCCCAGCGCCGCCGGCGGGCCGACCTATTACTTCCATATCGAAGCCAACGGCAACCTGCTGTTCGGGGCGGGCGAGTACCTGCCGCCGGCGCCGCGCCTGAAGGCGATCCGGGAACACGTGGTCAACGATGCGACAGGCTTCAGCAAAATGTTGAAGAATAAGCATCTCCGCACGACCTACGGCGACCTGCAGACCGAAGACAAGCTGCAGCGCCCGCCGAAGGGCGTCGATCCGAACCACCCGCTGGTCGAATACCTGAAGCTCAAGAGCTTTTTCGTGTGGGTCGAGGTGCCGCTGCTGCTCAATGCGCCCGAATTGCTGGTGCCGCAGCTGGCCAGCGGCATGAAGGATGCATTTGCGCTGGTTACCTGGCTGCGCAGCGTGCCGGAGAATCACCAGGAACAGGACTGAAGGCAGAACCACACCAAGGAGGGCGACATGGCCTTGCAACATGCAGTTTCGGGCGAGCGCATCGTATTGCAGCGCGGCGACGACGATATCGCCCATTTCACGTCGATTGCACTGATCAAGACCGAGCACATGGAATTGATCCGCCTCGTCGTGCCGAAAGAAAAACCGATGCCCGAGCACCGGGTCGAAGGCGAGATGACGCTGCTGTGCCTGGAAGGAGAGATCGCCTTCGATGCGCACGGACGCACCACGATCCTGCGGCCGAACGAGATGGTGTACCTGGCCGGCGGCGAGCCGCATGCGGTGCGCGCCAACAAGGATGCGGTGGCCTTGCTGACCATCCTGTTGGGGCCGGTGCGCACGGGTGGGCCGACGAACGATCCGCGCGGGTCGGGCAATTAAGGTTCGCGACGAACTGGGCGGGATAATGCCAGCGGCATTGGCCCGCCTGCGCGGGAGGTCGTAGGCGCCAGTGGCGCTACGACGGTCTCAAGGCAAACTGAATAGTGGATAAGTTCGCGTGATCGCACTCTTCATCAACGTCGTTCCCGCGAAGGCGGGAACCCCATTTTCCTGAGCAGCCACCGGCTCACGCCAACTCATCCCTCGGATCGCGCGCCAGCAACTGCTGCGCCATCTCCGTCGCCGACACGCCATCGAACAGCACCGCCGCCACCGCCTCGGTGATCGGCATGTCCACGCCCAGCCTGCGCGCCAGCGCGCGCACCGACTTCGCGCACGGTACGCCTTCTGCCACGTGTCCCAGTTCGGTCACGATGGTGTCGAGCTGCTTGCCCTGCGCCAGGGCCAGGCCGACGCGCCGGTTGCGCGACAGGTCGCCGGTGCAGGTGAGGATCAGGTCGCCCATGCCGGCCAGGCCCATGAAGGTGCCGGCCTGCGCGCCCAGGGTCACGCCGAGGCGGGTGATCTCGGCCAGCCCGCGGGTGATCAGGGCCGCGCGCGCGTTCAGCCCCAGGCCCAGGCCGTCGGCTGTGCCGGTGGCGATCGCCATCACGTTCTTGACCGCGCCGCCCACTTCCACCCCGACCATGTCGTCGCACGAGTAGACGCGCAGGTTGTTGCCGTGCGCGGCCGCGACCACGCGCTCGCGCAGCTTTTCCGAGGCCGAGGCCACGGTCAGCGCGCAGGGCAGGGCGCGCGCCACTTCCTGTGCGAACGAGGGGCCGGACAGCGCCGCGCCCGGCACGGCGTCGCCGAGCACTTCCGCCACCACCTGGTGCGGCAGCAGGCCGGTACCGGCCTCGAAGCCCTTGCACAGCCAGACCACGTTCGGAATCGCGCGGCCTTTCAGTTGCCCCAGCAGCGGGCGCAGGCCGGCCACCGGGCAGGCCAGGATCAGGAGCGGGGCCTGGTCGTCGGACGCATCGACCACATGCGCCAGCGCCGCGTCGAAGTCGGCGCTCACGCGCAAGCTGGCGGGCAGCGGGTAGCCGGGCAGGTAATGCAGGTTTTCGCGTGCCTGTTCGGTTTCGGCCATTTGTACGGGGTTGCGGCCCCACAGCAGCACGTCATGGCGGGCGGCCAGTGCAATGGCCACGGCGGTGCCCCAGGCGCCGGCGCCCAGGACGGTAATCTTCGATGGTGTTTTGTCTTGTTGCATGCTTTCAGCCTGAATCAGGGGGCCGGTTTCACAAACCCCAGACGTCGTTGGACCGCATGAAGCCGAGGATGCCGTCGCGGTGGCGCACGCGCACCCAGGCCAGGGCGGTCGGATCGACCAGTTCGAGCATGACGCCCTTATCGGCCGTCATCAGGACCTGCGACGTGTCATCCGGCCCGGCAAAGACCTTGGCCCCGGGGGTGCGCACGACAACGCTGCGGCGCGCGCTCAGGCCCTTGGCCGGGGTCCACGCCACCTCGCCGTTCATGTCGCGCACCTTGACCCAGTCGCCGTAGCTCAGCATCACCTGCAGCGGCATGCCGCTCGGCGCAACGTACAGCTTGGCGCCCTTGCTGGTGGGGGTGTCGTACAGGATCACCGGGGCCGGGCCGACGCTCTTGAAGTCGAAGGCAAACGCTGCCGGTGCTGCCACGAGGAGCACGCTTGCAAGGAGACGGGATGGAATCATGGCGGGCCACCTGACGAATAAGACCGCGGGGCGTACCTACGGGACAACCGCGGGTGAACCGGGACGCCGGAAGGCAGGCACGGGCACCGCGCTGCGATGCCCGCGAGGGAACGACTGGGTCGCTGGCTTATTGTGCCGGCGCTGCAGCAGCCTGGGCCATTGCCTGGGCGCGCTGCTGGTAGAAGGCTTCGAAGTTGATCTCGGCCAGGTGCACCGGCGGGAAGCCGGCACGGCTGATCACGTCAGCGATGTTGGCGCGCAGGTACGGGTAGATGATGTTCGGGCAGCCGATGCCCAGCAGCGGATCCATCTGGTCAGCCGGGATGTTGCGGGCTTCGAAGATGCCAGCCTGCTTGCCTTCGACCAGGAAAGCGACCTTGTCCTTGACCTTGGCAGTGACGGTGATGGTCACGGTGGCTTCGTAGATGCCATCGGCGATGCCTTCGGCGCCGACATCCAGCGACACTTCGATGGTCGGTGCTTCCTGCTCGAGGAAGATCGACGGGGAATTCGGTTGTTCCAGCGACATGTCTTTCAGGTAGACGCGTTGGATTTGGAATACTGGTTGCAGGTTTTCGTCGGACATGGAACGCTTTCTAATAAGGAGGTGGACGGGCGCGCCGTCCCGGTACTTTGGTCAAACGCGACGGCAATTGTATCAAAATCAATTTGGATGCAATACCCCCGCGGCGACGGCCGGGAAGTTCGACCGGACGCCCGTCAAGACAGGGCTTATTCGCCCTTGAGCAGCGCATCCAGGCGGCCGGCCTGGTCGAGCGCGTACAGGTCGTCGAAGCCGCCGACGTGGGTGTCGCCCACGTAGATCTGCGGCACGGTGCGGCGGCCGGTGCGCTGCATCATGATCTGGCGCTGCTCCGGATCGAGGTCGACGCGGATGCGTTCGATGTCGGTCACGCCCTTGGCTTCGAGCAGGCGCTCGGCGCGGACGCAGTACGGGCAGGCGGCGGTGTGGTACAGAACGACGTGTGCGGTCATGGTGCTTCCTTCCTGAAGAGGTTACTTGGTTACCGGCAGGCCGGCGGCAAGCCAGGCCGCCAGGCCGCCCTCGAGCGCGTGGGCGTCTTCGAAACCGGCAGCCTGGAGCTGGCGCACGGCCTTGTCCGCGCGTGCGCCGTTCTGGCACACCACGATCACGGTGCGGTTCTTCGACTTTTCCAGCTCGCCGAGTCGCTTGCCCAAGTCTGCCAGCGGGATGTTTTTCGCGTCGCGCACGTGGCCGGCCGCAAACTCGTCGCTGCTTCGCACGTCGAGCACGAGGGTTTTGCCGCGGTTGATCATCTGCGTGGCCTGCAGCGCGGTGGCGCGTTTACCGCGCGGCGCCAGGGCCGGCCAGAGCAGGGCGCCGCCCGAAATCACAGCGATCGCCACGACGAAGATATTATCGAGAATGAAATTCACAAGGCTTCCAATGGTTGAACTGAATCGGCGCATTATAAAATAGATGCCGGACCGGATTTCAATCGCACCTTTATTCTTGAGAAGAGCTTATGTACAAAATCGTATTCATGCGCCACGGCGAATCCACCTGGAACCTGGAAAACCGCTTTACCGGCTGGACCGACGTCGACCTGACGGAGAAGGGCATCAACGAGGCCAGGACCGCCGGCCGCGTGCTGAAGGAAGCCGGTTTCACGTTTGACGTGGCTTACACGTCGGTGCTCAAGCGGGCGATCCGCACCCTGTGGCTGGCGCTGGACGAGATGGACATGATGTACCTGCCGATCAAGAACGACTGGCGCCTGAACGAGCGCCACTACGGCGCCCTGCAGGGCCTGGACAAGGCCGAGACGGCGGCAAAGTTCGGCGACGAGCAGGTCCTGGTCTGGCGCCGCAGCTACGACACCCCGCCGCCGGCGCTCGAAGACGGCGACGAGCGCACCTCGTTCAACGACCCGCGCTATGCCGGCCTCGACAAGACGCAGATCCCGCTGACCGAGTGCCTGAAGGACACCGTCGCGCGCGTGATGCCGGCCTGGGACGAGGAAATCGCTCCGCAAATTCGCGCGGGCAAGAACATCCTGATCTCGGCCCACGGCAACAGCCTGCGCGCCATCATCAAGATGCTCGACAACATCAGCGACACCGACATCGTCGGCCTGAACATCCCGAACGGACAGCCGTTGGTGTATGAGCTGGACGCCGACCTGAAGCCGATCAAGCATTATTACCTGGGCGACCAGGAAGCGATCGCCGCCGCCATGGCCGCCGTCGCCAACCAAGGGAAGGCGAAGTAAGTCTTGCGTTTGCCATTCACGAAGTCGGCCGGCAGCGCGCTCATCTGTGCGCTGCTGGCCTTCGCGCTGTCCGATTCCGCTTTTGCCCAACGCCAGACCGAACGCAGCCGCCAGAAGGCGACCGCGGAGAAGCAGCGCGCCGGTATCCAGCAACGATTGGAAGCCATCAAGCGCGACATCGCCCGTACCGAGAGCGAGAAGGAAGACGCCGCCGACGAGCTGGCGGCGTCCGAAGCCGCCATCTCCGACGCCAACCGCGCCTTGCGCGACCTGGCCGAGGAGCAGGATGCCACCAGCACCCGCCTGCACGAGCTGTCGACCGAAGGCGAGCGCCTGGGACAAACAATTGTTAATCAAAAGAAACAATTGTCGGAACTGCTGCGCGAGCACTACGTGGCTGGCAACGAAGACCGGATCAAGCTGCTGCTCTCCGGCGACAATCCGAACCGCATCAACCGCGACCTGCAAATGATGGCCTACGTCTCGCAGGCGCAGGCCCGTTTGCTGGCCTCGCTGCGCGCGAACCTGGCGCAGGTCGAGGCCAATCGCGACAAGGTCGAGAACGCCCAGCTGGAATTGCAGGAAATCGCCGCCGAGCAGCGCCAGCAGAAGGATCTGCTGGAACAGGAAAAGGCCAAGCGCGCGGCCCTGCTGCAGAACCTGTCGACCCGGCTGGTCGACCAGCGCAAGCAGGTCGACCGCCTGCAGCGCGACGAGCAGCGCCTGGGCGGCCTGGTGGACCGCCTGACGCGCCTGATCCGCGAGCAGGCCGAAGCCGAGCAGCGCCGCCAGGCTGCCCTGGCCGCGGCGAAAGCCAAGGCGGAAGCCGAAGAAAGGGCACGCGCCCTGGCGCGCGCCAAGGCCGCCGCCGAGAAGGCCGAGCGCGAGCGCATCGCGCGCCAGAACGCCAAGCCCGGCGTGAAGCCGGAGCCGGAACCGGAACCGCCACGGATCGTCGAGCAGCCCAGGCCGGCCGAGAAACCGACGGCGCCGCCGCCGCCCGAAGTGACGCTGGCGCCGGCCGCGCCGTCAGGCGCGTTTGCCAGCCTGCGCGGGCGCCTGAGCGCGCCGGTGAGCGGTACCATCGCGGCCCGTTTCGGCGCCCGCCGCGGCGAGGGGCCGACCTGGAAGGGCATGTTCATCAGGGCGGCCGAGGGCACCGAGATCCGCGCCGTCGGCGCCGGCCGCGTCGTGCACGCGGACTGGATGCGCGGCTTCGGCAACCTGATCATCATCGACCACGGCGGCGAGTACCTGTCGATCTATGGAAACAACTCGGCGCTATTGAAACGGCCGGGCGACATGGTGCGTGCCGGCGATCCGATTGCGAGCGCGGGCAACACCGGTGGCAACGAGGAATCGGGGCTATACTTTGAGCTCAGGCATCGCGGCAAGGCCTTCGACCCGGCAAGCTGGGTCAAATTCTAGGGAAGGATGAACAAGACGATGGGCAAAGCGAAGAATCTCGGGCTGATCGGGCTGGGCATGGTGGCCGGCGTGGCCGCCACCTTCCAGCTGTCGGCCCATGCACAGAAGGGCGTCGATTCGCCCTTGCCGCTCGACGAGCTGCGCCAGCTGGCCGACGTGTATGGCCTCATCAAGACCGACTACGTCGAGCCGGTCGAGGACAAGAAACTGCTGTCCGAAGCCATCGGCGGCATGGTCTCCTCGCTCGACCCGCATTCCACTTACCTCGACCAGAAGGCCTTCCGCGAAATGAAGGAAGCGGTGCAGGGCAAGTTCGTCGGCGTCGGTATCGAAGTGGCGAGCGAAGACGGTTACGTCAAGATCGTCGCCCCGATCGAGGATTCTCCGGCGCACAAGGCCGGCATCAAGTCGGGTGACCTGATCACCCGCATCGACAACGTCCCGGTGCGCAACATGTCGCTCGACGAAGCGATCAAGCGCATGCGCGGCAAAGCCGGCAGCAAGGTGACATTGACCATCGCGCGCCGCGGCGAAGACCGGCCGTGGGTGGTGCCGGTGCTGCGCGAGGAAATCGTGGTGCAGAGCGTCAAGGCGAAAATGGTCGAGCCGGGCTACGCCTGGCTGCGCGTGAGCCAGTTCCAGGAAAACACGGTCGAAGAGCTGGCCAAGAAGGCCAAGGCGCTGTACGCGGAAGACCCGAACATCAAGGGCCTGGTGCTCGACCTGCGCAACGACCCGGGCGGCCTGCTGCCCGGCGCGATCGGGGTGTCGGCGGCCTTCCTGCCGAACCCGGAACAGGTGATCGTCTCGACCAAGGGGCAATTGCCGGAATCGAACCAGCAGTTTTATGGCCGCCGCGAGTTCTATGCCCAGCGCGGCCCGGACCCGCTGGCCGGCCTGCCGGCAGCGCTCAAGACGGTGCCGATGGTGGTGCTGGTCAATGGCGGCTCGGCCTCGGCTTCCGAGATCGTCGCCGGCGCCCTGCAGGACTACAAGCGCGCCATCGTCATGGGCAGCCAGACCTTCGGCAAGGGCTCGGTGCAGACCCTGCGCCAGCTCTCGCCCGACACCGCGGTGAAGCTGACCACGGCGCGCTACTACACCCCGAAGGGCCGGCCGATCCAGGCCACCGGCATCGTGCCCGACATGCGCGTGGACGAGACCGCCGAGGGCGACGCCCTGGCCGTGCTGCGCGTGCGCGAGGCGGACCTGCAACGCCACCTGGCAAGCGAAGGCGAGCAAAGCAAGGCCGTGCGGGACCAGAAAGAGGCGCTGGAAGCGCAGCAGCGCGCCATCGCCCAGCTGAAGGACCGCAAGCCGCTCGACTACGGCAGCAAGGACGACTTCCAGCTGGCGCAGGCGCTCAACCATTTCAAGGGGCAGCCGGTACAGCTGGCCAAGTCCGAGCCGGAAGCAGCGAAGCCGGCGGCGCCGAAAACACTGCCGGGGACGGAGACCAAGCCGCCGGAGATCAAGGCGCCGGCGAAGAAGTAAGCACGCGCTGACGCTGCTCGAGGAGATTGCGTTCGCGCCTGCGCGGGAACGACGTTGTCCGAGAGTGCGCTGTGATGCCCTCCCCCCTTGGCTGCCTGCAAAAAAGACGTCGTCCCCGCGCAGGCGGGGACCCAATTCGACGTTCGCCGCATACCTGATCCCGATGGACGACACCCAACTCCTGCGCTACTCCCGCCACATCCTGCTCGACGAGGTCGGCATCGAAGGCCAGCAGCGCCTGCTCGACGCGCACGCCCTGGTGATCGGCGCCGGCGGCCTCGGCTCGCCCGCGGCGCTGTACCTGGCGTCCGGCGGCATCGGCCGCATCACCCTGGTCGACGACGATGAGGTCGATTTGACCAACCTGCAGCGCCAGGTGATGCACACCACCGCCCGTGTCGGCCAGCCCAAGGCCGCGTCCGGCCGCGAGACCCTGCTCGCCATCAACCCCGAGGTCGAGGTCCGTGCCCTGGTCGAGCGCGCCGCCGGAGAGCGCTTGCGGGAACTGGTGCGCGATGCCACGGTCGTATTGGATTGCAGCGACAACTTCGCCACCCGCCACGCCGTCAACCGCGCCTGCGTGGCGGAAGGCAAACCGCTGGTTTCCGGCGCCGTGATCCGCTTCGACGGCCAGCTCTCGGTGTTCGACACCAGGGACGCGGCGGCGCCGTGCTATGCCTGCCTGTTCCCCGAAGACAGCCATTTCGAGGACGTGGCCTGCAGCACCATGGGCGTGTTCGCCCCGCTGGTCGGCGTCGTCGGCGCCATGCAGGCGGCTGAAGCCATGAAACTGGTAGCCGGCATCGGCCAGCCGCTCACCGGGCGCCTGCTGCTGCTCGACGGCCGTACCATGGAATGGACCGGCATCGGCGTGGGCCGCAACCCGTCCTGCCCGGTTTGCGCCGCGCGCGTTGCCACATGCGCCATGTCACACGAATAAAACCTTTTTAAGCGAAGATTAAAAGGGGTGGGAAAGCGGGCTCGCTGCACAATTTCTCCCGTGCACGTGGTAGCCCGTGGCCGGATGTGGCCTTATACTGTATTGTCTCCACCGACCTCCTTACAAAGATTATCTATGCACATTGATTCACAACGTAAGCAGCGCCGCGCACGCGGTTTCACCCTGGTCGAGATCATGGTCGTGGTGGTCATCATCGGCATCCTCGGCGCCCTGGTCGTGCCGAAACTGCTGGGCCGCACCGGCGAGTCGCGCGTGACCGCCGCCAAGGTCGACATCGCCACCATGATGCAGGCACTCAAGCTGTATAAACTGGACAACCAGCGCTATCCGAGCACCGAGCAGGGCCTGCAGGCCCTCATCACCAAGCCGACCTCGGGCCCTGCGGCCAATGGCTGGAAGGCCGGCGGCTACATCGAGAAGCTGCCGAAGGACCCGTGGGGCAACCCGTACCAGTACCTGTCGCCGGGCATCCACGGCGAAGTGGACGTGTTCTCGCTGGGCGCCGACGGCCAGCCCGGCGGCACCGGCGAGGATGCCGACGTCGGGTCCTGGGAGTAAGGTCTTCCCATGCGGGCCCGCGGCGCCCTGCGCAAGCCGAGCGGCTTCACGCTGGTGGAGCTGCTGGTCGTGATGGTCATCATCGGCATCACGCTGGGACTCGCTTCGCTCAACGCCATTCCCTCGCCGCGCCAGGACCTGCAGCAGGAGGCCCAGCGCCTGGCCCTGCTGCTGCAGCTGGCGCGCGACGAAGCCATCGTGCGCAACCGCCAGGTCGCCTTCGAGGCCAGTCCGGAACGCTACCGCTTCGTGGTGCGCAACGATACCGGCTGGGAACCGGTCACGCGCGACGACCTGCTGCGTGAGCGCACTTTCCGTAATGCTCCCCTGCAACTCGTGCTCGAGCCCAACAGCGGCGTCAACCAGAACGCGCTGCGCGTGGTCTTCGGGCGCGAGCCGGTCGACAAACCCTTCGTGCTGACGCTCGCCACCGGCGGCAATGCGGTCGCGATCCGCGCCGACGGCGTCGGCCATTTCACGGTCGAATGAGCGCCGCATGAGCAGACGCCGCTGCCATCCGGGAGCATCGGGCTTGTCCCGGCCATCGGGGTTTACCCTGCTCGAAGTGCTGGTTGCGCTCGTCATCGTCGGCACCGCCCTCGGCGCCGGCCTGCGCGCGGTGGGCAGCCTGACCTCCAACAGCGCCGGCCTGCGCGCGTCGATGATGGCGACCTGGTCGGCCGAGAACCGGCTGGTGCAGATCCGCCTCGGCCGCGAATTCCCGGAAGTGGGCAAGCGTAATTTTCCCTGCGCCCAAGGCGACCTCAACCTGATTTGCGAGGAAGAGGTGCTGACCAGCCCGAATCCGCAATTGCGCCGCATCGAAGTATCGGTGTATGAGGCCGAACGCCCGGAGCAGCGCATCGTCAAACTGGTCCAGCTCGTGTTGAGGCCATCCCGGATATGAACGCAAGCACGCACCCGATCGCGCAGCCGGCCACGCATGCGGCCACCAGGCGGCGCGCCGGCTTCACCCTGGTCGAACTGCTGGTGGCGATCAGCATCCTCGCCATCCTGGCCGTGCTCGGCTGGCGCGGGCTGGACGGCATCGTGCGCGCCCGCATTGCGCTGACCGAGCAGATGGCGGTCACGCGCGGCATGCAGCTCGCCTTTGCCCAGATGCAGAGCGACTGCGAGCACCTGGCCGGACGCGAGATCATCGGCCGGCGCGCCAACCTGCTGTGGGACGACGACCGCCTCACCCTGGTGCGCAAGGTCTACAACGAAAACGAGCCCTCGCAACTGGCCGTGGTGTCCTACCGCGTCGCAGGCGGCACCCTGGTGCGGCGCGAATCGATCGGCACGCGCGACCTGGTGCAGCTCGAGGCGCTGTGGCAGGCAATGGGCAGCGATGCCCCCTCGCAGTCGGCGCCCCCGGTGGTGCTGCAGACCGGGGTGGCCGCGATGCAGATCCAGGCCTGGCAGAACAATGCTTGGCAGAACGAGCGGGTGCCGCCCGTCGAAGGCGCCCAGCCCGAGGATCCCAGCGGCATCCAGGTCGGCCTGACGGCGCAGGGCCTGGCCGCGCCGATGGTCAAGTCCTTCCTGCTGGGGGGAACCTGATGGCGCGCCCGCTACACCGGCTGCGCCCGATGCGCCTGCGCCGCCAGCGCGGCGTCGCGGTCGTCACGGCCCTGCTGCTGACCACGCTTGCCATCACGATCGTCGCCAGCCTGTTCTGGCAGCAGCAGGTGCAGGTGCGCACCATGGAAAACCAGCGCCTGCACCTGCAGACCAAGTGGATCCTGCGCGGCGCCCTCGACTGGGCCAGCCTGGTGCTGCGCCAGGACGCCTACACCTCGCAGTACACCTCGCTCGACCAGGTCTGGGCCACGCCGCTGGCCGAGACCCGGCTCGACCAGTACATCGAGCGCGAGCGGGTCGAAGGAGAAACCTTCGACGCTTCACTGTCCGGTAATATTGTTGACGCAACGTCGCGCTACAATCTCGGCAACCTGGCGCGCAACCGGGAAATCGATCCCTTGCAGCTCGAGATCTTCGGGCGCCTGCTGAACCACCTGCGCATGGACGGACGCCTGGCGCTGCGCATTGCCCAGTTCGTCGCCCAGGGGCAGCAGGTGCAGCCGCCGGACCCGAACAATCCACCGCCGGCAGGGGGGGGAGGGCAGCCGAATGTCGGCATTCCGCCGCTGCCGCCCACGACCGGGGTGCCGGTCCCGGTGCTGCGGGTGGACGATCTGCTGGCGGTGCAGGGCGTCACGCCGGAGATCATGGCGCGGCTGCGGCCGTTCCTGATCGTGCTGCCGGTGACGGACGCGCCGACGACGATCAACGTCAACACCGCGCCGGCCGAACTGCTGGCGGCGCTGGTGCCGCAGATGTCGATGTCCGAGGCGACCAACCTGGTGGCGCGGCGCAGGACCGCGCCCTGGCGCGAGCTGACGTATTTTCAGAGCCAGGTCACGAACGGTGACCAGGTCAGCAACCAGGCGGTGGACGTAAAAAGTAACTGGTTTGTGGTGCAGAGCCGGATCCGGCTCGACCGCGCGGCATTGAATGCAGAATCCTTGATCCAACGGGCAAGCGGCGTCGTTCCCGGGGGTGGCACGAAAGTAATCTGGACCCGCCAGAACTAGAAGAAAGCGAGACAGTTTGACTACTCTTTATATCCGGCACCCGGCCAGGGCCGAGGGTGAGCATGCCCTGTGCCGCTTTGCGGTGGTCGCCGAGGGTGGGGCCATCGAGCAGCAGGGCGAAGGCCCGCTGCGCAACCTGGGCGACGCGGTCGCCGCCAGCCGCCGCGTGGTGCTGCTGCTGGCCGGCGCCGACGTCACGCTGCTGGCCGTGCAGGCACCGCCGCTGACCGGCGCGCGCCTGCGCGCGGCGCTGCCGGCCCTGGTCGAAGAACATATCCTGGGCGACCCGCTCGACTGCGTGCTGGTGGCCGGCCCCGCGCTGCCCGATGGCCGCCGTCCGGTTGCCGTGGTCCAGCGCGACTGGCTCGAGCCCCTGGTCAAGACCCTGCTCGGCATGGGGGCGCGCGCCGTCGCCGCCATGCCGTTGCAGCTGTGCCTGCCCCTGCAGCCGGGCAGCGTCAGCGCCGCCATCGGCGGCGGCGAGCTGCTGCTGCGCCAGAGCCAGTACGAAGGCATCGGCCTGGCGCTCGACGGCAACCCCTCGGTGGCGCTGCAGACGGCGCGCGCGCTCTCCGGCGACGCGCCGCTGGTGCTGTACGTGCCGCGCGAACAGCTGGGCGAGTATGGGGCGCTGCTGGCCGAAGCCGGCCCCGGCATCACCCTGGAAAGCGATGACTGGGCACACTGGATTCTTGGTGCGAAAAGCAGCACGCTCGACCTCGTGCCGGGCCTGGGCACGGCCGGCGTCGCCCAGCGCGACTGGAGCCGCTGGCGCTGGCCGATCCGCCTTGCCATCGCCGCGATCGTGGTGAACATCATCGGCGTCAACATCGAATGGCTGCGCCTCAAGCGCGAAGCCGACGCGGTGCGCCAGGGCATGGCGCAGACCTTCCGCAGCGCCTACCCGAACCAGCCGGTGATCGATCCGGTGGCGCAGATGCGCCAGAACCTCGCCCGCGCCAAGGCTGCCGGCGGGCAAATCAGTCCGGACGAGTTCGGCTGGATGGCCGGCGTGCTCGGCGAAGCGATGCGCGGCCTCGGACGTCCACCCGGCATTGCATCAATGGAGTTCCGGGAACGCGTCCTCACGGTGCGCGTCAAACCCGATACGGTTGATCCCGCTTCCACGAGCCAGCTGCGCACCGCCTTGAGCGCGCGCAACCTGAGCATGGAAGAAACGGCGCCCGCCACCTGGGTCATCCGCAGTACAGGACTCGCCACTGGAGCCCCGCGATGAAAGCAGCAGCACAATTCGGCGCGCAGTTCGGCGCACTCCGTGAACGCGCGCTCGCCTATTGGCTGGCGCGCACCGACCAGGAACGCAAGTTCCTGACGATCGGCGGCATCGTCGTCCTGGTCTCGCTGGTGTACGCGCTGCTGCTGGCGCCGGCGCTCGAGGGACGCGAGCAGCTGCGCCGCTCGCTGCCGGAGCTGCGCCAGCAGGCCGCCCAGCTGCAGACGCTGGCCGCCGAGGCCCAGACCCTGGCCGCCAACCCGGCCCCGACGCCTGCGCCCATGACGCGCGAAGGCCTCACCGCCAGCATGGCCCAGCGCGGCCTCACGCCGGGCTCGCTGACCATGACCGGCGAATATGCCAAGGTCCAGTTCAACGGCGTGTCCTTCGCCAACCTGGTGTCCTGGCTCGATATGCAGCGCCGCGAGAACCGGATCCAGGTGCAGGACGCCGCCTTCACCGCGCAGGCCGCGGTGGGACAGGTCGATGCCACGCTGACGCTGCACCAGACGATTGGCCAGGCCCAATGAGGCGGGTGCTCCTGTGGCTGGTGCCGACCGTCCTGGCCGTGCTCGTCACCGTGCTCGCCTTCCTGCCCGCTTCCTGGCTCGGACCGATGGTCGAACAGCAGACCGGCGGCCGTTTGACTCTGGGGGATGCGCAAGGTACGCTCTGGAACGGCTCAGCCTTTGTGGGCGGTGCGCCGGGCGAGGGCGGGGCGGTGACGCCGCTGCTGCCGGGACGCTTCGCGTGGCGCCTGTCGCCGCTGGTGCTGTTCGGCTCGGTCAGCATGACGCTGGAAAATCCCGAAGCGCTGTTGCGCCCGGTACGCATCGAAGGCAGCTGGTCGCAATGGCAGGTGAGCAGCGGCGAACTGTTGCTGCCGGCCGAAGGCCTGGCCGGCCTGGGTGCGCCGCTCAACACGCTGGCGCCGTCCGGCACCATCCGGCTGGTGTGGAACACGCTCGACCTGCTGCGCCAGCCGAACACGGTGGCGGTGCAGGGCCGCACGGTACTGTTGATGACCGACATGGGCTCGCGCATGTCGCCCATCAAACCGCTGGGCAGTTATGAAATGGCATTCGATTGGCGCGGCAACCAGGCCGACCTGAACCTGCGTACCGTGCGCGGTGCGCTTTTACTGTCGGGCTCGGGTATGCTGCAAAACGGCCGGCTGCGCTTTTCCGGCCAGGCGTCGGCCGCCGAAGGATACGAAGACACGCTGGGTAACATGCTCAACCTGATCGGCCAGCGCCGCATGGTGAACGGCAAGAACATAATCGCACTCGAGTTCAAATAATGAAAACATTGACCCGTACCACCGCCGAAGGGCACCTCGAAAAACCGTTGCGAGCGGCAGCAGTGCCGGCCGAGAAGCGCAACTGTACGAGTAGTACAGTGAGCATCGCAGGCTGGCACTGCAACGCGCAGCAGGTTTTCCGAGGTGCCATCCCGTCGCTGCGCCGCATCGCAGCCGGCGCCATGCTGTGCTGCGCGGCAACGTTCGCCGTGCCGCCGGCCCCGGCCTGGGCCCAGGACAGTGCGAACGCCGCGGCGCTGAGCTTCGTCAACGCCGACATCGAATCGGTGATCAAGGCGATCGGCCACTACACCGGCATGACCTTCATCATCGACCCGCGCGTCAAAGGCACCATCACGCTGGTGTCGGAAAAATCGCTGACCAAGACCCAGGCCTTCGGTCTGCTCACCTCGACCCTGCGCCTGCAGGGCTACGCCGTGGTGACCAGCGGCGACGGCTACGCCAAGGTGGTGCCGGAAGCCGAAGCCAAGGCGCAGTCGTCGCCGACCCAGGTCGGCGGCGTGCGCGCCAGCAAGGCCACCGGCGACCAGATCGCTACCCAGGTGTTTTATCTGTCCTACGAGTCGGCGGCGAATCTCACCGCCGTGCTGCGTCCCCTGATTTCGCCGAACAATTCCATCATGGCGAACCCGGGCAACAACACCCTGGTCATCACCGACTACGCCGACAACCTGCGCCGCCTGGCCAGAATCATCGCCGCGCTCGACACGCCGGTGGCGGCCGACCTCGACGTGATCCCGATCCGCAACGCCATTGCTTCCGACGTGGCGACGCTCGTCACCCGCCTGATGGAGCCGAGCGCCGGCGGCGACTCGGGGCGCGTCACCGTGCTGGCCGACCCGCGCACCAATTCGGTCGTGATCCGCGCGCCCTCGCAGGCGCGCGCCAACCTGGCCAAGTCGCTGATCGCGCGCCTCGACCAGCAGACTTCCACGCAGGGCAATATCCATGTCGTGTACCTGAAGAACGCCGACGCCAGCCGCGTGGCCCAGACCCTGCGCGCGGTGGTGTCGCAGGATGCCTCGGCGGTGCCGGTGCAGCAGCAGGGCACGTCGGGCGGCTCGATCCAGGCCGGCAGCACCACCGGCGGCGGCGGCCAGGGCGGGCTCGGCGGCCAGCAGGGCCAGCAGAGCAGCGTCGGCATGGCCGGCACCGGCAACACCTTCGGCCAGCAGAGCCAGCTCACCGCGGGCGGCGCCGGCGGCGGCCAGGGTTCCGGCTTCATCCAGGCCGACGCCTCGACCAACAGCCTGATCATCACCGCGCCGGACGCGGTGTACCGCAACCTGCGCAACGTCATCGACCAGCTCGACGTGCGCCGCGCCCAGGTCTACATCGAGGCGCTGGTGGTGGAAGTGACCTCCAATAAAGCGTCGGAGTTCGGCGTACAGTGGATCGGCGCCAGCGGCGACTCGGACAGCAGGTACCGCGTCGGCGGCCTGCAATCCTTTGCCAGCAACGGCGGCAGCAACATCGTCAACCTGGCCGCCGCCGCCCGCACCGGCCTGGGTGGCGATTCGATTCCGAGCCTGCCGGGCGGCCTGTCGATCGGCCTGTTCCGCCAGGTTGGTGGCGAACTCGGCTTGGGCGCAATCGCGCGCTTCCTTGAAAACGACGGCAACGCCAACATCTTGTCCACGCCGAACATGATCACGCTGGACAACGAACTGGCGACGATCAAGGTCGGCCAGAACGTGCCGATCATCACCGGTTCCTTCACCACCGGTACCAGCGGCAGCTCGAACCCGTTCCAGACGATCGACCGCAAGGACGTGGGCCTGCTGCTCAAGGTGCGCCCGCAGATCTCGGAAGGGGGTACCATCAAGATGGCGATCTACCACGAGAACTCGAGCGTCGACACCTCCACCCGTACCCTGTCGTCGGGCGTGACGACCAACGTGCGGGCGATCGAAAGCAACGTGCTGGCCGACGACGGCCAGATCATCGTGCTCGGCGGCCTCATCGAAGACACCGAGGGCGATGGCGAAGAGAAAGTACGCGGCCTGGGCGACATCCCGGTGCTGGGCAACCTGTTCAAGTACCGCAGCCGTACCAGGACCAAGACCAACCTGATGGTGTTCCTGCGCCCGGTTGTCGTGCGCAGCAAGGAAGCGTCGAATTCGCTGGCCATGGACCGTTACGAATACATGCGCGCCGTCGGCGCCGCCGGCCAGACGCAGGAAGACTCGGTGCTGATGCGCAACCTCGGCGCGCCGCTGCTGCCGCCGCTGACGAACGGCCAGCCGCCCACCGGCGGCGCCATGGCGACCATGCCGGCGCAGACGCCTCCGGCTGCAGGCGGCGCGCCGGGCGCGGCCAGCGGCCAGGCGCTGCCGCAGCAGGGCCAGCAAGCGCAGCCCGCCTCCCAATTCCGGCCGGTGACGCCATCGAACCAGAAGTGATGTAAACATGAACAATCTGTTGCCTTTCGCCTTCGCCCGTGACCACGGCGTGCTGGCGCGCGGCGGGGACGAACCGGGCCAGGCCGTCGAGGTGCTGGTGTCCGGCGCCACCGCGCCCGCCGCCATCGCGGAGGTCTCGCGCCGCTTCGGCCGCATCACCCTGCGCCGCCTCGAACGCGGCGAGCTCGACGACGCCATCGCCAAGGCCTATGCCGGCGCCGGCGGCGACGCCTCGCAGGTGGTGGACGAGTTCGATGCCGACCTCGACCTCACCAGGCTGCTGCAGGACGTGCCGGCCATCGAAGACCTGCTGGAGTCGTCCGACGACGCGCCCGTCATCCGCATGATCAATGCGCTGCTGACCCAGTCGCTGCGCGAAGGCGCCTCCGACATCCACATCGAGCCGTTCGAGCAGACCTCGGTCGTGCGCTTTCGCGTCGACGGCGCGCTGCGCGACATCGTGCGCCCGAAAAAGGCGATCCACGCCTCGCTGATCTCGCGTATCAAGATCATGTCGCAGCTCGACATCGCCGAGAAGCGCCTGCCGCAGGACGGCCGCATCACGCTGCGCATCGGCGGCAAGCCGGTCGACGTGCGCGTCTCGACCCTGCCGACCGGCCACGGCGAGCGCGCCGTGCTGCGTCTGCTCGACAAGGAAGCCGGCCGCCTCGACCTGAGCCACCTGGGCATGAGCCCGGACATGCTGCCGCAGTTCGACCGCCTGATCAACCAGCCGCACGGCATCGTGCTCGTCACCGGCCCGACCGGTTCGGGTAAAACGACCACGCTGTACGCCGCGCTGTCGCGCCTGAACGCGTCCACCACCAACATCATGACGGTGGAAGACCCGATCGAATACGACCTCAACGGCGTCGGCCAGACCCAGGTCAATGCCCGTATCGACATGAGCTTCGCCAAGGCCCTGCGCGCGATCCTGCGCCAGGACCCGGACGTGATCATGATCGGCGAGATCCGGGATTTGGAAACCGCGCAGATCGCGGTCCAGGCTTCGCTCACCGGCCACCTGGTGCTGGCGACCCTGCACACCAATGACGCGGCCTCGGCCGTGACCCGCCTGCTGGACATGGGCATCGAGCCGTTCCTGTTATCGTCATCCTTGCTGGGCGTGATGGCGCAACGCTTGGTGCGCAAGCTGTGCACGCACTGCAAGATCAGCGACGGAACCGGCTGGCATGCGGTGGGCTGCGACCGCTGCGGCCATACCGGCTACCACGGCCGCGTCGGCGTCTACGAACTGCTCGAGACCACCGAGGAAATCCGCGCCCAGATCCACAACCAGGCGTCGGAAGCCGAGATCCGTGTCGCGGCCCAGAAGTCGGGCATGAAGATGATGCGCGAAGACGGTGAACGCTGGCTGGCGGACGGCACCACCACGCGCGCCGAGCTGGTGCGCGTGACCAAGGACTGAGGAACAACCCATGCCGGCATTTCGCTACGAGGCCGTCGATGCAGGCGGCGCCACCCGCAAGGGCGTGGTCAACGCCGACAGCCCGCGCTCGGCCAGGGCCGACCTGCGCACGCAAGGCCTGACGCCCCTGAACGTCGAGCAGATCGCGGCCCAGGTCGACGAAGCCGGCGTGGCGCGCTCGCGCGGGCTGGGCGAGCGCCTGTCGCAGGTCGAGCTGGCGTTGTTCACGCGCCAGCTGGCCAGCCTGCTGGAAGCCGGCCTGCCGCTGGAACAGGCGTTCACGGCCCTGCTGGAACAGGCCGAGCGGCCCTACGTGCGCGACCTGATCGCGTCGATCCGCTCCGAGGTCATCGGCGGCTCGGCGTTTTCCAGCGCGCTGTCGCGCCACCCGCGCGACTTCGCCGAGATCTACCGCGCGCTGGTGTCCTCCGGCGAGCAGATCGGCCAGCTCTCGCGCGTGCTGTCGCGCCTGGCCGACTACATCGAGCGCCGCAACGCGCTGGTGCAGAAGGTGCGCCTGGCGTTTACCTATCCGGCGATCGTCACCGTGGTGGCCTTCGCCATCGTCATCTTCCTGCTCACCTACGTGGTGCCGCAGATCGTCTCGGTGTTCGCCAATACCAAGCAGAAGCTGCCTTTCCTCACCGTGATGATGCTGGCCATCTCCGACTTCGTGCGCGCCTACGGCATCTACGTCGGGATTGTCCTGATCGGCGCGTTCTGGCTGTGGCGGCGCGCGCTGCGCAACCCGGACCTGAAACGGCGCTGGCATACCTGGCTGCTCAATGCGCCGGTCTACGGAAAATTCGAGCGCAGCCTGAACACGGCGCGCTTCGCCAGCACGCTGGCGATCACCACCGGCTCGGGCGTGCCGATCCTGCGCGCCCTCGAGACCAGCCGCGACACGCTGTCGAACGTGGCGATGCGCGAACTGGTCGAACAGGCGACGGCCAGCGTGCGCGAAGGCGTGAGCCTGGCGCGGGCGCTGTCGGCGCAGAAACACTTCCCGCCGATGCTGGTGCACATGATCCGCGCCGGCGAGATCACCGGCGAGCTCCCCGCCATGCTCGAGCGCGCGGCCAACTCGCAGCAGGCCGACCTGGAGCGCCGCACGCTGACCATTGCCGGCCTGCTCGAGCCGGTGCTGATCCTGGCCATGGGCCTGGTGGTGCTCCTGATCGTGCTGGCGGTCCTGATGCCGATTATCGAAATCAACCAGCTGGTGCGCTGACCTATAAGAATAAGCAAATAAGCAAGGAACCCGATGAACAAGCGTCTGCCTCTTCTTTTCACCGTACTCGCACTGGTGCTGCTGGCGGCATCCTGCGCGTACTGGTTCCTGCAGCTGTACAAGCCGGAACAGCGCCCGCTGGCGCCGGCCCCGGTCATTGCCCAGGCCGAGCCGAGCCCGGACGCGGCCGCGACCCTGTTCGGCGGCCAGCCGACGGCGATGACGATCTCGAATTACCAACTGACCGGCGTCGTCTCGGCCGGCCGCGACAGCGCCGTGATCCTGGTGGCCGACGGCGCGCCGCCGAAAGCCGTGCGCATCGGCCGCGAGATCGTGCCCGGTGTGACGGTGGCCGAAGTGCACCCGCGCTACGTGATGCTGTCGGAAGGCGGCATCATGAAACGCGTCGACCTGGCGCCCGACACCGGATCGTCGCAGGGCGGCGCGATGCCGCCGCCGCCGGGCCCGCAACCGATGGCGGCGGAGCCGCCGCCGGGCGTCGAGCCGCAGACCGCGCCGGGCGTCGTGGGCGTGCCGCCCCATATGCAGTCGGTGCCGCCCCCGGGCGGCGGGCCGCAGGGCACGCCGACCACGCCGGAAAACGCGCAAGTGGTGCCGGAGCCGGCGATGGACCCGGGCGTGGCCAACCAGGAGGTCCCGCCCCAGCAGCCGCAGCAGCCGCCACCGCCGAACCAGGTGCAGATGCCGCCGGCGACCAGGTCGGTCAACAGCCCGGTGGGGCAGCCCGCACAGCTACAATAAGCAGGGACGCCGCAGGAATGTGGCGTTTTTCTTTTTCAGGTCTACTAATCACTTTCCTCGTGTTTGCATGCAACTGGACGGGTACCGCGCTTGGCGGTATAAAGTTGCTACTTGTCCATATGTAAACGTGAGGAACTCCTTGGCTTCTACCCATCGCCTGACACTGCGCATCGCGTCCTTCTGCATCGCCGCACTCGGCTGGTCCGGCGCGCACGCCGCCGACGTCGTCATCACCGCCGAGCGCCTGCTGGACGTGCGCGCAGGGCGCATGATCCAGCAGCCCGAGATCCTGGTGCGCGACGGCCGCATCGTCAGCGTCAAGTCGCATGCCGGCGCCCCCGCAAGCGCATCCGCCAGCGCACCCACGGCGGGCGACACGGGCACGCGCATCGACCTGCCCGGCATGACCCTGGTGCCCGGCCTGATCGACATGCACGTGCACCTCGATTCCGATCCCACCTACGGCGGCTACAGCTACCTGGAATACAACGACCGCTTCTGGTCGGCGCTGGCCGTCGTCCACGCGGGCAGGACGCTGGACGCCGGCTTTACCACGGTGCGCAACCTCGGCGCGTCCGACTGGAACGACGTCGGCCTGAGCCAGGCCATCGCCGCCGGCAAGGTGCGCGGCCCGCGCATCGTGCCCGCCGCCTGGTCCTTCGGCCCGACCGGCAGCCACTGCGACAGCACCTATTTCCCGCCTTCGATGGAAGAGAAGAACCCGTACAACGCCGACGGTCCGGACGAGGTGCGCAAGTCGATCCGCGAATTGCGCAAGTACGGCGCCCAGGTCATCAAGGTCTGCGCCACCGGCGGCGTGTTCTCGCGCAACACCGAGCCCGGCCAGCAGCAAATGAACTTTGCCGAACTGCGCGCCGCGGTGGAGGAAGCCAATCAGTGGGGCATGCAGGTGGCGGCGCACGCGCACGGCGCTGCCGGCATCAAGGAAGCCATCCGTGCCGGCATCAACACCATCGAGCACGCCAGCCTGATCGACGACGAAGGCATCGCGCTGGCGAAGAAACACGGCGCCTGGCTGTCGATGGACATCTATAACGGCGACTACACGGCGGCCGAGGGCAAGAAGAACGGCGTGCTGGAAGACAACCTGCGAAAAGACCGCGAAGTGACCGAAATCCAGCGCCAGAATTTTAAAAAGGCGCACGCGGCCGGCGTGAAAATGGTCTACGGCACCGATGCCGGTGTGCACCCTCACGGTGGCAACGGCAAGCAGTTCGCGGTGATGGTCAAGTACGGCATGACGCCGCTGCAGGCGATCCAGAGCGCCACCATCAATGCCGCCGAGGCGCTGGCGCGCAAGGATGTCGGTGTGGTCGAGGCCGGCAGGTTTGCGGACATGGTGGCGGTGCAGGGTGACCCGACCGTGGATGTGCGGCTGCTGGAAGCGCCGGCGGTGGTGATCCAGGGCGGAACTGTCGTCAAACGCAGCCTTCCCTGAATCTGGTATTCAAGGTGCGACCGGCTCGAATGGGGCTGCAATCGGCCCCTGGCAATCCCCGAATGGGCGCACAGGATTGGACCAATCAGAAGAAAGTTGAAAATTGAACGAGATCCAGATTCGCTACAACCCTTCCGCTCCGACAATCGGTCGTTTATCTCGACGATCTGGATGTTACCGATGTCATTTTTCTTGCATTCGCAATCTGCCTGTCGGTAGCCGGGGTCGCGATTCTCAGGTGCAGTGGCGAACCCAGCAAGAGATAGGAAAAAGTTCAATTATGGGTTCATGGTCAAGGCCTGCCGTACACTGAACGGCAGAGATCGGCCTAGGCTGTGTAAAAACGCGAAAGTGCCAAGGTGGCCGAAGCGTTCGACCCTCTAGAACGCGCGCTACGGCGTTTTCTCGGTGTAGGGAATGGTAAAGAGACCCCCGAGAACGCGCACATCTCGCGTTTTTACACAGCCTCGGTCGGCTGCTGCCGTACAATGAACGGCCGAGTGCGGCCATATGCCGACTCCGATCAGCGGCAGATGCACCGGTGATCGAAGAAGGAGAGGGGAATGGCAGGACAAGGCGGGCCGGATGAGGAAACTTGGAGCAAGATGACGGTGGGCGAGAAGCGCGCCTACTGGATTTCGATCGCCGCGATATTCTGCATTATCGCGGTGTCAGCGGCTATCCGATTTTTCCGTTGATTGTTACGGGGCGACCAAAAGAGGATTGAAGGGCGCGAGCCGGGTTACCGTCAGCATGGGTCTCGGCACCATCGTGCCCGGCGCCCGGGACGACCTTGACGTCTTCCTCGATCGGATCGACCGCCGCCTGTATCAGGCAAAGTCTGCGGGACGTGACCGGAACTGCGACGCCGAGGCGTAGGCCTTATCCCCGCCGCAGCGCCGTAAACGCCGCAAACTCCCACGACCTGAACCCCACCAGCAGCGTATAGCCGTCGCGCTCGTGCGGCGGCAGGCGCCGGTCGTTGCGGTGCAGGCGCGCCAGTTCTCCCGCCAGCTGCTCGATCTTCTGGGCCAGCTCCTGCGCGCTGGCGCTCGACAGCCGGGCCGGCAGGCACATCAGGGCTTCGCCCGGCCGGTCGAACCTGCCCGCAAAATAATCCGCCACCACATGCTCGCGGAAAAAGCGCTGCACCGGTCCGTCGGGCAGCCAGCGGAAGGCGTTCGATACGCGCAGGCTGTAGCGGTTCAAGGGTTTCAGTTCGATCAAGCCGAGCCGGTCGAGCTCGGCCAGCAGCTTGATGCATTCCGTTTCGGTCAGGCGGTAGGTTTCCAGTACCTGTTCCAGGCTCCAGTGACCGAGGCAGCAGATCGCCATCAGGAGCAGGCGCGGATTGGCCACCAGCGAGGTTTCCTGCGGCAGGGTCAGGGCGTCGGCCTGGGGACGGGCGTCAGCGGCGCGCCGCAGCACGTCTTCCATGGCGATTCCCGTCACCTGGCAGATCTGGGCGAGGCGCGACAGCGCCATGTCCTTCTGCCCGAACATGCGCTTGACGCTCGACTCGCTCACGCCGATGCGCTCGGCCAGGCTTTTATAGGTGATGCCGGTGGCGCGCAGCGCGGCGCGCAAGACGTCGAGGACCTGTTCGGGTGAGCTCATCGATTTTTTTTTGTGGTGGATGCCGACGGCTGACTGTAACCGCGAATGCTGCAGCGAGCAAGGCCGTGGGAGGGTGGACGCGTGGGCGGCGCACACGACGCAGGCTGATCGCATAACAGGGTGCGGCCGCGCCACCTGCGAACCCCGGCATGCGGAGCGTACAAATAAAAAAGGCGGACACGCAAGCGCATCCGCCAAGGGGAAAGTCGGTATAACAGGGAGGGGCTCAGGGGCGGAGTGCCCGGTGGCCCGGTCAGTCATCGTCGTCCGCGACCAGCTTGGCCTTCTTGAGCATGCGCTTGGCCGCCTGCCGCTCGCTGGAGAGCGGCTTGGCGTGGGGCCCGGCCGAACGGGCCTTGGCCAGCGCCGCGATCGGGTTGCGCGGCTTGCCGAAGTTCTGGGACGGCTCGACCCGCAGCCGCATCTTTTGCCGGGTTGCCAGTGCCTTGTTTGCCATCGCCAGTCCTCCTTTTTAAAGAAATTACAGCGCGCGCATTACAGTACGTAGCGCGACAGGTCCTCGTTGACCGCCAGCGCGTCGAGCCGCCCGTTGACGTAGGCCGCATCGATCCGGACCACCTGGTCCTTTTCAAATCCCGCGCTGAACGAGATTTCCTCGAGCAGCTTTTCCATCACCGTGTACAGGCGGCGCGCGCCGATGTTTTCGGTGCGCTCGTTGACGGAAAAGGCGATCTCGGCCAGGCGGTGGATGCCATCGTCCAGGAATTCCACCTTCACGCCTTCGGTGCCCAGGAGCGCCTCGTACTGCTTGGTCAAACTCGCGTCGGTCGAGGTCAGGATGCTCTTGAAATCCTCGATCGACAGCGATTCGAGTTCGACGCGGATCGGGAAGCGGCCCTGCAGTTCCGGGATCAGGTCCGACGGTTTCGACAGGTGGAACGCGCCCGAGGCGATGAACAGGATGTGGTCGGTGCGGATCATGCCGTACTTGGTGTTCACCGTCGTGCCCTCGACCAGCGGCAGCAGGTCGCGCTGCACGCCGGCGCGCGAGACGTCGGCGCCGCCGTGCTCGGAGCGGGTGGCGATCTTGTCGATCTCGTCGAGGAACACGATGCCGTTCTGCTCGACGTTGGCGATCGCCTTCTGCTTCAGTTCGTCCTCGTTGACGAGCTTGGCGGCCTCTTCGTCGACCAGCAGCTTCATCGCTTCCTTGATCTTCATCTTGCGCGGCTTCTTGCGCGCGTTGCCGACGCCGGCGAACATCGACTTGATCTGTTCGGTCATTTCTTCCATGCCCGGCGGCGCCATGATCTCCATCTGCGGCATGGCGTCGGCGACGTCGATCTCGATCTCGCGGTCGTCCAGCGCGCCTTCGCGCAGGCGCTTGCGGAAGGTCTGGCGCGTCGCGTCGCCTTCCTTGTTCTCGCTGCCGCCGGTGTTGAAGCCGAAGTCGCGCGCCGGGGGTACCAGGATGTCGATGATGCGGTCTTCCGCCGCATCCTCGGCGCGCTGGCGCACCTTCTTCTGCTCGCTGGCGCGGGTCTGCTTGACGCCGATGTCGATCAGGTCGCGGATGATGGTGTCGACGTCGCGGCCGACGTAGCCGACTTCGGTGAACTTGGTCGCTTCGATCTTGATGAAGGGCGCATCGGCCAGCTTGGCCAGGCGGCGCGCGATCTCGGTCTTGCCGACGCCGGTCGGGCCGATCATGAGGATGTTCTTCGGGGTGATCTCGTGGCGCAGCGGCTCGGCGACCTGCTGGCGGCGCCAGCGGTTACGCAGCGCGATCGCGACCGCGCGCTTGGCCTTGCCCTGGCCGACCACGTGCTTGTCCAGTTCCGAGACGATCTCGGGCGGCGTCATGTTCATGATGGGGGACTGGTTCATTCCAGGGTCTCGATGATGTGGTTCAGATTGGTGTAGATGCACAGCTCGCCGGCGATGGTGAGCGCCTTCTTGACGACGTCGGCCGGCGGCAGATCCGTGTTCTCGTACAGGGCTTTCGCAGCCGAATGGGCATACACGCCACCCGAGCCGATGGCGCCCAGGCCGTCTTCTGGTTCCAGCACGTCGCCGTTGCCGGTGATGATCAGGGTCGATTCCTTGTCGGCCACCAGCAGCATCGCTTCCAGCTTGCTCAGCATGCGGTCGGTGCGCCAGTCCTTGGCCAGTTCGACCGAGGCGCGCAGCAGGTTGCCCTGGTGCTTCTCCAGCTTGGCTTCGAAGCGGTCGAGCAGGGTAAAGGCGTCGGCAGTGGCGCCGGCGAATCCGCACAGGACCTTGCCCTGGTACAGCTTGCGCACCTTGCGCGCCGAGCCCTTCATGACGACGTTGCCCAGCGTGACCTGGCCATCGCCGCCCAGCGCAACCTGGTTGCCGCGCCTGACACTGACGATGGTGGTGCCGTGAAATTGTTCCATATTAAGCCTCGTGGTTGTCTAGCCCCCCGCAGATGGGGTGGGTGCATCAAATTGCAAGACAATCCCGCCTAAAAACTGTCGGGCAGGCAAAACCGAACCGCGGCAGTTCCTAGTAACGGTGCGGGTAAAGACGGATGCGATCGTCGCCCCCGTCGTTGCCGCCGCCACTGCTGTAGCCGAGCAGGCGCAGCAGGGCACAAGCGAGATGGTTCAGTTCGCGCAGCTCGACCCGCCGGCCCGCTTGCGTCTGCACGCGCAGCCGTCCCTGCAGCGCCATCGCGCAGGCGTAGTCCATGCGCGCCAGGCGCGAGCAGTCCAGCACCAGGGTCTCGCGTCCTTCGGCGTAGGCGTCGATCGCATCGAACAGCGCGGCGCAGTCGCCGCTGGCGATCGGCGGCAGCAGGAAGCGGTCGCCCGCCACCGGAGCCGGCGCGGCCGTGCTCACGTGGCGCGGCTTTTCGAACGAGGGCGGCGACACCTCGAAGGTGACGCAGTAATCCATGGCCGATTCCTCGAAATCCTTCTCGCGGTCGGTGAGCAGCAGCAGTTCGAGCAGCAGCAGCCAGGGCGCTTCGCCGGAGCCGCGCTCGCCGACGGCCAGCATCGGGCGCAGCACGGCCAGCAGGGTGTCGGCGCCGGCCAGCACGAGTTCGCGTTCGCTGTTGCGCAGCGACTGCAAGGCATTGAGCAACTGCGCGCAGCCTTCGGTGTCGGCACTGCGCACGGCGCCGGCGTCGACGCGCACCAGCGGCGAGCTGGAGGCGAGCAGGCGTTGCAGGCGCGGAGCGACTGCGCTGTCGAGCACAGGGGGAAGGACTTCCGCCGTGGCCACGCCGGCCAGGGGCGCCGGTTCCGACGCCGGCAGCACGGGTTGCCAGGCCGGTGGCGAGGTCTCGAAATGGCTGGCGTAGTCGATGGCGATGCTTTCGAACTCCGCTTCGCGCCCGGTTGCCTGGTACAGGTCGAACAGCATCCACCACGGCAGGCGTTCGCCTCGCCCGAGGGTGGCGAGGCTGTCGCGCAGCACTGCTTCGGCGGCGGCGGCCTGGCCGTTGGCATACAGGATGGCGCTTTCCTCGACGGCCGGGGCACTGGCGGGCGTCGCCGCGGCATCGGGGAGTTCGTCGGCGGCGTCGACAGCGGCGACCGGCGCTGGCGCGCTGGCCGGGGTGGCCGCCGGGCGCCGCGCCGCGCTGCCCCAGGCCGGCTCGTCATCGAACATGTCGGAGGCCATGGCCAGCTCGATCTCGTCGATCTTGGCCGCGGTGGCGCGGGCGATGGCGCGCTGGCGCTCGCGTTCGGCTTCACTGTCGAGGCGCGAAGGCTCGCCCGCGCGCAGGCGCGACCCGAGCGCAGCGAGGGCATCCTCGCCAGGCGCGTCGTTCTTTTTCTTCAGGAAGGAGAACAGCCCCATGGTCGCCAGTGGATAAATAGACAAGTCCGCAACGTGCATGACGGTAGCACGGCTGCGGTCGCCGCGTACTGCGCACACGCCCGGCAGCATGCGTGCCAGCATGCGCCTGCTAGTGTATCCGATGGGAAACGAAAAAGATGCATGCCGCGCATGCAGGACACTGCGTGGCCGGCAAAAGAAAAAGGCATGCGCCTGGCGGCGCATGCCTTTCACGAGCAATGTTGGAAAGAGTGGATCAGTCGCCGTACAGCTTCTGCTTCAGTTCGCGGCGCTGCTGGGCTTCCAGGGACAGGGTAGCGGTCGGGCGGGCGATCAGGCGCGGGATGCCGATCGGTTCGCCGGTTTCTTCGCACCAGCCGTATTCGCCGTTTTCGATGGCCTGCAGCGACTGTTGCACTTTCTTGAGCAGCTTGCGTTCGCGGTCGCGGGTGCGCAGTTCCAGCGCGTGCTCTTCTTCGATGGTCGCGCGGTCGGCCGGGTCCGGCACCAGCACGGTTTCGCGCAGGTGCTCGGTGGTTTCGCCGGCGTTCTTCAGCAGTTCTTTTTCAAGTTCCTGCAGCCGGTTGCGGAAGAACGCCAGCTGGGCTGGATTCATGTAGTCGTCGTCGCTCATCGCCCGAATTTCTTCTTCCGTCAGAAGGCGTTCTTCGAGCTGCGCGGCGGTATTCGGTTTCGTTGTTTTAGTCATGATGCCTTCGATACGACAGAGGTTTTCATTTTAGCAGCAAACTCAGCCTTAACAAGTTTGCAACAAGTTGTGTGCGGCGAGAGAGCCGCCCGGACGGCCATCGCCGTCGTTCACTGCCTGTTCCAATCCGGTGGGGCCCGGGGTGGAACGATGCCCGGATGCGCAGTGCGCCCGGCCTGCCAACTGTCGTGGCAGGTCGTTAGGCGGGCCCGGACGTGCCCGCAAAACTGATGTAGTTTATACCAAACACTGTTCAAGTCCGCGGATAAATACGTCTTTTGGTAAATTTTTACCAATAAACACCATTTTGCTGCCGCGTGGTTCGCCATCGCCCCACTTTGCGCCGAGGTCGCTGCCCATGATTTGATGCACGCCTTGGAACACGACCTTGCGGTCGGCCCCGAGCATCGACAGCACGCCCTTGTAGCGCAGCATCTGCGGGCCGAATACCTGCACCATGCTGCCCAGGAACTGGTCGAGGCGCTCCGGGTCGAAGGCGCGTTCGCTCTTGAAGACGAAGGCGGCGATGTCGTCGCTGTGGTGGCTGTGGTGGTGGTCGTGGTGGTTGCAGGCCTCGCCGTGCGCATGCTCATGGCCGCAGTGTTCACCGTGTTCATGGTCGTGATCGTGGTCGTGGCCTTCGTCGGCGCGCAGGAAGTCCGGGTCCAGCTCCAGCTTGTCGTTCAGGTTGAAGCCGCGCAGGTCCAGCACTTCCGAGATCGGCGCACGACCGAAATCGCTGGTCGTGATCGGTGCGCGCGGATTGATGCGGTGCAGGCGCGCCTTGAGGGCGTCGACGGCGGCGGCATCGACCAGGTCGGTCTTCGAGAGCAGGATCTTGTCGGCGAAGCCCACCTGGCGCTGGGCTTCCTCGTGCCGGTCCAGCTGGTCCATCGCATGGCGTGCGTCGACCACGGTCACCACGGCATCGAGCATGTAGTTAGCGCCCACTTCCTCGTCCACGAAGAAAGTCTGCGCCACCGGGCCCGGGTTGGCAAGGCCGGTAGTTTCGATGACCACGCGATCGAACTGCAGCTCGCCGGCCGCGCGCTTTTGCGCCAGGTTCGTGAGCGCCACGATCAGGTCGCCGCGCACGGTGCAGCAGATGCAGCCGTTGTTCATCTCGACGATCTGCTCGCCGGTATCCCGCACCAGGATTTCGTTGTCGATGTTTTCCTGGCCGAACTCGTTTTCGATGACGGCGATGCGCAAGCCGTGCTCCTCGTGCAGGATACGGTTGAGGAGGGTGGTCTTGCCCGCGCCAAGGAAGCCGGTAAGGATGGTGCTGGGGATGGGTTCCATATTCTCTAATCAGTCCGGTTGCGCCCGCGCCGGGGCGGGAGAATCGGGGGATTATGCCGGATTTCTTGCAACACCACCATCAACCGTGCAACGTCTTGACGCGGCTCAGATCGTATTCATCTTGAACACAGCGCGCATGCGCGATGCGACCGCTACCGTGCGGGACTACTTTGCCTTGGCGCGGGGATGGGCCCGGTCGTACACGGCGGCCAGGTGCTGGAAGTCGAGCGCGGTGTACACCTGGGTCGAGGTGATGCTGGCATGGCCGAGCAGTTCCTGTACCGCCCGCAGGTCGCCCGAGGATTGCAGCACGTGCGACGCAAACGAATGACGCAATACGTGCGGGTGCACATGCACCGGCATGCCGGCCCGTAGCGCGTGCTGCTTCAGGCGGTGCTGGACCACGCGCGGCGTGATGCGCACCTCCCGTGCGGACAGGAACAGCGCGGCGCTGCCGTCGCGCGCTGCCGGACGCACCGCCAGCCAGGCCGCCAGCGCCGTACGTGCCGGCGCGCCGACCGGTACGCGCCGCATCTTGCCGCCCTTGCCGGTGACGACGACGTCGCCGGCCTGCAGGTCGAGCCAACCGAGCGATGCCGCTCGTCCCGTGGCGCTGTCGCCTTCGGTGTAGACCATGTCGAGGCCGGCAAGTTCCGATACCCGCAGGCCGCTCGAGTACAGCAGCTCGAACATGGCGCGGTCGCACAGTTCGCCCGGTTCGGGGTGGCCATGGGTGTTGGCTTCCATCAGCCTCACGGCGTCGTCGACCGACAGGGCCTTGGGCAAGGTCTTGGGGCGGCGCGGCGCGCGCACGCCTTCGACCGGATTGCCGGGCAACTCGACCTGGCGCGACAGCCAGGCATAGAAGCCGCGCCAGCCCGACAGCCGGCGTGCGATCGAGCGCGGCGATTGGCCGCCGGCATGCAGTTTCGCCGTGAAGCGGCGGATGTCGTGGTGGGTCAGTAGCGGCCAGTTCTCGTGGCCGGCAAGCTGGGCCAGTTCCTGCAGGTCGCGGCGGTAGGCCGCGATGGTGTGCGGCGACAGCTGGCGCTGGGTGGCCAGCTCGCCCAGGTAGCGTGCGGGCCAGTCGTTTCGAGGCTGCGATTGCGACTGCATCTGCGCCGCCGTGTCCATGTTCAGGCGCGCAGCGGGGCCAGCGCAGTGCTGGCGGTGGCCGCGATGTGGACCAGGAAGTCGGTCGCCATGGTCGAGGTGAAGCGCTCCGCATCCGGCGCGCCGAGCACCAGCAGGCCGAAGGTCTTGCCCTCATGCACGAGCGGCATCAGGACGGTCGAGCGCACCGAGGCCGCGTCGTCGAGCCAGCGCACCGCTTCGAAGTCGTTGTTCAGGCCGCAATACGGGGCGCGCAGGCTGGCCGCGAACAGGCGCGCGTCGCTTGAGACGCCGCTGGCAAACCAGGCGTCGGCATGTTCCGGTGCCACATTCCACAGGCGCAGGGTCACTTGCGGCACCATGAACTCGGTGCGCAGCGCGTCGACCAGGTCGCGCGGCATGGCGGCGCCGCCATCCGATCTGAGAAGGGCCTGGTTCCACGCATGGAAGCGGTTGGCGATCGCATGGTTTTCCTCGGCGCGGCGGGTCAGCTCGGACAGGCGCAGCTCGAGGGTGCGGTACTTGCCGCGCATGACCTCCATCTGGCGCTCCTGCAGCGACACGGTGCGGCCGGTCAGCGGGCTCGACAGTTTTACTTCGCCCAGCAGGCCGGCGTGCTCCTCGAAAAATTGCGGGTGGTCGATGAGGTATTGGGCGACGGCCTTGGCGTCGAGCGTTTCAGTGGTCATGAGGTGCTGATCAAGGAGAAAGATTTGGCTGTCATTTTACCTGACGGCTAGAAACCGGCAGACATAAAAAAAGACGCCCGCAGGCGTCTTTTGGAAAGGGTGTGAACCCTTAGAAGCGGTGGCGCACGCCGATCTGCAGCGAACGGCCGTCCGCGCCCGGCGCTTCGGTGAAGCCGCCAGGGTTGCCCGAGGTGCCCGGCGAGTACTGCGCCAGGCCCTTGTTCTTGATGAAGGCCGCGACGGTGTACACGTCGGTGCGCTTCGACAGGAAGTGGTCGTAGCCGATCGCGTACAGGTTGGCGTCGCTGTTGGTGGGGGTGCGGTCGTTCTGGTGCGCGTACTGCGCCATGATGCGGCCGCTGCCCACCTTGTAGTGCGCGCCGACCTGGTAGCTGTTGGCGTCCTGCTGGGTGTTGTTGCGGATGGCGTTCAGGAAGATGTTGCGCAGCGCAGCCTGGTTGGCTGCCGGCACGCCTTGCTGGGCCAGTGCCGGCACCACGCCCGCATCCCAGCCGGCGGTGTAGTCGGCGATCAGGACCGAGTTGCTGTTGCGCTGGCTGTGGAAGCCGGCGAACAGTTTCCAGGTCTCGTTCAGCTGGTAGGAGCCGCCCACGGTGGTGGTGCGCAGGCTCGGACGGTTCTGCTGGTCGTAGCCGTGGTTGTAGCCGATGCCGACGTCGAAGCCGTTGGCCGTGTAGGTGAGGGCGCCGGCGCGGAACTTGTTGTAGCGGCCCAGGTAGCCCGAACCCTTCGGACCATACATCAGCGAACCGCCGATGCCGTTCGGCAGGGCGATGCGGTACTGGATCGCTTCCTGCGAGCGGATGTCGGCGCCCAGCGCGGTGAAGCCGGCGGTGCCGCCGGTCACGTGGCCCCAGGTGCCACCGGTGCCCGACTCGAAGGTGTCGGCCTTGTTGAACACTTCATAGCCCGGGGTGTACATGCGGCCGAGCAGGATGGCGCCGACCGGAGTGATCAGGCCGACCATCGCGGTACGGTCGAACAGGGCGCGTTCCTGGTTCACGGCCGGACCACCCGGCGGCTGGATCAGCGATTGCAGGCGCGAGAGGATGGTCGGCGGGATGCCGTTCATGCCGCGCAGCAGGTAGGTGCCCGGATTGTCGTTCATCAGGGTCGGCTGCTGGGTGCCGGTGTCGAGTTCGACGCGCGCTTCGAGGTTGAAGATCGCCTTGTAGCCGTTGCCGAGGTCTTCGGTGCCCTTGAAACCAAGGCGCGAGCCGTCGGCGCCACCGCTATAGATCTTGGTCGGGCCGCCTTTTTGCCACATCACGCCGGCGTCGGCGATGCCGTAGATTTGCACGCTGGACTGCGCGAAGGCCGAGGTTGCGAAACAGGTGCCGAGCAGCGCGGCCAGGATACTCTTCTTCATTGCATCTCCAATGTTATTTTGCGAACGAGCGTTTTGTTAATCGCCTTGCCAATATGCCATTGCACGGCCGCACTGTACAGATTCTGGACGCGCGTATTGCCGGTGCCTTGACAGGCGTTGCTTAAAAACTACAGAAAATCGGTTGAAACAGCCGGGGCGGGCATGGTTGCCCATGTCCGCCCCGAAAAAGGGGCCTTGCGGCCCGCGTTCAACTTAGAACGAGTGGTTCACGCCCACGTCGTAGTGGTTGACGGTCGACTGCAGGGCGTTGATGCCCTTCTTGCGCGATGCGTCCACGTACAGGTAGGTACGCTTCGACAGGCTGTACTCGTAGCCGAGCGACAGCTGCTTGACCTTCTGCAGGCCGTCGACGTCCTTCTGGCCGTAACCAGCCAGGAACTTGCCCGGGCCCATGGTGTAGTTGGCGCCCAGCACCCATGCCTTGGTGTTGGCGTTGACGATGCGGGTGTTTTCCTGGTCCTGCTTGGAATACAGGCCCATCAGCTTCAGTTCCGGGGTCGCTGCGAACGACGCGCCGATCGACCACACCTTCGATTCGATGGCGTTGCGCTCGTAGCCGGCCATGAAGGCCGCCGGGCCGTTGTTGTAGGTACCGGTGATCGAGAACGGGTTGGCCGATGCTTCGCCGCCCGCCGGGTACTGTGGGTTGGCCGTGGTGCCGCGGCCGACGATGGCAGCGGCGCCGCCGCCTTCCTTGGTGGCGATTGCGGTGTTCAGCTGGAAGCCGCTGACGATCGGCGAGTTGTACCAGACGCCGTTCGAGAAGCGGTTGTTCGAGTAGCCGGCCTGGTCCAGCGGCTGCGAGCCGTAGCCTGCAACAGCGATGTCGGTCCAGAAGCCAGCCGGGCTCGGCGAGGCGTGGAACGGCTCGAAGGCGCCGATGGTCTCATGGTACGGCGTCAAGCCGCGACCAATGCGAACCATACCGAAATCACCTTGCAGGCCGACACGGCTCTGGCCCTGGAACAGCGGACGCTGGGTGCCGTTGCCGCCGATTTCATTGGTGCCGGTGTCCGGCTCGTAACGCATTTCCAGTTGGAACAGTGCTTTCAGACCATTGCCCAGGTCTTCGGTCCCTTTGAAGCCGAGGGTGTTCGAAGCACGCTTGCCGATGTTCAGGGTCTCGCCACTGCGCTTGATGACGCCAGCGTCGATGGTGCCGTAGATCTGAACAGCGGTCTGTGCTTGTGCAGCGCCGGCGAATGCGCCGAGCAGTGCGACGGCCAGGAGGGAGTGTTTCATTATTTGTATTCCTTTTCTTAAGTGAATCTCAGTCATCCTGGGCATTGAGACGGTAAGGCTGAATACCCGGATAAGCTGCACCTTAAATGCTTGAGTCGTCAAGATTGTAGGTTTGGTCAATTATGACGGGCGCAGTTGGTGGAAAGCCAATAAATCCAATCGTGCTGTTGTATTTTTGAAACGCGTGTCATGAAAGATGTCACAAATTCGGCGCTAATAGAGTTCAGTTCGCTATCTGGACGGTTTGCGCCGCCTCAAGGAAGAAGGGGATTGAATCGGAGCGGCGGCAAGGGCGGCTTAGACTCTGCGTCAACCAAGGTGCGCGGCGACGGGAAATCGGAAATCCTTGTATATTGGAAACTTTGGGGTGAGGGCCGGCATGGATGCCGCCCGCGATCCCAGCCTTCCGCTTCGCGCCGCGCTGACATCCACCCCACGACACGACACGATGGCTAACCGCGAAGAACTGGCGATCATCCGCAACGCACGCGCCGGACAGGCCGCCGCCCAGCTCGAACTGGGCAAGCTCTACCTGTTCGGCAGCGCCGGTTTGCCGCAAAGCCTGCCGACCGCGCTGCACTGGCTCGAGCGGGCCGCGCGGCAGGACTGCCAGCAAGCCTGGCAACTGATCGGCAACCACATCCCCCTCGGGCTGGCGCAGCGCAGCGCGCATTCGCTCGCGACCTGGTACGAGCGCGCCTACGACGACGGCAGCGTGCACGCCGGACTGGTGTTTGCCCAGCTGGTGCTCGACGCGGCGGTGCCCGACGGTACCGGCGCGGCGCTCGATGCCGTCCCGGAGGCGCTGCGCGCCAAGGCCCTGCGTGCGCTCGAAGAGGCGGCGCGCGCCGGCTTCCCCGACGCCCAGTGGCTGCTGGCGCGCCAGCACGAAGCGCCGGCGCAGCCGCTGCAGAGAGCGGATGGCACCGGCACGGCGCCGGTGCGTCCGGCGGCGCAAGCCTGGCTGAAGCGCGCTGCCGACAGCGGCGTGGCCCAGGCCCAGCTCGCCGTGCTCGACCAGGCATGGGAGGCCGGCCAATGGAACGATTACCTGGCGCGCGCCCTGCCGCTGGCACGCGCACTGGTGCGCACGGCCTCCGGCAACGACGGGGTACACCGGCTGGCACCGGGCGACATCGCGCTGCTGTCGCGCGTGGCACGCCTGCTCGAAGGCGGCCAGCACGACCTGGCGCTGGCGCCTGACGAGCCGCTCTGCTTCTGGGAGCTGGCGGCGGCCGAGCACGACCGCCATGCGCAGTTGGCGATGGGGCTGCGCTGCGCGCGCATGGAGGTCGACGGACGCCGTGTCGCCGGGGGCAGTGGCGCGGCCAATTTCAAGAAGGCGATCCGCTGGCTGACGCTGGCGGGAGAGCAGGGGCTGGCACAGGCCTGGTATGCCCTGTCGCGCATCTATATCAAGCCCGAGTTCTCACAGCGTAATGTCGCCGATGCCCAGCGCTACCTCGAACGCGCGGCCGAGATGGGTTACCGCGAAGCCCAGCTCGAATGCGGTAACAATGCCTGGCGGGCGCGCCGCGAAAACGAGAACAATGACGTGCGCGCCGTCTACTGGCTGCAGAAGGCGGCAGCCCAGGGGGCGAGCGAGGCGGTGGAGCTGCTGCGCAAGATCGCGCCGCGCCTGTCCACGCCCCCCTACGTCGACACCGGCAAGCTGCTCGCCAAATGCCATGAGCTCGGCCGACGGGATGCCGGCCACCGCGACGGCGGGCCGGCCCATCCGCTGCTGGCGGCGCGGCTGGAGCTGGCGGCGCTGTTCAACCTGTCGCGGGCGGAAGCGCTGCTGCTCGACATTCCCGCCGCCGACCACGGCCACTGCCTGGTGATCGACATTCGCGCCAGCTATGGGCGCAGCAAGCGCCGGCTGGTGCTGGTCGAGACGGCGCAGGAGCGCCATGCGCTCGACCGCATCGCGCGCCTGTTCGAAGGGATCGATTGCGGCCCGTCCGGGCCGGAAGGAAATTACCGGCAGCGCCTGTACCGGTTGCGGACCTTGCTGGGCGCCGCAGCAAAGGATGGCGAGGGCGAGGAGCCGGCGGCCGACTTCGGGCTGGCCGCCTGAGGCCGCCCGTCGACGACAAAAAAATGGCTGGGCAAATGGCCGGCCGCAACTAACGCATTGTTTTAAATCTCGACTTCGCCCTCGAAGACCGTCACCGCCGGCCCGCTGAGGTATACCGGCTGGCCGGCGCCGTTCCATGCAATGCTGAGCTCACCGCCACGGGCCGACACGCGCACCGGCGAATCGAGCAGGCCGCGCCGGATGCCGGCCACTACGGCGGCGCAGGCGCCGGTGCCGCAGGCCAGGGTCTCGCCGGCGCCGCGCTCGTACACGCGCAGGCGGATATGGTGGCGGTCGACCACCTGCATGTAGCCGGCGTTCACCCGCTGCGGGAAGCGCGCATGCGCCTCGATCGCCGGGCCGGTCTGTTCTACCGGTGCGGTATCGACGTCGTCGACCACCTGCACCGCGTGCGGATTGCCCATCGAGACCACCGACACGAAGACCGTCTTGCCGCCCACCGGCAACGGCCAGGTGGTGTCTTCTCCTTCGGCCCAGCCACCCAGTCCGGCGCTGTCGAAGGGCACCTCGGCCGGGTCCAGCCGTGGCGCACCCATGTCCACCGTCACGCTGCCGTCGTCTTCCAGGCGCGGCGCGATGATGCCTTTCATGGTTTCGACACGGATGCTGCGCTCTGTCGACAAACCCTTGTCGCTGACGAAGCGGGCAAAGGCGCGCGCGCCGTTGCCGCATTGTTCGACTTCGCCGCCATCGCTGTTGAAGATGCGGTAGCGGAAGTCGCAGCCGTCCAGCACAGGGCGCTCGACGACGAGGATCTGGTCGGCGCCGATGCCGAAACGGCGGTCGGCCAGCCGGCGCCATTGTTCGGCGTTGAGCGAGACGTCCTGGTGGATGGCGTCGACGACGATGAAGTCGTTACCCGCGCCGTGCATCTTGGTGAATTTCAGTTTCATGTCGGTGTCGCTTCAGTTCAGCTTAATCATTTTTAATTTGGATTAGCGCAGCTTAATGGCGGCTCAATCGTAGAACGAGGGCTCGCCCGGCGGGCGGGTCTTGAAGCGTTTATGCGTCCAGAAGTATTCGGCCGGCGCCTCGCGCACGCGCTCCTCGATGAAGGCGTTCATGCGGCGCGTCGCTTCGACCATGTCGTCGCCCGGATAATTTTCCCACGCCGGATAGAAGCGCACGCGCCAGCCCTGGTAGTTCGGCAGGTAGGTCGCGACCACCGGGATTACCTTGGCGCCGGTGGTCGCGGCGAGGCGGCCCAGCGCGGTGAGGGTGGCGGCCGGAATGCCGAAGAAGGGCACGAACTCGGCATCCTTCTCGCCGAAATCCATGTCAGGCAGCATGAAGTAGGGCAGGCCGTCGCGCAGCGCGCGCAGGATCGGCTTGATGCCTTCCTTGCGCGTGACCAGGCGCACCGGGCCGTAGCGCTCGCGGCCGTGGCGCAGCAGCTTGTCGAAGGCTTCGTTCTTCTGCGGCACGTACATGCTGCACAGGGGAATCACGCGTGCGGCCACGCCGGCCACGTCGAGGCACACGAAATGCGGGCACAGCAGGATGGTCGGGCCCGCTTCCATCTCGGCCTGCGGCACCGCCGGCTCGACCTGGATCAGGCTGCGCACGCGCGCCTCCGATGCCCACCACAGCAACGAGCGCTCGAAAATGCTGCGCGCGTAGGCGCGGAAGTGCTGCCTGGCGATGGCGTGGCGCTCGCTGTCCGATTTCTCGGGCATACACAGGCGCAGATTTGTCAGCGCGATCCGGCGGCGCTTGCCCAGGATCAGGAACATCAGGCTGCCGACCGCTTCGCCGAGGCGGCCGAGGATGGGCAGTGGTAAAAAATGCAGCAGCCACATGAAACCGAGCAGGATCCTCATGCCGCGGCCTCGCTTTCCGGGCCCGCCACGCCATCCGGCTGCTTGTAGCGGTTATAACTCCAGAAATACTGCGCCGGGCAGCGGCTGATGAGTTGCTCCATGGCGCGGTTGATCGCCGCCGCCTGTTCGGCCGGGGTCCCGGACAAATCGCCGTCGAAGGGCACGAAGCGGACGATATAGCCGGCGCCGCGCGGGCGGCGCTCGGCATACACCAGCAGGATGTCGGCCTTGCCCAGTTGCGCCAGCTTGGCCGGCAGGGTCATGGTATAGGCGTTGCGGCCGAACCACGGTGCCCACACGCCTTCGCCTTCCTGCGGCACCTGGTCTGGCAGCAGGCCGATCGGCTGGCCGCCCTTCAGGGTTTTGGCGAGGATGCGCACGCCCGACAGGTTGGCCGGCGCCAGGTGCAGGTTATGGCGGGCACGCGCGCCTTCGACCAGCGGCTTGAGCGCGCTCTTGCGGGGAGGGCGGTACATGACGGTGAGGGCGGTCTTGAGCGCGATCTGCTGGGCCGTCATTTCGAAGCAGCCCAGGTGTGGCGTCAAAAAGACAATGCCGCGGCCGGCATCGAGGCGTTCCTGGACCAGCGCCCAGTTCTCGACGCTGGCGTGGCGCGCCACCCGCTCCGGCTTGGCGCACCAGACGAAGGCCAGTTCGACGATGGCCTTGCCGGCTTCGGCAACGGCCGCGTTCAGGTGCTGCCCATACCCGGCCTGGGTCAAATTGGAGCGCAGGCGCCGGCGGTAGGATGGGGACAGCAGGTACACGAGCCAGCCGAGCGCCGACCCGAGGGCGTGCAAAAACGGCAATGGGAGTACCGATAGTGCACGGAATAAGGAAACTAACATGCGATTGACCAGAATTGAATGGAACGAGACTTGCTACACCAAAATTCTCGAAGGAAGCGTAAAATACCACTTTATGCAGGATCCGCCGAGTTAATAGACAACTTGCGAAGCGGAATATAAATGTCGCTAAAGCGTCGCAGGCACCCGTTGCTGCGGCACCTTCTTTACCAACCGCATAACACAGCAGTAACTGGAGCCACCATGTCCAACGACTACCTCTTCACTTCCGAATCCGTCTCCGAAGGCCACCCCGACAAGGTCGCCGACCAGATTTCCGACGCGATCCTCGACGCCATCCTGGAACAGGATCCCCGCGCGCGCGTCGCTGCCGAAACCTTGTGCAACACCGGCCTGGTGGTGCTGGCCGGTGAAATCACCACCCACGCCAATGTCGACTACATCAGCGTGGCGCGCAATACCATCAAGCGCATCGGCTACGACAACACCGATTTCGGCATCGACTACAAGGGCTGCGCCGTGATGGTCTGCTACGACAAGCAGTCGCCGGACATCGCCCAGGGCGTGGACGAAGGCGCCGGCCTCGACCTGGACCAGGGCGCGGGCGACCAGGGCCTGATGTTCGGCTATGCCTGCGACGAGACCCCGGAACTGATGCCGGCCGCTATCTATTACGCGCACCGCCTAGTCGAGCGCCAGTCGCAGCTGCGCAAGGATGGCCGCCTGCCGTGGCTGCGCCCGGACGCCAAGTCGCAGGTCACCCTGCGCTACGTCGACGGCCGCCCGGTGGCCGTGGACACCGTCGTGCTGTCGACCCAGCATGCGCCGGAAATCAGCCACTCGCAGATCCAGGAAGCGGTCGTCGAAGAGATCATCAAGCCGGTCCTGCCGCGCGAATGGCTCGAAGGTACCAAGTTCCTGGTCAACCCGACCGGCCGCTTCGTCATCGGCGGCCCGCAGGGCGACTGCGGCCTGACCGGCCGCAAGATCATCGTCGACACCTACGGCGGCGCAGCCCCGCACGGCGGCGGCGCGTTCTCGGGCAAGGACCCGTCCAAGGTCGACCGTTCGGCCGCCTACGCCGCGCGCTACGTGGCGAAGAACATCGTGGCCGCCGGCCTGGCGCGCCAGTGCCAGGTACAGGTCAGCTACGCCATCGGCGTGGCGCGTCCGATCAACATCACCGTGTACACCGAAGGCACCGGCGTCATCCCGGACGAGAAGATCGCCCAGCTGGTGATGGAACACTTCGACCTGCGCCCGAAGGGCATCGTCCAGATGCTCGACCTGCTGCGCCCGATCTACGCCAAGACCGCCGCCTACGGCCATTTCGGCCGCGAAGAGCCGGAGTTCACCTGGGAGCGCACCGACAAGGCGGCGCTGTTGCGTGCCGAGGCGGGTCTGTCGTAATTAGTCGCTTGTGCGTGCCGGAGTGGTAGGCATGCCAAATTGGGTTCCCGCCTTCGCGGGAACGACGTATCAGAGGACGTATCCGAAGTTACGGTAACGGTATTCGCCCTACCCCGACCAACGTCGTCCCCGCGCAGGCGGGGACCCAATTTCGTCGCACTCCATCCGGGCATCCTTGCACCACAAACCCAAGCATCCCCAAACAACACCAGCGGCCACAACCTACCGCCACTCGTGTTAAACTTATGAATTCCGAGGAGCGTTGCGACGAAGAGATTCCTCTTTGCCAGGCTCGGATATCAGCAACCGCGCTCACGTTACTTTTTTCAACCATTGAAAGGAGGGCGTGATGAGCGCCGTACTCAAAGAAACTCCCGATTACATCGTCGCCGACATCTCCCTGGCATCCTGGGGCGAGAAGGAAATCCGTATTGCAGAAACCGAAATGCCGGGCCTGATGGCGATCCGCGAGGAATACGCCAGCGCCCAGCCCCTGAAGGGCGCGCGCATCGCCGGTTCGCTGCACATGACCATCCAGACCGCGGTCCTGATCCGCACCCTGGAAGCCCTCGGCGCGCAAGTGCGCTGGGCATCGTGCAACATCTACTCGACCCAGGACCACGCCGCCGCCGCCATCGCCTCGGTCGGCACCCCGGTGTTCGCCATCAAGGGCGAGACCCTGGACGAGTACTGGGAATACACCCACCGCATCTTCGAATGGCCGGGTGACGGGTCTGCCAACACCAATGCCAACATGATCCTGGACGACGGCGGCGACGCCACCCTGCTGCTGCACCTGGGCGTGCGCGCGGAGAAGGACATCTCGGTGCTGGACAAGCCGGGTTCGGAAGAAGAAATTTGCCTGTTCAACGCCATCAAGGGCCGCCTGGCGCGTGACCCGTCGTGGTACTCGAAGCGCCTGCCGTGCATCCTGGGCGTGACCGAAGAGACCACCACCGGCGTGCACCGCCTGTACCAGATGCACCAGGAAGGCAAGCTGGCCTTCCCGGCGATCAACGTCAACGATTCCGTCACCAAGTCGAAGTTCGACAACCTGTACGGCTGCCGCGAATCGCTGGTGGACGGCATCAAGCGCGCGACCGACGTCATGGTCGCCGGCAAGATCGCCGTGATCGCCGGCTACGGCGATGTCGGCAAGGGCTCGGCCCAGGCCATGCGCGCGCTGTCGGCCCAGGTCTGGGTCACCGAGATCGACCCGATCTGCGCCCTGCAGGCCGCGATGGAAGGCTACCGCGTCGTGACCATGGACTACGCTGCCGAGCACGGCGACATCTTCGTCACCTGCACCGGCAACTACCACGTCATCACCGAAGAGCACATGCTCAAGATGAAGGACCAGGCCATCGTCTGCAACATCGGCCACTTCGACAACGAGATCGAAGTTGCCGCGCTCAAGAAGTACGAGTGGGAAAACATCAAGCCGCAGGTCGACCACGTGATCTTCCCGGATGGCAAGCGCATCATCCTGCTGGCCGAAGGCCGCCTGGTGAACCTCGGCTGCGGTACCGGCCACCCGTCGTACGTGATGAGCTCGTCGTTCGCGAACCAGACCATCGCCCAGATCGAACTGTTCGCCAACACCGACAAGTACCCGGTCGGCGTGTACACGCTGCCGAAGCACCTGGACGAGAAGGTCGCCCGCCTGCAGCTCAAAAAGCTCAATGCCCAGCTGACCACGCTGACCGACGAGCAGGCCGCCTATATCTCGGTGAGCAAGGAAGGTCCGTACAAGCCGGACCACTACCGTTATTAATCGGTAGCCAGTTGTAGATCCAGACGCGGGCGCGGAGTTGTCGATGCAACCCGCGCCCGTTTTTCCAACAGCCGGGCGCCGTTTCCTCTCCGTGATGGGAGAGGGCGCCCGTGTACCACGAAAGTCGATGCAATGCGCTTGCTTGTTACCTGGTTGATCAATGCCGTCGCCCTGATGGCCCTGCCGTTCCTGATGTCGTCCGTTGCCGTCACCAACTTCACGACCGCGCTGATCGCGGCGCTCGTGCTGGGGCTGGTCAATACCCTGATCCGTCCCGTGCTGGTGATCCTGACCCTGCCGGTGACCGTGATATCGCTGGGCCTGTTCATCCTCGTCATCAATGCCTTGCTGTTCTGGCTGGTGTCGCGCTGGATCGAGGGGTTCGAGGTGGCCGGGTTCTGGTCCGCCTTCCTGGCAGCCATCCTGTACAGCATCATTTCGTGGGCGCTTTCTAGCTTGCTCCTCAAGGACAACGATGGAAACCCCTAATTTCAGTATCGAGTTTTTTCCGCCGAAGACCGGCGAAGGTGCCGAGAAGCTGCGCCTCGTGCGCCAGAAGCTGGCCGACCTGCGGCCTACCTATTTTTCGGTGACCTTCGGCGCCGGCGGCACCACCCAGCAGGGCACCTTGCAGACCGTCCTCGAGATCCAGTCGGAAGGCCACGAGGCGGCGCCGCACCTGTCGTGCATCGGCGGCACCCGCGAATCGCTGCGCGCCATCCTGCAGCAGTTCCGCGACAACGGCATCCGCCGCCTGGTGGCGCTGCGCGGCGACCTGCCGAGCGGCTACGGCGGCGCCGGCGAATTCCGCTACGCCAACGAACTGGTCGAGTTCATCCGCCAGGAAACGGGCGACTGGTTCCACATCGAAGTGGCGGCCTATCCGGAAATGCACCCGCAGGCGCGTTCGCCGCAGGACGACCTGCAGGCGTTTGCACGCAAGGTGCAGGCCGGCGCGAACGCCGCGATCACGCAGTATTTTTATAATGCGGACGCGTATTTCCAGTTCGTCGACAACGCGCGCAAGCTCGGCGTCGACGTGCCGGTGGTGCCGGGCATCATGCCGATCACCAACTATACGCAGCTGATGCGTTTCTCGGACATGTGCGGCGCCGAAATCCCGCGCTGGGTGCGCGTCAAACTGGCCAGCTTCGGCGACGACACGGCCTCGATCAAGGCCTTCGGGCTGGATGTGGTGACGGGCCTGTGCGAACGCCTGCTGGCCGGCGGCGCGCCGGGTCTGCATTTCTATAGCATGAACCAGGCGGTGGCGACCACGGCGATCTGGCAGAGGCTGGTGAAGTAAGCGGCGCTGCTTGTTGTAGGGCGGCCGGCTCTGCCGGCCGCGCGTTCAGCTGGTGGACTGGCGCAACATCGGATGCGGCCACGTCGTTCGCCGCATGAGCGTTTGGAATGCTGGTCACCCTACAGTTCCGTGATGATCCGATCGAGCGGAATGTCGTATTCCCCGATCGCGAACGCCACCTGCTGGCACGCATACGCGATGCCCAGCGTCGTCGGGCGCGGCTCTTGGGCCAGCGTCCTGTCATAAAACCCCCCACCGTAGCCCAGCCGGTAGCCGCGCGCATCGAAGCCCAGGCAGGGAATCAGCAACACATCCGGCCGCGCCACCATCCGCAAGTCCGCCGGCACCGCCACCCCCATGCTGTCGGCCACGGTCGGTTCGCCCGGTATCCATTCGGCAAACCCGAGCGCCGCGTCGCGTGCCAGCACGACCGGCAGGGCCAGGCGTACGCCTGCCTCGGCCAATTCCGCGTAGGCTGGATGCAAGTCGGGTTCGCCTGCAAGCGGCCAGTAGACGCCCAGCGATGCCACCGGATGGGCCCGGACCCAGTCGCGCACCCGTGCGCCGATCCGGTCGTCCCAAGCCTGCTTGACGGCAGGCTCGATCGCGCGGCGCCGCTCCTTGAGCGTGCGGCGCAGCAATGGTTTATCGGCAGTGATCGCCCCGTCTGTGCTTGCGCCAGCGTCTGGCAGGAGCCCTGATGTGCATGGTATTCTTGATTCGCCGGTCATGGTTTGAATGCAGCGTATAGTGAGAGTTGTGGATGGTTCAATCGAGATTGACAACCGGCGCCATGCCGGTCGCCCTTGCCGTAGTGTTTGCCTTGTGGACCTTGTATCAAGGTGCAGCCCACGCCCGCCCCGCGCCTGATGCCGCGCAACCGGCATCGGCCGCGCAGGCTGCCCAGGCCGTCCCGCCGGTGCCTGCGGGCGGCGCCCCTACCGTGCCCAGTGCACCCGGCGCGCCCGCCGAAGACGGCCGCGCCGACGACGACACCTTCATGTTGTTGCGCGAAGCCGTGCGCCAGAACGATGCCGCCCGCGCCAATGCGCTTGCCTCGCGCCTGCCGGATTATCCGCTGGCGTCCTACGTCGACTATTATCGTCTGAAACCCCGGCTGCGCGACGCCACGGCCGAGGAAGTGCGCGAGGTGCTGCGCCGCCACGAGGGGACCGCCGTCGCCGAGCAGTTGCGTGCGGAATGGCTGCTCGAGCTGGGACGGCGGCGCGACTGGGGCAACTTCGAGCGCGAATTGGGGCAGCTGGCGGGCAGCAACCTGCAGATCCGCTGCTACGCGCTGCTGGCGCGCGCCAGCCGTGGCGAACAGGTGGCGCAGGAAGCGCGCGCCTTGCTGCTGAGCCCAGGCAACTATGGGGAGCCGTGTGCCGCCCTGATCGCCCAGCTGGCGCAAAGCCGCCAGTTCAGCGAGGACGACCTGCTGTGGCAGCTGCGCCTGGCAGGGGAAGCCAATGCCACCGGGCCGGCGCGCCGCACCGCGCTGCTGCTGGGCGCGTCCGATACCCGCGCCGCGCAGGCGGTGGACACGCCGGCCGTGGCCATGGCGCGCGGCATCGGCAAGACCCGCGCCGAGCGCGCGATCTACCTGGTCGCCGTCGGCCGCATGGCGCGTACCAGCCTCAAGCTGGCGACCGTCGCCCTGGAAAAGAACAGCCCGCAGCTGAGCGCCGAGGAGCGCGCCATCGGCTGGGCCAGCATCGCGCATGCGGCCTCGATCGTGCTGTCGCCGGATGCCGCCACCTACTGGCAGCGCACCAAGGGCGTGCCCTTGACGAGCGAACAGATGCAATGGAAGACCCGCATCGCGCTGCGCCGTGGCGACTGGAAAACGGTACGCGCCACCATCGAGGCGATGCCGCCGCCGCTGCGCGACGAGAACGCCTGGGTCTACTGGCTGGGCCGTGCCGACAAGCATGACGGCCGCACGACGCAGGCCAACGCGCTGTTCGAGCGCGTCGCCAGCCCGCACCATTTCTATGGCCAGCTCGCCCTGGACGAGCTCGGCCGCCAGGTGAGCGCGCCGCCGCCGGTACAGCCGGTCAGCGCGGCGGAGCTGGCGCAAGCCGGCGCCAACCCGAGTTTGCAGCGCGCCCTGAAGTTCTATGCCTTGCGCCTGCGCGCCGAAGGCAACCGCGAATGGAACTGGGGGCTGCGCGGGATGTCTGAACGTCAGTTGCTGGCCGCCGGCGAACTCGCTCGCCGCAACGATCTGCTCGACCGCATGGTCGAGACCTCGATGCGCACGCGTACCGAAGTCGATTACGCGCAGCGTTTCCCGGCGCCACACCTGGACGTCCTGCACCCGACCGCGCACGGCCTGGGCCTCGACAAGGCCTGGGTCTATGGCCTGATCCGCCAGGAATCGCGCTTCATCCTTGACGCGCGCTCCGGCGTCGGCGCCTCCGGCCTGATGCAGGTGATGCCGGCCACCGGCAAGTGGGTGGCGGAAAAGATCGGGATGAACAACTTCGTGCACAGCATGCTCAACGACCTGCGGACCAACATCACGCTCGGCGCCAACTACATGAACATGGTGCTGGAAAACTTCAACGGCGACGAGGTGCTGGCCACGGCCGCCTACAATGCCGGGCCGTCGCGCGCGCGCACCTGGCGCGGCCTGCTCGACGCCCCGATGGAAGGCGCCATCTTCGTCGAGTCGATCCCGTTCTCCGAAACCCGCGGCTACGTGCGCAACGTGCTGGCCAACGCCACCAACTACGCCGCCGTGTTCGAGAACAAGCCACAATCGATCCGGACCCGCCTGCGTCCGGTGCAGCCGCGCGAGCGCGCCGCCGTCCTGCCCTGAAGCCATCCGAGGATTTCGCCATGCGTGACCGGAATGTGGTGGTGATCGGCGCCACCGGCTTCATCGGCGGACACCTGGCGGCGCGCCTTGCCGCGGACGGCATCGGCATGGTCGTGCCGGCGCGCCACTACGAAAGCGCCAAGTACCTGACGACCTTGCCCTACCTCGACCTGCAGGTCGCCAACATCCACGACGACGCCGTGCTGCGCTCGCTCCTGGAAGGGCGCGACGCCGTCATCAACCTGGTCGGGGTCCTGCACGGCGGCCACGGCACTCCCTACGGGCCGGGTTTCCGCCGCCTGCACGTCGACCTGCCGCGCCGCATCGTCCAGGCCTGCCGCGATGTCGGGGTGCCGCGCTACCTGCACATGAGCGCGCTGGGCGCCAGCAGCCGCGGCGCCTCGATGTACCAGCGCTCCAAGGCCGACGGCGAGGTGGCGGCCCGCAGCGAGCCGTCGGTGGCGGCGACCATCTTCCGTCCTTCGGTCGTGTTCGGCCCCGGCGACCATTTCCTGACGATGTTCGCGGCGCTCCAGCGCCATTTCCCAGTGATTCCGCTGGCCTGCCCGGACGCGCGCTTCCAGCCCGTGTACGTGGAGGACGTCGCCGCCGCCTTCTCGAAAGCGCTGCGCGATCCGCATACGCGTGGCGCCACCATCGAGCTGGGAGGCCCGCAGGTGTACACGCTGGCCGAACTGGTGCGCCTGGCCGGGCGCTTGTCCGGTCACGAGCGGCGCGTGGTCGGCTTGCCCGACTGGGCGGCGCACATGCAGGCGCGGCTGTTCGAGATGCTGCCGGGCGATCCGGTCATCAGCCGCGACAATCTCGACTCGATGAAAACCGACAACGTGGTCGATCCGCAAACACAAGCCTTGACAGCCGGCGCGCTGGGAATCAAGCTCACGTCGCTCGAGGCCGTCGCGCCGCACTACCTGGCGCGGGGCAAGAGGCTCGACGCGCATCATGCCGGCCGCTGATTTTCCGACCACCGATCGACCACAGGAACCCAATGCAGACCATCGAACTCGACCCGACCCTGTCTTCCACCCTCGAGCAGGCCCGCCAGCCGGGCCTGACCCTCGTCATCGGCAACAAGAACGTCTCGTCGTGGTCGATGCGGCCCTGGGTAGCCGCGGTTGCGTTCGGCATTCCCTTCACCGAGGTACGCGTCCTGCTGGACACGCCGGACACCGCTGCCAACATCGCACGCTATTCGCACGCGGGCCGGGTGCCGGTGCTGCTGGCGGGCGAGATGACGATCTGGGACAGCCTGGCCATCGTCGAATACCTGGCCGAGCAGTTCCCCGACAAGCACATGTGGCCGCAGGACGTCGCCGCACGCGCGCTGGCACGCTCGATCGTGGCCGAGATGCATTCGGGTTTCAGCGAGCTGCGTAGCGCCATGTCGATGAACATCCAGGCCCGGTTGCCGGGCCGCGGCCGCACGCCGGGCGCCCAGGCCGACATCGGCCGCATCTGCGAAATCTGGGAAGACTGCTTGTCCCGCTTCGGCCACCACGGCTTCCTGTTCGGCGATTTTTCCATCGCCGACGCTTTTTATGCGCCGGTCGTGTGCCGCTTCAAGACCTATGGCGTGGCGCTGGCGCCGGCGCTGCAGGCCTATTGCGAGCGCGTGCTGGCCCATCCGGCCGTGGCGCGCTGGGTCGAGGAAGCCATGCGCGAGGACGACCCGACCCCGCAGCACGACCTCGACCTGCCGCGCGAATGAGCATGCGCGGTGCGATGCGGACTTACGTGGTGGGCGGCGCCGTGCGCGACGAGCTGCTCGGGCGGCAGGTGCAAGACCGCGACCATGTGGTCGTCGGCGCCACCCCCGAGCAGATGGTGGCCGAGGGTTTCCGTCCGGTCGGCAAGGATTTCCCGGTGTTCCTGCATCCGGAAACGCAGGAGGAATACGCGCTCGCCCGCACCGAGCGCAAGACCGCGCCCGGCTACCACGGCTTCGTGTTCCACACCTCGCCCGACGTCACGCTCGAGCAGGACCTGGTGCGGCGCGACCTGACCATCAACGCGATGGCGCGCGCCGAGGACGGCAGCATCGTCGACCCCTACGGCGGCCAGGCCGATTTAAAAAACCGCATCTTCCGCCACGTCTCCGATGCCTTCGCCGAAGACCCGGTGCGCATTCTGCGCCTGGCGCGCTTTGCCGCGCGCTTCCCGGACTTTCGCGTGCACGAGACCACCAATGCTCTGATGCGCGCCATGGTGGAAGCCGGAGAAGTCGACGCCCTGGTGCCCGAGCGTGTCTGGCAGGAACTGGCGCGCGGGCTCATGGAAGAGCGCCCGTCGCGCATGTTCGCCGTGCTGCGCGATTGCGGCGCATTGGGGCGTATCCTGCCCGAGCTCGACGTGCTGTGGGGTGTGCCGCAACCGCCGCTGCACCACCCGGAAGTCGATACCGGCGTGCACCTGATGCTCGTGATCGACTACGCCGCGCAGCAGGGCCACCGGCTGGAAGTGCGCTTCGCGGCCCTGATGCACGACCTGGGCAAAGGTATTACGCCGGAAGAGAAATGGCCGGCCCACCATGGCCATGAATTCCTGGGCATGAAGCTGGTCACCGGCGTGTGCAAGCGCCTGAAGGTGCCGAACGAGTGCCGCGACCTGGCCCTCATGACGGCGCGCGAGCATGGCAACGTCGGCCGCGCCCTGGAACTGCGTCCGAACACCATCGTCACCCTGTTCGAGCGCTGCGACGCCTTCCGCAAGCCGGAACGCTTTGCCCAGATGCTGCTGGCGTCCGAGTGCGATGCGCGCGGCCGCGGGCATGAAACGCACGAGATGCGCTACCGCGACTATCCGCAGCGCACTTACTTGTTGCGCGCGCTCGACGCGGCGCGCGCCGTCAATGCGGGCGAGGTCGCGGCGCGCTTCGCGGACGATCGGGCGAAGATTCCCGAGGCTGTCCACGCTGCCCGGGTCGCCGCCGTCAAGGCCGAGCTACGGGACGTGCGCGACTGAACCGCAAGCTTTTGTTATCCTCTTTGCATAACGTATCAAAGTAACCGTGTAACGGAGGAGAAGATGGTTGCCGTGCTGGCGCAGCGGGTGGCAAGCCTGAAACCGCGTCGCCGCCTGCAACTCGCCGGCGTGCTGGTGCTGGTGCTGGCCCTGCTGCTCGCTTTCCTGTATATCCGCTCCGATGCGGCCGACCCCGAGGTCCGCAACGACGTGATGCTCAACCTGCGCGAGCTCGAAAAGCTCGACGCCGAGTGGGACGCGAACATCCTGCGCGCCCACATCGGGCGCGCGCCTGCCGGCCCCCACCTGAACAACCAGCTGCCGCGCATGCGCGACCTGCTCACCCACCTGGGCGAAGCCACGCCCGAGAGCGACAGCCCGGCGATACGCGCCGCCTACACCCAGCTCGGCGACGCCCTGCAGCGCAAGGAATTGCTGGTGGCCCAGTTCGCACGCCACAATCCGCCGCTGCGCGAGGCCTTGGTGTTCCTGCCGCCGGCCGTGGCCGACCTCAAGACCGAACTGGGCGGCATCGAAGGCGCGCTGGCGCCGGCCCGCCTGGTGGTGCGCCTGGACGCCTCGCTCAACGCGCTCCTGACCGAGATCCTGCGCTACAACGCCGCCCCCTCGGCAGCACTGGCGGGGCGCATCGACGAGATCCTGGGCGACATCGCGGCGCAGGAAATCGCGTTTTCCCCGGCCGTGGTCGAGAAAATGGATGCCATCATCCAGGCCGCGCGCGTCATCCTGGAGAAGCGGCCGCTGGAGAACCGGCTCGAAATGCAGATCGCCGCCACCTCCACCGACGCGGCGCTCGACCGCCTGGGACGCGAGTTCAACCGCACCTTCGACACTGCGCTGGCGGTGCGCGAGCGCTACCGCGGCTACCTGTTTGCCTATTCCGCGCTGCTGCTGGTGCTGCTGGCCTATTCCGGCGTGCGGCTGTGGCGCAGCTACCGCATCATCGGCGAAGTGAACCACCGGCTGCAGGCCGCCAACGAAAACCTGGAACTCCGGGTCGCCGAGCGCACCGCCGAGCTGGAAGCGCAGTCGAAGCAGCTCGAGCGCCTCGCCCAGCACGACAGCCTCACCGGCCTGATCAACTACCGCCAGCTGACCCGCCTGCTGGAACGGGCGCTGGCGCGGGCCGGCCGGCGCGATACCGTGGTCGTCCTCATGTTCATCGACCTCGACGGCTTCAAGGCCGTGAACGACACCTGGGGCCACGCCACCGGCGACCTGGTGCTGCAGATGGTCGCGCGCCGGGTACAGGACAAGCTGCGCGCCGAGGATGCGCTGGCGCGGCTGGGGGGCGACGAGTTCGTCATCATGCTGGAGGAGGTCGCTTCGCGCGAAGGCGCACTGCGGGTGGCCCAGATCGCGCTCGACCAGATCCGTTCGGTGACCGAGGCCGACGGCCACCCGGTCTCGATCTCGGCCAGCATCGGCATCTCCAGCGCGCGCGGCCACGCCGGCGCCGCGCGCGGTTCGGCCGCGCTGCTGGCGGAGGCCGACAAGGCGATGTACGAGGCCAAGCAGGCAGGCAAGGGCGTGTTCGTCGTCAGTTCGCAAGCGCAATGGCATACAGCAAGCTAATGTCCGCGTATAACGCGTGCCCAGCAGGATTCCGCTACAATCGCGGTATTGGTGCACTGCACAAAAAGGACATGTATGCTGGACAATCCCGTGAAACGATGGCTACGGGCCCTCAGCGGCAGGGAAGGCCGTTCGACCGTACTGGTCAAGGAATTGGGCGAGCGCGACCGTCGCCGCATCCTCAAGCATTTTCTCGCGCTCGACAACCATGACCGGCTGCTGCGCTTTGGCAGCATGATCCCGGACGAACAGATCATTGCTTACGTCAACAAGCTCGATTTCAAGCGCGACATCGTGTTCGGCGTGGTGAGCCGGGTGTTCCAGCTCGTCGGCGTCGGCCACCTGGCCTTTGCCCCCGCCGACAAGGGCAAGCCGACCAGCAAGGCGCGGGTGGCGGAATTCGGCGTCTCGGTATCGAAGTCGGCGCGCGGGCAGGGCATTGGCTCGCGCCTGTTCGAGCGCGCGGCCATCCACTGCCGCAATGCGGACGTGGACACCCTGTACATGCAATGCCTGACCTCGAACCAGACCATGATGCACATCGCCAAGAAGGCGGGGATGCAGATCAAGCGGGAATATGGCGAGGCGGATGCCTACCTCCAATTGCCGCCGCCGAGCCCGGCGAGCGTGATGGCCGAGGCGCTCGAGGAGCAGTTTGCGGTGATCGATTACACCATGAAGGCGAATGCGCGAGCGGCGGCGAAGTGGCTGATGCCGAAGAAGTAGTTGTTATGCAGCCAAGTCCGCCGCGTTCCGCTGTTAGCAGATCGATCGGCATGAGATGCCTCACCCCGCTACCGGCAGGGCCGTCGTCTCCTTAATCCTCTGCAACGCAAAGCTCGACTTCACATCCAGCACCGCCGGATGCTTGAGCAGCGTCCCCATCATGAAGCGCGAGAAGTGGTCCATGTCTTCCACATGCACGCGCAGCAGGAAATCCATCTCCCCGGTCATCGCATAGCAGGCCACCACTTCCGGCCAGGTGCCTACCGACACCGCGAAATCGTTGCGTGGCGACGTGGCCGGCAGGCCCGGGGCGCGGCTGGCGCTGGCGACCTCGCTGTGCTTTTCCAGCCGCACGTTCACATAGGCCAGCAGTCCGAGCCCGATCTTGTCCGGGTCCACCAGCGCCACGTACTGGCGGATCACGCCCGCTTCTTCCAGCCGCTTGATGCGGCGCAGGCAGGGCGATGGCGACAGGTTGACGCGCTCGGCGACGTCCTGGTTCGACAGCCGGCCATCCGTCTGCAGGACCGCCAGGATCTTGCGGTCAGTCTTGTCGAGCTCGATTTTTGACATGGTTTCCTCGGTGTAGTCGCCAACCCGGCAATTTTATTGCGCAAATTGCCCGGCGGGGGGAATTGTTTGGAATTTAATGCTGGGAGGGCAGGACTATACTGTGCCGATATGGGAGCAGGCTGGTCAGTCCAGCCGCGCGCGTACCACTGGCCATCAAGAGCCAAAGGCGCCAAGTCCCGCTTGCCTAGTGAAAAATCACGGAGACACCGCATGAACGCACCCCTCGAGCGCGCCAACCTGGCGCTGCCCCAGCACGACATCACTCTCGACGACAAGTGGACGCTCGAACGCGGCCGTGCGTTCATGACCGGCACCCAGGCCCTGATCCGGCTGCCGATGCTCCAGCGCGAGCGCGACGTCAAGGCGGGCCTGAACACGGCCGGCTACATCACCGGCTACCGCGGCTCGCCGGTCACCGCCGTCGACCAGACCGCGATGAAGGCGAAGAAGCACCTCGACGCCCACCATGTGAAATTCCATCCGGGCATGAACGAGGACCTGGCGGCCACCGCCGTCTGGGGCACCCAGCAAACGAACCTGTACAAGGATGCCAAGTACGACGGTGTCTTTGCCATGTGGTACGGCAAGGGCCCGGGCGTGGACCGCTGCGGCGACGTGTTTAAACACGGCAATAATGCCGGCTCCTCGAAGCACGGCGGCGTGCTGGTGCTGGCCGGCGACGACCATGCGGCGAAATCCTCGTCGACCGCGCACCAGTCCGACCACATCCTGACCCACTGCGGCATCCCGGTGCTGTACCCGTCGTCGGTGCAGGAGTACCTGGACTTCGGCCTGCACGCCTGGGCCATGAGCCGCTACACCGGCCTGTGGGTATCGATGAAGTGCGTCACCGACATCATCGAGTCGGGCGCCGTGGTCGACCTCGACCCGGACCGGGTGCAGATCGCGCTGCCGACCGACTTCGAACTGCCGCCGGGCGGCCTGAACATCCGCTGGCCGGACGCCGTGCTGGACCAGGAAGTCCGGATGAGCAACTTCAAGTGGTACGCCGCGCTGGCCTATGCGCGCGCCAACAAGCTCAACCGCATCATCTGGGACAGCCCGACACCAAAAATCGGCATCATCACCGCGGGTAAAAGCTATCTCGACACCCGCCAGGCCCTGGCCGACCTCGGCATCGACGAAAAAGCGGCGGCCGATATCGGCCTGCGCCTGTACAAGGTCGGCATGACCTGGCCGCTCGAATCCGAAGGCGTGCACGCGTTCGCGCGCGGCCTGGACGAGATCCTGGTGGTCGAAGAAAAGCGCCAGGTGATGGAATACGCCCTGAAGGAAGCGCTGTACAATCTGCCGGACGGCGAGCGTCCGCGCGTGGTGGGCAAATTCGACGATACCGGCGAGTGGAGCAACAAGGACCGCATGGGCCACGGCGACTGGCTGCTGCCGGCCACCTACGAGCTGAACCCGGCGCAAATCGCCCGCGCGATCGCCTCGCGCATCTCGCACTACTGCGCCGGCCACCCGGTCGAGCAACGCGTGAAGCAGCGCATCGCGTACCTGGAAGCGAAAGAGCTGGTGCTGAAGAACATCCCGGCCAAGGCGAATCCGGAAACCGACCGCATCCCGTACTTCTGCTCGGGCTGCCCGCACAACAGTTCCACCAAGGTGCCGGAAGGCTCGCGCGCCATGGCCGGCATCGGCTGCCACTACATGGTGTTGTGGATGGACCGCGAAACCTCCACGTTCACCCACATGGGGGCGGAGGGCACGACCTGGATCGGCCAGTCCCCGTTCACCGACGAGAAGCACGTGTTCGTGAACCTGGGCGACGGGACGTACTTCCACTCGGGCATCCTGGCGATCCGCGCGGCCGTGGCCGCGAAGGTGAACATCACCTACAAGATTCTCTATAACGACGCGGTCGCGATGACCGGCGGCCAGAACGTCGACGGCCCGCTCGATCCGGGCATGATCACGCGCCAGATCGCCGCCGAAGGCGTGCGCCCGATCATCGTCGTCACCGACGAGCCGGAAAAATACCCGGCCGACTACGCCTGGGCCGAAGGCGTCACCGTGCGCCACCGTTCCGAACTGATGGACGTGCAGAAGGAATTGCGCGAGATGCCCGGCGTGAGCGCCGTGATCTACGACCAGACCTGCGCATCCGAGAAGCGCCGCCGCCGGAAAAAAGGCGAGTTCCCCGACCCGGCCAAGCGCGCCGTCATCAACGAAGCCGTGTGCGAAGGCTGCGGCGACTGTTCAAGCCAGTCGAACTGCCTGTCGGTCGAACCGCTGGAAACCGAACTGGGCCGCAAGCGCCAGATCAACCAGTCCTCGTGCAACAAGGATTTCTCGTGCGTCTCCGGCTTCTGCCCGAGTTTCGTGACCGTCGAAGGCGGCGGCCTGAAAAAGCCGAAGAAAGCGGCGACGTCTGAAGCCGCACCGCCGGTCCTGCCGATGCCAAGGATTCCGTCGGTCGAGTCGCCGTTCGGCATCCTGATCGCCGGCGTCGGCGGCACCGGCGTGGTCACCGTCGGCCAGATCCTGGCGATGGCGGCCCATGTGGAAGGCAAAGGCGCCCTCGTGCTCGACCAGTCCGGCCTGGCCCAGAAGGGCGGCCCGGTGATGTCGCACGTGCGCCTGGCCGAGCACCAGGCCGACCTGCACTCGACCCGCGTCGGTACCGGCAGCGCCGACCTGGTGATCGGCTGCGACCAGATCGTCACGGCCAGCCGCGATGCGCTCTCCCGCATGGGCGAGGGCCGCACCTGGGCCGCCGTCAACTCGACCGGGGCCACCACTGCCGCCTTCGTGAAAAACCCGGACTGGCAGTTCCCGGCCGAGGGGTCGAAGGGCGCCATCCTGCAGGCTTGCGGCGCAGACAACGTCGACTTCGTCGATGCCGGGAGAATCGCCACCGCCCTGATGGGCGACGCGATCGCCACCAACATGTTCATGCTGGGCTACGCCTTCCAGAAGGGCCATGTGCCGCTGCAGGAAGCGTCGCTCCTGAAAGCGATCGAACTGAACGGCGTCTCGGTGCCGTTCAACAAGGCCGCCTTCAACTGGGGCCGCAGCGCCGCGCACGACCTGGCGTCGGTGAAGAAGTTGACCGCCCCAAGCCAGGTGATCGAGTTCAAGCGCACCGAGAGCCTGGACGACGTGATTGCCCGCCGCGTCGAGCTGCTCACGGCCTACCAGGACGCCGCGTATGCCGCCAGGTACCAGGCCTTCGTGGACCAGGTGCGCGCCGAGGAAGCCAAACTCGGCAAGGGCACCCGCTTGGCCGAGGCCGTGGCGCGCTACTACTACAAGCTGATGGCCTACAAGGACGAGTACGAAGTAGCCCGCCTGCACACCGATCCGGCGTTCAAGGCGAAGATCGCGAGCATGTTCGAAGGCGACATCAAGCTGAAGTTCCACCTGGCGCCGCCGCTGCTGGCCAAGCACGACAAGGAAGGCCGTGCGATGAAGCAGGAATACGGCCAATGGATGATGGGGGCGTTCGGCGTGCTGGCAAAACTGAAAAAGCTGCGCGGCACTCCGTTCGACGTGTTCGGCTATACCGCCGAGCGCCGCACCGAGCGTGCGCTGATCGGGGAGTATCGTCAAACGGTCGAAGCGCTGCTGCCGAAGCTGACCGCGGAGAATCTTTCTCAGGCGGTGGCCATCGCCAGCATTCCGGAAGACATCCGCGGCTACGGCCACGTGAAGGAACGCCATTTGAAGGCGGCCAAGCAGAAGGAAGCGGCCCTGGTCGCGGCCTTCCATGCGCCTGCCGGCGCAGCCCCGCGGGCGGCCTGAGCGCATCGGCGGGGCGTCTTGCACGACGTCACGCTGGCAAGCTGCTACGGCCGGTTCGCCCGGCCGTAATCTTCTGTCATTCTTCCTAGCATTGTTTGTTGTTTCTCACATCCAACTGTTACAGTTGGTTGCACTTCGCGCAGGCAGCCACGTCTATAATCGGACGCATGAAACCGCTCCTCGCCCAGGGTCGCCCGGCGACCGCTCCCCGCTTGATCGTTTCGCTGCTTGCCGCAGCCTTCGTCCTTGCCGGATGCGGCGGTGGCGGCGGTTCGCCCGGCGCCACGCAGTCGTCGCAGCAGCCGCCCCCGGCCACGCCGGCGCCTGGCCCTGGCGGGCAGACCGCGGCCGACATCGACGCCAGCGTCCTGGGTGACCCGTTCCAGTACATGAACCTGTGCGCCAAGCCGCGCACCGGGGTCGATTTCCAGGGGCGGCCGTTTCCAGATCGACAGGGGACGCTGCTCGATGAGCTGAAATTCCTGCGCGCCTGGTCGCACCGCTACTATCTCTGGTACAACGAGATCCCGAATACCTACAGGATGGCGGATTTCACCAATCCCATCGATTATTTCAACGTGCTCAAGACGCCGGCGCTGACCGAATCGGGCCAGCCGAAGGACAGGTATCACTTCACCTACGCCACCGAGGAATGGGAGAAGATGCAAAGTGCCGGCATCAACCTCGGCTACGGCGTCACCTGGAAGCGCAACAGCGCCACTGCACCGCGCACCTGGCTGGTCACGCTGGTGGAGCCGGGTTCGCCTGCCGCCGCTGCCGGACTGCAACGCGGCGACATGCTGCTGAACGTCGATGGCGTGGACTTCGTCAACGGTACCGGCACCGAGGCAGTCGACAAGATCAACGAAGGCCTGTTCCCGGAAACGGCCGGCGTGGCGCACCGCTTCACCCTGCAGCGCGGCAGCGCGACCTTCGACGTGACGATGACGGCCACCGAGGTCCGCGTCGACCCGGTCAAGCACGTGCAGGTGCTCGACACCCCGAGCGGCAAGGTCGGCTACCTGAGCTTCGAGACCCACAATGCGGTATCGGAAAAAGAGTTGGTGGACGCCTTCACTACCTTCAGACAGGCCGCGGTGAGCGACCTGGTGCTGGACATGCGCTACAACGGCGGCGGCCTGCTGTACATCGCCAGCGAGCTGTCGTACATGATCGCCGGGCCGGACCAGACCAGGGGCAAGATCTTCGAGCGTTCGCAGTACAATGACAAGACCGCGCCGCAGGAAGCGATCCCGTTCCGCTCCACCGCCTACGGCTTCAGCTCGCCGAACCCGGTGCGCGCCGGTACGCCGCTGCCTTACCTGGGCCTGAAGCGCGTCACGGTGCTGACCACCTCGGGCACCTGCTCGGCCAGCGAAGCGGTGATCAACGGCCTGCGCGGCGCGGACATCCAGGTCGACGTGATCGGCAGCCAGACCTGCGGCAAGCCCTATGGCTTCACGCCGGTGCCGAACTGCGGGACCACCTATTTCTCGATCGAATTCAAGGGCGTGAACAACAAGGGCTTCGGCGACTTCGCGGACGGCCTGGCGCCGACCTGCCAGGTGGCCGATGACCTGTCGCGTCCGCTCGGCGATCCCGCCGAGGGCCTACTGGCGGCGGCGCTGGCCTACCGCCAGACCGGCACCTGCCCGCCGGCCACCCGCGCCCGCATGGTGCCGATGGAAATCGTGCGTCCGCCGGTGCAGGAGATCTCGATCTATACGGCACCACGGCCGTAATCGGGATCGGCGCTTGCCGACCAGCGGCCCGGACAGCATGCTGTCCGGGCCGTTTCATTTGGTTAATCAGGTCTATAATCTTCGGCTTTGTCACCTCATCAATTGCCGGAGCTTCGATGATCCGTTCTGCCCTGTTGCTGGCCCTGCTGGCCGCCGTTCCCCTGTCCGCCTCCCTGTCCCACGCCGCCGCGCCGGACCTGACTACCGTGTCCGAGCGCTCGGGTTTTCAAACAACCGGCCGCTACGATGAAGTCGTCGATCTGTGCAAGGCCTTCCAGAAGGCCTATCCGAAGCAGGTGAAGTGCATCGAATTCGGCCGCACGCCGGAAGGCCGGCCGATGCTGGCGCTGGTCGCCAGCGCGACGTCCGCCTTCACGCCGCAGGCCGCGAAAAAGCAGGGCCTGCCGGTGACGCTGATCCAGGGCGGCATCCATGCGGGCGAGATCGACGGCAAGGACGCCGGCTTCCTGGCGCTGCGTGAGGTGCTGAACGGCAAGCTGGCGCAAGGCTCCCTGGGCAAGCAGGTACTGGTCTTCGTCCCGGTGTTCAATGTCGATGGCCACGAGCGCTTCGGCAAGTGGAACCGCCCGAACCAGCGCGGTCCGGTCGAAATGGGCTGGCGCACCACCGCCCAGAACTTCAACCTCAACCGCGACTACGTGAAGGCCGACGCGCCCGAAATGGGCGCCATGCTCAAGCTGGTCAACGCCTGGGACCCGCTGACCTACGTCGACCTGCACGTGACCGACGGCGCCAAGTTCCAGCATGACGTGTCGATCCAGGTCGAGCCGGTGTATTCGGGCGACCCGGAATTCCGCAAGGCCGGCCTGGCGCTGCGCAGCAACGTGATCGCCGACATCGCTCGTCAAGGCTCGATGCCGCAGTCCTACTACATGTCCTTCGCCAAGACCGACGACCCGATGTCGGGCTTCATCGACGGCGCGTCGGACCCGCGTTTCTCGACCGGCTACTTCCCGCTGCGTAACCGCATGGCGGTGCTGGTGGAAACGCACTCGTGGAAGGATTACCCGACCCGCGTGCGGGTCACCCACAACACCGTGATCTCGATCCTCGAGCAGGTGGCGAAGAACGGCAAGCAATGGCAGCAGGCCGCCGCACAGGCCGATGCGCGCGCGGCGACGCTGGCCGGCAGCCCGGTGGCGCTGACCTACCGCACTACCGACAAGACGCAAATGGTCGAGTTCCAGGGCTACGAATACACGCGCACCCAATCCGATATCTCCGGCATGCTGATGACCCGCTACGACGAGAGCAAGCCGCAGGTGTGGCGCGTGCCGCTGCGCGAGGAAGTCGTGCCCGACCTGCAGGTGAGCGCGCCGCGCGCCGGCTACATCGTGCCGGCCGCCTACGCCGACATCGTGGCGAACAAGCTCGCACTGCACGGCATTGCTTTTCGCAAGCTGGACAAGCCGCTGGCCGCGGCGGACGTCGAAACCTTCCGCGCCGACAAGGCGACCTTCGGCGCCACCTCGTTCGAATCGCACCAGCGCCTGACCGTGGAGGGCAGCTGGAAAGCCGAGCCGCGTGCGGTGCTGGCCGGTTCGCTCTACGTGCCGGTCGCGCAGCCGAAGGCGCGCCTGGTGGTGGCGATGCTGGAGCCGCAGGCGCCGGACTCGCTGCTGGCCTGGGGCTTCTTCAACAATGCCTACGAGCGCAAGGAATACATGGAAGAGTACGTGGCCGAGGACGTGGCGCGCGAGCAGCTCGCTGCCGATCCGGCGCTCGCCGCCGAGTTCAAGCGCCGCCTGGAGACCGACCCGGCATTCGCGAAGAATCCGCATGCGCGCCTGGAGTTCTTCTACAAGCGCCATGCCTCGTGGGACGAACGCTACAACCTGTATCCGGTGCTGCGCACCAACGCCGCTCCCTGAGCGTCGTGCCGCGCTTGATCCGGCACGCGACCAGGATCAAGCGCACATCGCATGCCGCCCCCGGGGCGGCGCCGATCCGCTAGACTGCCAGGGTTGCCGCCATCCTGCGCTGCCCGCCTGCTCCCTCCCATGCGCGCCTGCCGTGTTCCCGTCCTGTCCGGCAGTCGCGCCTGGACCGCCACGCTGCCCGTCCTGTTCCTCCTGTCCTGCCTGGTCACCGGCTTCGGCATCGGCCTGGCCGGCTTCCTGTTCCTTGCCATCGCACTGTGGCACTGGCGCGCCAGCCGCGCGGTGCTGTCCCGCGACTGGCCGGCCCTGCGCCCGGTCGTGCTCGCGTTTGCCGCCTACGCCGCTTATGCACTGTTCCTGCACCTGGCGCGCGCAACAGGGTGGCACACGTTCGATGCGCCCTTGCGGATGCTGCTCGCCGTGGCGGTCGTGCCGGTCCTGCGGGTGGCGGCGCTGGATGCGCGGCCGTGGTGGCAGGGCGCCTGCGCGGGCGCACTGGCTGCCGCCGGGCTCGCGGCCTGGGAGCGCTGGGGCGCCGGGTTCGAGCGTGCGGGCGGTTTCCTGAATCCCATCGTGTTCGGCAACCTGGCCCTGGTCCTGGCCCTGGTGGCCCTGGCCGGCCTGGCGGACCCGCGTGTGCGCCGCCACTGGCGGTGGGTCGCCGTTGCCGCGCTGGCAGGGGCCGCTGCCTCGCTGCTGTCGGGCAGCCGTGGCGGCTGGCTGGCGCTGCCGCCGGCCTTCCTGCTGCTGTGGACCCAGCGCCATCATCTGCCGCGCATGTTACCGGGCGGCCTGGCACTGGCCAGCGTCGTGCTGGTGGTACTGGCGTACGCGGTGCCGGCCACCGGGGTCCGGGAGCGGGTCGAGGTCGGGCTCAGCGACCTGAACCTGTACCTGGAAGGCAATCCCATACCGACCTCGCTGAGCGTGCGCCTGGAACTGTGGAAGGCGGCGGGCATGCTGGCAAGGGAACACCCGTTGGCCGGGATCGACACGGCCGCCTACAAGGCGCAGATGCGGACCTGGATCGCCGAAGGCAAACTCAGTCCGGCCGTCTTCGCGCCGCCGGAACCGCCGCACCTGCACAACGATGCCCTGCAGGCCCTGGTGACGCGCGGCTTGCCTGGACTGGCCTGCTGGCTGGCGATCATGCTCGCGCCGCTGTGCTGGTTTGCGCGCACCCTGCGCCGTGCCGCCGACGGGGTGCAGGCGGCGCCGGCGCTGGCCGGCATGTTGGTCGTCGTGGCCTATGCCATGTCGGGCTTGAGCGAGGTGATGTTCTGGTCGATGAAGGCGAGCCTGCTGTATGCCATCCTGGTGTTCGCCTTCATGGCCTGTTGCCTGGAGACGGGCCGCGCGCGCGGGCGCGCATGATGGAGCGCCCGCCGTTCGCTGCCGGGCTTACGGGGTCCTGCGCCAGTCGTCTTTCACCAATCCGTCCTTCACCAATCCGTCCTTCACCAGCCCCTCCTTGACCAGCCGTTCACGGCCGGCCTCCGGCTCGGGTACGCCGTCCGGCACCCGGCCGGCCAGGGTGCCGGGGAAGGCGCCCAGCCGGTTCGCCCAGCCGTCGGCCAGCGCCTGCCTGACAATACGCCAGGCGCCGTTCCGGAAGCGTCCCCTGCACCCCAGCCACAATCCCAGCCCCGTCAGGGTCGCGACGCCGGCTGCCAGCGCCGGCAGGCGTGCATGGCGGCGCGCCACCACGACCCGGTTACGCAGATTGTAGTAATGCCGTGCGCCGATTGGTCCGGCGCGCAGCCGGTTCCCGGGCAGGCGCAAGTGGTCGATGACGCTGCCTGGCACCAGCCAGAGGGCCCACCCGGCGCGGCGCAGGCGCAGGCAATAATCGGTATCGTCGTAGGACAGGAACAGGGCGGCGTCGGGCAGGCCGCACGCCCTGGCGGCCTGGGCTGATACCAGCAGGCCGACGAAGGACGCGGTGTCGACCGGCACGACGGCGCGGCGGTAGAGGGCCGGAGCGACCACGCGTTCGATGCCGCTGACCAGGCTGTAGCGGCGCCGATGGGCCAGCGCCAGGGCGCCGAATTCGATGACGGCCGGCGCCACGGCGCCTGGATATCCCAGCGGGCCCGCCGCCGGCGCCTCGAGTGCCCGCGTCAGTTGCGCCAGCGCGTCCGGGCGTGGTACGGCATCGTCGTCCAGCACCCAGATCCAGTCGCAGCCGCCGGCGAGCGCCTGGCGCATGCCGAGCGCGAAGCCGCCGGCGCCGCCGAGGTTGCCGGCCGGCCGCAATACCTCCACGCCGCCGGGGGCGCCGCTGAAGCGCGCCAGCACGGCGCCGGTTTCCGGCCCGCTGCCGTTGTCGACCACGACAATGTGTTCCGGTGGCCGGTGCTGGGCCTGCAGCGCCGCCAGCACCTGCTGCAGCAGCAGCGGGCGGTCCCGGGTGACGACGACGGCGACGATCCGCATGGCCGGCTACAGGTAGCGTGCGAGCCGGCCGACCATGCGGCGCACCGGCTCGTTGGCACGCTGCGGATCGAACAGCAGGGAATGCAGCAGGCGGCTGTGGCGAAAGGCGAGGGCGCTCAAGCGCTTGCTGCGCATCCGGTCCTGGATCAGCCGGCGCAGGCCGGCCGCATCCGCGAAGCCGGCCAGTTCCGGCCCCTGCAGCGCGACCCAGTCCAGGTGCATCAGGTTGTTCATGCACTGGAAGCGCGACCCGCCCACCCACGCATACTTGGGGAACACCAGTCCGATCTGCCACGGGTCGAGCAGCATCACTTCGTGGGCCATGAAGCGCGCATGGTCGCGCAGTACCGGCCCGGAAGCGTCGTTCAGCACCTGCGGGCAGGCGTAGCCGCGGGTGGCGGCGAACTGGGTGCACAGGTGCTGCTCGACGGCGAAGCGGGCCCGGAAACGGCGCTCGAAGATCGACGAGCCCGGTGGATGCGCGCGGTTCTCGTAATGGCGCGCATCGGCCGGGTCCATCGGCGCGGCCGACCAGTAGGCCTGCAACAATTCGGTGGGGCCGAAATGGAACCAGTCGCTCAGGTGGTAGGGCAGGCGTTCGAACATGGCCGGATCGAGCGTGAAGAACGAACAGGCCAGCAGCCGTTCGCGCCCGCCGTCGCGCCGGCGCTGTTCGGCCGCGAAGTCGAGGAAGCCCGCATGTTCGAGGAAGCAGTCGGTGCGCAGCTTGACCGCGTAGGGGGTACGCACGGCGGCGAGTCCGGCGCGCGTGCTGGCCAGTTGCCGGTTGGCGTTGTTGGCCTTGTCGTCGTCGAGCTTGAGCGGCGCCAGCGGCCCCGGGTCCGGGCTGAGCACGACGGTATCGACCCCCAGGTTGCGCGGCAGGTCGCTGCCTTCCCAGGTGGACAGGACGATGCGCGCGCCGGGCAGCGCCTGGCGCGTCAGGCGGATGTTGCGCAGGAAGGCATCGCGCTCGCGCGTGATGTAGGGCTTGAACGCGCCCTGGAACACGAGGGTGATGTCGGAGGTCTTCATGGCGCGACAGGCGGTTGTGGGGCAGGGGTGCCTGCTTCGGCGCGGATGCCGGAGCGGAAAGCGCGTGTGTCGGCCAATGCGTCGATGTGGCGGCGCAACGGGTGGTCGGGACGGCGCGGCACCCGCTTGACCCCGAACAGGCCGTGGCGCTCGAACACGCGCCACATGTTGTTCCCGTCCGACATCCATTCGTAGCGTGCGAGCCAGGCGACATCGTCGGCGGCAATGCGGTCGACCCAGCGCCGTCGTATCCGGTGAAAGCCGCTGCGGATCATCAGGTATTCGATCAGGCGGCGCGGAAAGTGCAGCGGATCGCCACGCCGGCCGATCAAGGGGTCGGCATAGCGCAGCACGCGCCAGAAGGCGCGGTCGAAGCGGTGCACTTCGGACAGCACGTAGGGGCGCCCGCCGATTGGCGCTCCCAGCGCATGGGCCACGGTGGCAAGCCAGACTTCCTCGCGCGGATAGGCGGTAGCGGGGGCGTCGCCGAGGTGGCGTTCGAGCAGGCGCGCCACCTCGAACAGCAGTGCCGCCTCGTAGCTGCTGCCCTCGGCCTGCGAACCTACCAGGCTTGCGCAGCCGAGCTGCCGGCACAGGGCCGCGAGCTGCTGGTCGGCCAGTGCCGGCGCGGCGAAGCGCCAGCGGCTGCCCGGGTGGATCGGGCGCGTCTGCAGAAAATTGCCGCCGCGTCCCAGCCATTCGGCCAGGCCGGGGCGCACCAGCATGTCGTTCGAGGCATGCAGGCAGATGCGGGTGGCTCCGCCGGCCCGGCGGATCCAGCCGATGTTGGCCAGGTGTGCATGGAGGATGCCGCCCCAGCGCGTGGCCAGGCGCACCGGATTGAGCACGACGTTGCTGCAGCCGGCAGCGCGCAGCGCGGTGTCCAGCTCGGGCAGGGTAAAACGGGCGTTGGCCGAGACGTGCAGCACGACGCGCGCCTCGGGCAGGAAGGCGGCGAAGTTCCTGGCCTGTCCTGCAACCACCTGCGGCTGCGTGTGCACGGGGAGCGATACGTAGATCAAAACAGGCTCCGTGCGCCGTCGTGCAACGCACGGTACTCCTGCGGGGTGCCGGCGAAGTGCACCTCGTGTGCGCCGACCTGGTGGTACATCACGCGCCCGCCCGCCGAGATCAGGTCGTTGTACAGGGGCGCGACGTACAGTTCACCCCACTGGCGCAGGAAGCGGCCGCCATCGCCCAGTGCGTGTTCGCAGCCGGCGGCAAAATCGGCCGCGCGCGAGAAATAGTACAGCCCGGTGCTGCACAGCGGCGAGATCCGGCGCTTTTCCGTGGTCTCGGCAACCAGGGGGTAGAAGGAGGTGGCGGGACGCACGAAGGACCAGTGCTCGCCCTCTCCGGCAAACACTTCCAGGTAACCGTCGCCGGCGCCCATCGCCTCCGGAAAACGGTAGTGCGGGCGGATGGTGTCGATGTTGAAGATGAGCAGGGCATCGCTGTCGCCGGCGCCGGCGCCTTCGAGGCCGCGCAGCACGGTTTCGGCCTGGCCGCGCGTGGTATCGTCCAGGCCGACCGTGACATAGTCTTCAAGGCCCAGCCTGTCGCACTCGCGGGCGATGAAGTCGCCGGCATCGTAGGCGTGACGGTGGACGAACACGAAGCGCTCACTGCCGAAATAGTGGTCGAACGAGCGCACGCAGCAGGCAAACAGCGTCTGTCCGCCGAGCGGGAGTTCATACTTGGGACGGGTGTAGCCGGCGTCAAAGAAACGGCGGCTCATTCCCGCCATCGGGATCACGATCATGCGCACTCCATTCGAGGTAAAGGCGGATGGCATTGGCCAGCAGGGCACGCTGGCGCTGCGGAACGTCGGCGTGCAGCGGCAGCATCGACAGGAACAGCAGCACCATGACGGGATAGCAGTCCCATGCGGCGGGCAGGCGTCCGGCGAAAGGCGTGGCCAGGAACAGCTCCCGGATCGGGCCGGTGCGTTGCGCGAGCACGCGAAACCGCAGCGCATGGCCGGGGCGCAGTTGCTCGTGCAGGCTGCCGGGCTGGCCCGATGACGGCTGGCCGGCCAGGCCGTACAGCGGGTCGTCCAGCATGGCGTGCATCGGAGCGCTGCGCTGCGCGTTCAGGTGCGCGCTCAGGGGGGTACCCGACTGTCCACTCGCGAGGCCACTCATTTGCGCCCCCTGGCGCGCGCCTGGCTGGCCGCCCATCCGGCTGCCCGCCTGCCCAGCCGGCTGCCCCCCTTGCCGGTTGCCCGGCGGGCTTCCCGACCACGCGCCCCGGCCGGCCCCTGGCTCAACATCCGGCTGGAAGTCCGCCTGTCCGTCGAGCACGAACCCGTCATCGTCTTCCAGCACGAAATGGCCGGCCACGATGTGGTCGTACAGCCCCAGGACCGAATGGGCAAGCTTGCCGATGTCGTAGCGCAGGTCGCCAAAGCAGGTCGGGCGGCCGCTGGCGTCGATTCCGCGCGGATCGATCGTCTTGACGCGGCCGGCACGGAAGTCGAACAGGATGTTGCTGAAGCAGAAATCGCCATGCAGGAAGCTCGCTTCGGACGCACCCGCTTCCACCGCCGCGCTGGCCTGTTCGGCGATGGTGCGCAGCGAAGGCGTGCGCACCCCGTTGAGCGCCCAACCGGCGTCGAGGTCGCATCCGGTCGCCGCCGCATACGCGTCGAGCCGGGCCAGGGTCTTGTCGCGGTAGGTCTGGCGGATGGCATCGCCCGACGGCGGCTGGTCCACCGGGACGGCACGCGCGGTGCGCAGGAAGGCGTCGGCGGCACGGAAGATCCGTCCCCAGACCCGTTCGGGCAGCCGGCCGAAGACGTACAGCTCGTTCAGGGTGGCCAGGTGCAGGTACTCGAGCTGGTAACCGCAGGTGCCTGCCGTGCGTCCGATATACGGGGCCAGGAAGGGCTTGACGGAGGGCGGTGCCCGTTCGAACCATTCGGCTTCGGCGGCGATCTTGGCCGTGTCGTCTCCCGTCTTGGTCACCACGCCCTCGGCCACGCGCAACTGGTTGAAGTGGCGCTGGGTGGTGACGGTGCGCTTGGAATCGAAATAGGTGTGCACGTGGCCGAAGTCGAGCCAATGGGCGACCGGCCAGTGCGCCAGGCCGACCTTGCGCTCGTAGGCAACGACCGAGGCGATGAAGTCGCCCCGTTCGGCCAGCAGTTCGCGCAGCCGTGCGGCATCCGAGAAGGCGAACATGCCAGTCCAGATGCCACCCGGCTGGCCGTGTGCGGGGATCTCGTGGTACCAGTCGTAGTACTCGTCGGTCTGGCCCACCGCCAGCCAGTCGCTGCCCTGGCGTGGCGGGTCGTCGATCAGGGTGTCGCCGTACAGGATCTCGATCGGCCCGGCGATGCCGTGCGTGGAGAGGAAGTCGTGCACCGCCCAGCCCAATGGGGCGCCGGCTTCGGTGCGGTACAGCGTGATGCCGCACGCATCCAGGCAGGCGGCATCGGCTTCGTCGAGCACGAAGTCACCCGGCACTGTCATGACCACTTGCGCATGGCGGGTGCCGTGGCGCCTGGCCTGGTAGGTGAACAGGCGCCGGTTGCCCACGGGAAGAAAAGCCGGGGGAATCCTGCCGAATTCAGCGTACAGCTCGCTGTCGACGTAGGCGCCGGAGGTGATGAGCAGCATTCAGGCCTCGCGCCGTTCGCCCGCCAGCAGGGCCGTGATGTCGGCGAGCGAGTAGCGCAGGAATTCCGACGGCCGCACTGCCTTGTCGTCGACGTAGAAGCCTTGCGTACCGCACCATGGCTTGCCGACGTGGAGCTCGTCGCATGGCACGCCGTGCCGCTTCAGCCAGTCGACGATGAGGGGTAGCGTGTGCAGGTTGATCTTGCCGATGTTGCCGTCATAGGTGCGCACATTACGGCTGGTGCTGATGACGATGTCGAAGCCGTCGCGCTGGTAATCGCGCAGGCGCGCGATCAGGGCCAGGTTGGGCAGGGCGTGGACATAGCCTTCGCCCGTCGAGTGGGCGATGGTTTCGTCGAGGTCGATAATGAGCCGTTTCATGCGTCAAGCATAGGTAGGGTGGGGAGAGGACTTCTGATCCATGTCTATCGTGCGCACGGGTGTTCGCAGCGGCCTACAACGCGTCGCCGTCGACTTCGCGCAACAGCCCGTGCTCGAGCCGGAAGAAGCGGCGGCAGTGGCGCTTGAGGGCCGTGATGTCGTGCGAGGCGAACACGAAAATGCGCACCGACGAGATCAGCTCTTCCATGCGGCTGGCGGCCTTCTGCTGGAACTCGGCGTCGCCGGCGCCGAAGATCTCGTCGACCAGCAGGATGTCCGGCCGGGTCGAGGTGGCCACCGCGAACATCAGGCGCGTGGCCATGCCCGCGGAATAGGTGCGCACCGGCAGGTGCAGGAACGGGCCGAGCTGGGTGAATTCCTCGATGTCCGGCATGCGTGCGCCGATCTCGCGCGTGCCGATCCCGAGCAGCATCGCCATGCGCCGGATATTCTCGTAGCCGCTCAGTTCGCTTTCCATGCCGGCGCCCAGCTCGAACACGGTGGCCACCCGGCCCTCGCGCACCACGGTGCCGGCCGATGGGCAGTACACCCCGGCCATGGTGCGCAGCAGGGTGCTCTTGCCGGCGCCGTTGTGCCCCAGCAGCCCGACGCTGTCGCCGTCGCCCAGCCTGAAGCTGGCGTCGCGCAGTGCCGTGACGAGCTGGATTCCCGCCCCTTCGGACTCGATGCGCCCGCCCGTCGATACCCGCACCAGGTGCCGGCGCAAGGACTTGGCGCGCACGTCGTAGACGGGATACTGGACCGTCACGCGGTCGAATTCGAGGCGGGCCATGATCAGATCCAGTAGGCGATGCGGTTGCGTTTGGCATTGAACAGCCACAGCGTGCCCACCCAGCCTGCCAGGCACAGCAGGGCATTGGTCAGCACGACGAACCCGGGCGGCGCCGTTCCCAGCAGCGGATAGCGCATCAGTTCGATGAAATGGCTGAACGGATTGAACCAGACGAACAGCGCGTTGAACGGCAGGTAGTCGGGCCGGTAGAACACCGGACTGAGGAACATCAGCAGCGGCATGGCGGCGGCGAGCACGTATTCAAGGTCGCGAAAGCGCGCGCCGAGCATGCTCAGCAGGAGCGCGATCCACAGCAGGTTGGCCGTCAGCAGCAGCAGGCAGGGCAGGGCCAGCAGGGTCTGGGGCGTGACGGCCACGTCGAACAGCAGCCCGACCACCAGCAGCACCGGCAGGTTGTGCGCAAAATTGATCAGGTGTTTGACCACCATCTGGATGGGCGGCATCGACAGCGGCATGCTGAGGTTGCGGATCAGCGCCGCCTGCCGCCAGTAGGTGGTGGTGGATTCGAGGATGCAACCGCTGAGCAGTTGCCACATGATCAGGCCGCAGGTGAGGGATGGCACGAAACTGGCGCGTTCCATGCGCAGCAATTCGCTCCAGACCAGGCCGAGGCCGAGCGTGCCTGCGGCAGTGCCGAGCGTCATCCAGAACGGCCCGAGCACGCTGCGCCGGTAGCGCGCGCGCAGGTCGCTGGCCGCGATGAAGGCGATCACGTGCAGCAGTTCCCAGGCGCGGCGCAGGTCGGTCAGGGCAGGCCCGGCCAGGACTTTGCGCACGCTGCCGTTCATGGTGGTGGAAGTGGTGATGGACATGAAGGGCGATTCTGGCGTGCCGTGTCCACACGTGGCTGATCTTGCGCAATCGCGCGCTATCCAGATGCAACTGCGCACCCTGCCACGCCGTCTGAGATGGCATGCGGCTGGAAGGCCGGCCCGGAGACCTTCATGGACGATTATCCGAAGCAGTACGCACGCATGCAGACGGCCCTTTATGGCGAATCGCTCACGGATGTCGAGGAGATCGCCGGCACTGACGACTGCCACGGCGCCTGCCCTGGATCAGGCGACGTCCGGCTCGTGCACATGGCCTTTTTCCACCTGCGCGGGCCGCGGAAATGAGCCCGGAACCAGTGCTGGCCAGCTGTTCGGTGGTGGCGTACGCGAATGCGCCCGAGCAGATCGAGCGCCTGCTGCGTGCGGTCGCCGGCAGCTGGCCGCGGCTGCTGGTCTACCTGGTCGAGAACTCCCCGAGCGACAGCCTGCGCAGCCTGGCGCCGCGCTTCGAGGCCCTGTACTGGCACCAGCCCGACAATCCCGGCTTCGGCCGCGCGCACAACCGCGCCATGCGCGCCGCGATGGAAGCCGGCAGCCGCTATCACTTCGTGCTCAACCCCGACATTCATTTTGCTCCCGACACCTTTCCACGCCTGTTGGGGTACATGGAAAGCCATCCCGACGTGGCGGTGCTGGCGCCGCGCATCTGCTTTCCCGACGGCCGCCTGCAACCGCTGTGCAAGCTGTTGCCGGCCCCGGTCGGCCTGGCGGTGCGGCGTTTCCTGCCGTGGCTGCACCGGCGCGCGGGAAGCCAGCGCGACTACGAGATGCATGCCAGCGGCTACGACCGCATCATGGATGTGCCGGTCCTGTCCGGCTGCTTCATGCTGATACGCACCGATGCGCTGGCCAGGGCCGGGCTGTTCGACGAACGCTTCTTCCTGTATTTCGAAGACGTCGACCTGTCACGGCGGCTGGCGCGTGTCGGGCGCACGGTGTTCTATCCGCACGTGACGGTGGTGCACGAGTATGGGCGCGGTTCCTACCACGACTGGCGGCTGCTGTGCCACCACACCGTGTCCGCGGTACGCTACTTCAACAAATGGGGCTGGTGGTTCGACGACGAGCGCGAACGGATCAACGCCGCGGCGCTCGGTGCCCTGCCGTCCGCCAAAGACGGCGCAGAGGTCGGGAGCGCCAGCCGTAACCCTCCTATCCCATGACTGAACGGCGGTGTTCGCACCGGCATGGCGGCGGCAGGCGCCGGCGCCCACGCCACGATTACGGCGTCGTGAACAGCACCGTATTCACGGCCCCGCCCGGCGTCGGCGTCAGCTGGTACAGCCGGTCGTATTCGTCATCCCCGATCTCCGCCCCCGGCACACCGCCGAACAGGCGCACCAGCTCCGGCAGCGTGTTCGAGTGCCCGACCACCAGCACCGCGCCGGTCAATCCCTTTACTTTTTCCACCAGTGCCTTCGGGTTGCGCGGATCGTAGAGCTGCACGGCCAGACCCGTGCGCTGTGCCAGGGGCTCGGCGGTCTGGCGCGTGCGCTTGGTCGACGTGCTGAAGATGCCGGTGATGCCGGCCCGATGCAGCAGGATCCCGACGTGCTGCGCCCGTGCGCGTCCTTGGGCGGTCAGTTCCGGATCGCCGTTCTCGCTCTGCTTTTCGCCGTGGCGCACCAGGTAGATGGCGCTCGGCTCGGCCATTGCCGCGCAGGGCGCAAGCAGGGCCAGGCTCAGGAACAGGCGCGGGGACAGGTGGCGGAACAGGCGGGCGGGCAGTCTCATTGGCATCCTCTTCTAGGTATGGGGGATGAAAAAACGCAGGGTAACACGGCTGCGATTTCCTTCCGGCGGATTGCGCCATGCTGCTGAGTTGCTTTTTGGTGCACACAATTGGTGCAGTCGCGACACGCGCTGCAGCCGGCGCTACTCTATTGTCGAGGCCGCCCGGCGATTGGTGCCGACAGGCTTCAGTCGTGCACTTTCTACAGGAGGAGAGTGAAATGGGAAAACGACGCTTGCTGGCCGCAGCGCTGGCGCTGGCGGTGACAGGGGTGCACGGCCAGGAAATCACCTGGCGGGTGGACTTTTTGGAAATCAGCGGCCGGTCGTATACCTTTACCTGGGGCCAGGATCCGGTGCCGCCTTTCACCCGGACCACCTTGAGTGGCCTGGTCAAGGGCGAGGACCGTAACCGCGACGGCTGGCTCGACATGTCGGAGCTGAGCGAACTCAGGTTCGGTAACGATGGCATCACCGGCAACTACGTCACTTGCGAGGCTCCAGACGATTACAGCAATACCTGTTCGCTGAGCCACTTCCGGTTCGCGCCCGACGGGCCGCTCGGGCCCGTCTTCGAGATGACCGGGCAGTGGTACCAGCGCACATGGTACGGGGGCGAGTTCAATGCGAGTGTCCAGACCGGCGAGGTATACCGCTACGAGTTCTACCGGCAGCGGTATGGCACCTATTACTGGACCGAGGACACCACCCTGCAGGTGACCCAGGTATCCGCGGTACCCGAGCCGGCGAGCGGCCTGATGCTGGTGGCAGGCCTGGCGGCGGTGCTCGGCGCGCGCCGCTGGCGGGTGCGTCCGGCCTGGAGTTAGGGGCTGCCTGACAAGAACGGGCTGGAGTCCGCATTTCCGTAGGGTTTATGGCTTCGCCGTACACGTGTTCAATCAGGGAATGAACAGCCGCCCGTCAAACGGAAGGGTGCTGAACGCGCGGTCGGCACAGCCGGCCTCCGTACGAACCTCGATCCGAATTACCTTGTAGCGGCTTGACACTCCGTTAGACAGACCCTAGGCTCGCGCCGGCCGGTGCAGCCGTCGCCGCATCACCGGCGCCAGGAGCACCAGGCCGGCCAATGCCAGCGCCGGTGCGGACGGCTCCGGCACCGGGGCGATGCTGAAGACGGTCTGGTCGGTCCAGAGCATGCTGGTGTACCAGTCGTCGCCCGGCTGGTCCCAGTACCAGTAATGTTCGTCGCCCGTCCTGGTAAAGCCTCTTGTGCGGAAGTCCGGCATCTGGCCACCTGGGTTGCTCCAGGTCCAATTGGTGGCGAAGGACAATTGATGGTCGGGCGTAAAGCTGAAGTGTTCGATCGAACAGGTCTCGTAGGCATCGTTGCGGCAGCCAGCAAAGATCTTGCCGGCAAAGACGAACTCGCTCAATTCACCTTTCGTCACGACGCCGTCACCGTCCGTATCGCTGCCGGTGAAGTAGCCGGTGAGCGTGGCCTCGGGCCAGAAGGCCGTCGCCTGACTCGGCGAGGTAGTAATGAAGCCGGTCCAGGCGAAATTCCAGGAATCGACCGGCGTCATCGTGGTATTGGCTGCTGCGGATGTGGCAGCCAGCGCCAGGACGGCACCACACAAGGACTTGTTTTGCATCTCGCCTCCCGAGGTCCATGCACAGGACAGGTCCGCCCATCTTAGCAGCGGATCCGGCAACGACCTGTTGCGCACACATCACTCCTTGCTGCACCCGGCCAAGGCGGCGGCAGATGCCGCCGCCTCGTCGCAATCTACAACTGCTGCAGTGAGATCGTATTGTTCGCCGGCGTCGAGCACGGCTCTTCATCAAAAGCGATGTCGCCCAGCGGGTTCGGCAGGCCGTCCGTCTTGAGGTCGACAAACCCGAACAGGTTGCGGTCCTGCAGGTGCGAAGGCACCACGGTGCTCAGGGACGAGAACACGTTCTCCACGCGCCCCGGGTGCTTCTTTTCCCAGTCGCGCAGCATGGCCTTGATCTGCTTGCGCTGCAGGTTTTCCTGCGAGCCGCACAGGTCGCACGGGATGATCGGGAAGCCTTTGACTTCCGCATAGCGCTCGGTGTCCGCTTCCTTCACATAGGCCAGCGGGCGGATCACCATGTGCTTGCCGTCGTCCGAGACCAGCTTGGCCGGCATGCCCTTCAGCTTCCCGCCGAAGAACATATTCAGGAAGAAGGTTTCGAGGATGTCGTCGCGGTGGTGGCCCAGGGCGATCTTGTTGCAGCCCAGCTCGTCCGCCACGCGGTACAGGATGCCGCGCCGCAGCCTGGAGCAGAGCGAGCAGGTGGTCTTGCCCTCCGGGATCAGGCGCTTGACGATGCTGTAAGTATCCTGATTCTCGATGTGGTACGGCACACCGAGTTTGTCCAGGTAGGCAGGCAGCACCTCGGCAGGGAAGTTCGGCTGCTTCTGGTCGAGGTTGACTGCGACGATGTCGAAGTGGATCGGCGCGCGCTCGCGCAAGGTCATCAGGATGTCGAGCAGGGCGTAGCTGTCCTTGCCGCCCGACAGGCAGACCATCACCTTGTCGCCGTCTTCGATCATGTTGAAGTCGCCGATCGCCTGGCCCACCAGGCGGCACAGGCGCTTGTGCAGCTTGTTGTTTTCGAACGCCACCTTCTCCGCCTTCCTGGCGGCATCGGGGTTCAGTTGGTCGAGATCCGCTTCGCTCATGCTTCTTCCTTCATCTGGAACACTTCCACGCCCACGCCCTCGCAGTCCGGATAGACGTCCGGCTTCATGGTCGAGACGCGCGCGGCGCGCACGCGCGGATGGGTCAGCATCGCCTTGACCACGTCGTCGCACAGGGTTTCCTGCAGGTGGATGTGGCCTTTCGAGACGCGCCTGGCGATCGTTTCGCGCATGAAGTCGTAGTCGACCACTTCCGACAACTGGTCGGCCTTCGGGGTCGACTGCTCGAGCGGGATGTACAGGTCGACGTTGATCAGGACACGCTGTTCCGCCGTCTTTTCGAAGTCATGCACGCCGATGTTGATCATGACTTCGTAATTGCGCAGGAACAGCCGGCGGCAGTCGCGCAAGCTCGGGTGGATCAGGGCGGATAACATGGTAATGCCTTATGTATGGTTATTGGTGGGTTCGGTCAGGAACATCACGTCGCGCGGCGAGGCCATCAGGTGCTGGCCGCCGTCGACCAGCAAGGTGGTGCCGGTCAGGGCGCGCGCGCCGGCGGCGTACACGACCGCGTCGGCGATGTCCTGCGGGGTCGAGGAACGCTGCAGCGGCGTCATCCGGTGCGCCTTGCTGAAACCTTCCTCGGTCTGGTCGCCCGACACCATCGTGATGCCGGGCGCCACGCCGACCACGCGCACCGAGGGCGCCAGCGCCTGCGCCAGCATCGTGGTGGCCGTGTGCAGCGCCGCCTTCGACAGCGTGTACGACAGAAAATCCGGGTTGAGATTGTACAGTTTCTGGTCCAGCAGGTTGATTACCACCGACTGGGAACCGACCGGCGTGATGGCGTGCAAGGCTTGCGCCAGCAGCAGCGGTGCTGCGACGTTCGCTCCCATGTGCGTGGCCAGCAAGGCCGGGGAGAAGCTCGTGGCACTGTCGTATTCAAACAACGATGCGTTGTTGACCACGCAATGGATCACGCCCAGTTCCCGGGCCACGCGGCCGGGCAGGGCGCGCACCGCCGCCTCGTCCAGCAGGTCGCACTGCAGCAGCGCGGCGCGCCGCCCGAGCGCCCGGATCGACTCGGCGGTTTCGACCGCTTCCCGTTCGGAATGGCGGTAATGCACGGCGACGTCCCAGCCGGCGGCGGCCAGGCCGAGCGCGATGGCGCGGCCCAGGCGGCGGCCGGCGCCGGTCACGAGCGCCACTTTGGGGGAAGCGTTTGCGGTGTGGTCCGTCATCGTTGGCTTGCAGGACGTTGTTGATCTAGGCTGGTTTGGCAACTGTTCGCTACAATGCGGGCATGTCCCTGCCCGCACCCGCTCCCGACGCGCTCGCCGCGTCCCACTCCCTGCAACAACTGATCGCCGCCGAGATCGAACAGCTCGGCGGAGCGATGGCGTTTTCACGGTTCATGGAACTGGCGCTGTATGCGCCCAGGCTCGGGTATTACAGCGGCGGCGCCTCCAAGCTGGGGGCGAGCGGCGACTTCACGACCGCGCCCGAGATGTCGTCCCTGTTCGGGGCAACGCTGGCGCGCGCGGCCGCCGCTATTATCGCCCAAAGCGCGCCCGACATCATCGAATTCGGCGCCGGCACCGGCAAGCTGGCGCGCGACGTCCTGGCCGCCCTCGAGCGGATGGGCGTGCAGGTCAACTCGTACACGATCATCGAACTGTCGGGCGAGCTGCGCGCGCGCCAGCAGGAAGCCTTGCAGGACCTGCCCCAGGTCCGCTGGCGCGACGACATGCCGGAAAGCTTCAGCGGCGTGGTGCTGGCCAACGAGGTGCTCGACGCGATGCCGGTGGAACTCGTCGTCCGCAACGAAGGCAGCTGGCAGCGCCAGATGGTGACGGTGCACGAGGGCGCCTTCGCCTTCGTGCAGCAAGCGCTGCCGCAGCACCTGGCGGAGCAGGTGGCGCGCCAGATTCCCGATGCCGAGCTGCTGCCCGACGGCTACGTGACCGAAATCCACCCGGTGGCGCAAGGTTTCATGGCTTCGCTGGCCGGCATGATGAAAGGCGGCCGTGGCGCCGCCATCCTGCTCGACTACGGCTTCCCGGCGCACGAGTACTACCTCGACCAGCGCATGGGCGGCACCCTGATGTGCCATTACCGCCACCATTCCCATCCCGATCCGTTTTATTTGCCGGGCCTGCAGGACATTACCGCCCACGTCGATTTCACGGCCATGGCGCTGGCGTCCCAGGACGCCGGGCTGCCGGTGCTGGCCTACATGAACCAGGCTTCGTTCCTGCTTGCCTGCGGCATCGGCGAGCTGCTGCAGGAGCTCGATCCACTTGATGCGCTGCGTTACCTGCCGCAGTCGAAGGCGGTGCAGAAACTGGTGTCGCCGGCCGAGATGGGTGAACTGTTCAAGGTATTGGTGGTCGGTAAAGACGTGGACTTGCCGGAAGCAATCGTGCGGGCGGATCGGACGCACCGCCTGTAGAATTTTTGACATCTTGCGCTCTGGATACAAATCCGGCTAAGCTGTACCACCCTGCAACACGCGCACCGGATCAGCAAGGACGACAACAGCGGGTACCCCTGACAACATGGCCAAGATCCACACCCACTATGACAACCTGAAGGTCGCGCGCGGCGCGCCGCAGGAAGTCATTCGTGCGGCGTACAAGGCCCTCAGCCAGAAGTATCACCCCGACAAGAATCCGGGCGACGAGAAGGCCGCCCGCATCATGGCGATCGTCAACACCGCCTACAACACCCTGTCCGACCCGGTACGCCGCAAGGAGCACGACGAGTGGATCGCGTCCGAGGAGTGGGAAGTCGAATGGCTGGAGAGCACCGGTACCGAAGAGACCGGCAGCAACGGCCGCGCCCGCCCGGAAAGCTGGGAGGCACGCCCTGCGGAACCGCAGCCGCGCGGCAGCCTGCTGCGCGACCCGCGCTGGTGGCTGGGCCTGACCACCTGCTTCGTGGCCGGCGCCGCGGCCGCGGTGCTGCTGGTGGAGCCGGAACCCGGCAAGCTGCCGCCTGCCCTGGCCTGGGCCGGCAAGCCGGAGCCGGCCACTGCCGCCGTCACGGAGGCCCGGCCGGACGAGCTCGGCGCCGACACCAGCACCGAAGGCTGGGCCCGCCGCTTCGGCGGCGAGGGCAAGGAACCGCCACCCGAGATCAAGGCGCTCGCCGTCACCCAGCTGGTGGTGCCGGCCAGGGCGCCCGACTGCGGCACCGACCTGCAGACCCTGACGGCGCCGAGCGGCGACCCGTGGCCGGCCGAGTCCGGCTACCTGCCGGGCTACCCGTTCGGCAACAGCGGCAGCGAGATGCAGGTCATGATCGACAACAGCGCCAACGCCTCGCCGATCTTCGTCAAGCTGTACGACCTCGACCGCCGCTCGAACGTGCGCCACGCCTTCGTGCAGCCGCGCGCGACTTTCCTGATCGACAAGCTCACGGCCGGCAAATACGAAGTCCGTTACCAGAACATCATCGTCGGCGACGGCAGGTCCGAATGCATCAACGGCCGCCGCACGCCGCTGCGCCAGGCTGCCGCCTTCTCCCCGGGCGGCTGATCCACTTCGGCTGTCTCTTTTTCCCAGCATCAACTGCCGGTTCGGGCAGCCTCTTTACCCAATTCAACTATTTCGTTCCCTGGCCGTAATATACTGGACCGCTCAGTGCGGTCCATACGGCGCGCCCATGTAGCAGCTGCCCACGCCCAACGCAGGCTTACGGAATCCCATGAACGAACTGGAAGGCCTCACGGCCCTGATCATCGAGCCCCATGCGGGCATGCGTGCCAATGTGCACAGCATGCTCAACATGTGCGGGCTCACGCGCATCGAGCACGCCAGTTCGTCGAACCAGGCGATCAAGCACCTGGGCTTGCGCAGCTTCGACCTGATCCTGTGCGAATACGACCTCGAAGGCGGCCAGGACGGCCAGCAGTTGCTCGAGGACATGCGCCACCACAAGCTGATGCCGCTGGCGACCATGTTCTTCATGGTCACCGCCGAGGGCAACCACAGCAAGGTCGTCAGCGCCGCCGAGCTGGCGCCGACCGACTACGTCCTGAAACCGTTTACCGCCGACCGGCTGCTGGAACGCATCGCCCGCGCCCTCGACAAGCGGGCCGCCTTCATGCCCGTGTACACCCTGATGGAAGCCGGCGACCAGCGCGACGCGGTGGAGGCCTGCATCGCCGGCCAGCGCCTGCACCCGCGCCATGCGGTCGATTTCCTGCGCCTGCGCGCCGAACTGCACATGTTCCTGGGCGAGCCCGAGCAGGCCGAGCCGATCTACCGCCAGCTCATCGAGGTCAAGGCCATCGCCTGGGCGCGCCTCGGCCTGGCCAAGACCCTGTTCCTGCGCAGGCAGTTCGACGAAGCCAAGGGGGTGCTGCAGGAACTGGTCGACGGCAACCGCAATTTCGTCGATGCCTACGACTGGCTGGCGCGCACCCACGCGGCAGTCGGCGACCTGGCGCAATCGCAGGCCGTCCTGGCCGATGCGGTGGCGGTGTCGCCGCACGCGGTGCGCCGCCTGCGCACCCTGGGCGAGACCGCCTTCGAGGCCGGCGACACCGGGGCCGCCGAGAAGGCGCTCAAGCAGGTGCTGGCCAAGGCCAGGTATTCCGAATTCCGCGACCCCGAAGACCACGTCAAGCTGGTGCGCACCCTGGTGAGGAAGGGCGATCCGGTAGCGGCCGCTTCGGTCATCCGCGACCTCGAGCGCTCGATGGGCGGGCGCCCCAATACCACCCTGTGCAGCGCGATCTCGTCGGCACTGCTGCACGAGTACACCGGCAACACGGCGCGCCTGAGCGAGGCGCTCGCGACCGCCCTGGGCGCCTGCAGGGAGGCGCCCGGATTGTCGGCCGACCTCAAGCTGGAGCTGGCGCGCGCCTGCCTCGAGAACGACATGGAAGAGGGCGGCGCCGAGCTGGTGCGCGAAGTCATGCGCAACGCGTCGAACGATGCCGGCATGGCGCGCGCCATGGGCGTGCTCGAAAGCGCGGGCTTCCCCGACCTGGCGCGCACGCTGGCGCAGGAGAGCCGCCAGCACGTGGTCGACCTGGTGGCCGACGGCGCCGCCCGCGCCCGGGGCGGCGACTACAAGGGCGCGGTGAACCTGATGCTGGAAGCGGCGGCCAAGCTGCCGAGCAACCCCTCGGTGGCCTTCAACGCCGCGCTGGCGCTGCTGCGCTGCCTCGAGCACGAAGGCTGGGAAGACCGGCTCGGCCAGCAGGTGACGGGCCTGATCGGCAACGTGCGCCAGCTCGACCCGGGCAACCCCAAGCTCGGCGCCCTCTCGGCGCTGCACCACCAGGTGCTCAGGAAATACGACCGCAATGGGCAAGGCCGCGTCGTCAAGGCCGCTCCGGTCCAGAAAGCAATCCAGGAAAGCAGATAAGTAATGAACGAATTTTCCGCGCCGTCCGAAGGCGCGACCCGCCGCGTGCGTGCCGCCTTGATGCACAAGGTGTGCGGCGACGAAGAGATGTTCGCCCTCGGCGCCTCGATCGCCCGGGTGATCGAGATGGCGTCCAGCGACGACCAGGGCACCCACGACCTGGCTTATTACGTGGTGTCGGACGTGGCCCTGACCCAGCGCATCCTGCGCCTGTCGAACACCATCCAGTACCGCACCGCGTCCGGCACGCCGGTCACCACGATCTCGCGCGCGATCTCGTTGCTCGGCTTCGACAACGTCAAGGCCACGGCGCTGGCGATGCTGCTGGTCGATGCGCTGGACAGCTCGGAACACGCGGGCAGCGTACGCGTGGAGCTGGAAGCGGCACTGTGCGCCAGCCTGGTGGGGCGCGAGATGGCGCGCCACAGTTTTTACCAGGGCGCCGAGGAAGCGGCCATCTGCGCCCTGTTCAAGAACCTCGGCCCGCTGCTAGTGGCCAGCCACGAGCACGAGCGCTACCGCGAGATCGCGGCCCTGGTCGCCGGCGGCAAGCACACGGCCGGCCAGGCCTCGCAGATGATCCTCGGCTGCAGCTACGACATGCTGTCGCAGGCGGTGCTCACCGAGTGGAAGATCCCGGACGTGATCGTGCGCGCCCAGGCCGCCTTGCCGCCCACCGGCATACGGATGGCAGGCAACCGCGGCGAGTGGATGCGCCAAGTGGCCTCCTTCGGCCTCGACGTGGCGCGCCTGCTGGCGCAGACCCACGAACCCGCCGGTACCCTGGCGGCGGCGAGCCTGCAGGCACGCTATGGCGAGGCGCTCGGCCTGGACGGCGCGCGCATGGAGGAATTGATGGCGGCAGTGCAGGAAGGCATGCGCGGCCTGCTGGAGAGCATGAACATGCAGCCGGCGCCCAAGACCGTACCCCAGGCGGCCAAGGACGGGTTGCCCGATGTGCTGCTGCTGGCCACGCTCGATGCGGGCGAGCAGGAGCAGGATGGTTGCCACCCGAGCGGCAAGCCGAAGAACGCCCGCGAGCTGCTGCTGGCAGGCGTGCAGGACGTGACCCAGCTGCGCGCATCCGGACAGGGCAAGCTCAACGACGTGGTGCTGGCGGTACTCGAAACCCTGTACGGCGCACTGGGATTTCGTTTTGCCACCGTGTGCCTCAAAGATGCGCGCACCGGGCAGTACCGGGCGCGGCTGGCGCTGGGCGAGGACGGCAGCCGTCTGCAGGCGGGCTTCGCGTTCCCCACCGCCGCCGCGCGCGACCTGTTTCACCTCGCAATGGAAAACGATGCCGACCTGATGATCTCGGACGCCTCCAGCCCGAAGATCCGCGACCTGCTGCCCGAGTGGCACCGCAAGCTGCTGCCCGACGCGCGCAGCTTCATCGTGCTGCCGCTGGTGGTGGGCAAGGCCCAGCTGGGCTTGCTCTATGCGGACCGCGCCAATACGGCACCCGAAGGCGTGCCGCCGGACGAGACCGCCCTGATCAAGGCGCTCAAGGGGCAGGTTCTGGCGGCGCTGGGGCAGGGGTGACCGCGCACCACTGCACTCTTTTTCTTCCGTTAGCAGAAAAACCGTCGTTCCCGCGAAGGTGGAACCCGATGCCATTGTCCGGTGCCGGATGCATACGGTAAAGCGCCCACGGTGCGCCAAAAACTTGGATTCCCGCCTTCGCGGAAATGACGTCTTGATGCTTGGAGCCGAAAAACTGGTGCCTGAATGCATGTTCGAAACGGCTTTTCGAACATTCCCTGCAATTCCCGCAAAATCACCCTTGTGGTTTTGCATCCCTCCCGTTACAATCACGCCCCGAAGCAACGCTGCTATGCGAAGCGGTCAAAGCCCGCTGAAACTTAGTTGACAATACGTTGAGCTTGCTTCATACTCTGCGGTTCTTCGCGGTGGGGTGGCCGAGTGGTTAAAGGCAGCAGACTGTAAATCTGCCCTCTCTGAGTACGCTGGTTCGAATCCAGCCCCCACCACCAAAAGAAGAGTCGAAGGAATTGAAAGGTTGTACCTCGCGGGTGTAGCTCAATGGTAGAGCAGAAGCCTTCCAAGCTTACGACGAGGGTTCGATTCCCTTCACCCGCTCCAGTTAGTGCGGTGTTTCTAACCGCAAAAAATAAGCCCTTGTAGCTCAGTGGTAGAGCACTCCCTTGGTAAGGGAGAGGCCACGTGTTCAATCCACGTCAAGGGCACCAGAATTTTGCACGGCAGTCCGTAGTACTCGTCCGTCAGGTGTGCCTGGTAATTCTCAAAAAAATCGTTAGATCTTAGGAGTCTGAAATGGCAAAGGAAAAATTCGAACGGACCAAGCCGCACGTCAACGTCGGCACCATCGGTCACGTTGACCACGGCAAAACCACCCTGACGGCTGCAATCGCAACCGTTCTGTCGAAGAAGTTCGGC
>NZ_JBHLWP010000040.1:0-2031 GCF_042432755.1 Massilia consociata
ACGTATTTCTTTTTTGTGAACATTTGATAATTTAAGTATGCAGCTGACCTAAGCCAGCCGGCACCTTCATCAAACGCCCACACTTATCGACTGTTGATTGTTAAAGATCGGTGTCTTGCACCTTGCCGTATCCGACGAAGCGTTGTGTTCGTCAGCAGCAGAGAAGTGAGATTATGCAGTGTTTCGCGTTTCTCGTCAACTCCCTCTTTTCCTTCGCTTCGCTGCTTTGAAAGCTGCAGCGGCGTCAGAAGACACAAACTATAGCAAAAGTCGGCTGCCCTGCACAAGTGCTGCGGACGTACGACAACGGGACTTCAGCCCCGTTTAAGAATGTCGACCGATATAGTAAAACTATCGATCCTTTCAATTTTATTTGCTTTTAACTATAAACGAGAATCACTATCATCTGTACCTACCGTAGTGATAACGCAGCAAAGGGGAACAGTCATGATGATCGCAGCGAAGAGGACCAGCCAGGTAGTTGCGCACATGGCGATTGCGTTTGCAATCGCTTATGCAATGACGGGGTCGGTGGTCTTCGGGGGCTTGGCCGTCGTGATCGAACCAATGATCAATGTACTCCTGCTTCCTTTCCACGAGAAAGCGTGGGCGGCAGTACGTGCCTGCGCGGTCGACGAGCGTGACCGTTACATGAGGATTGCTGCAGAAAAGTTGAGCCAAACTGTGCTGCACATGGGCGTCGCCTTCGTTGTGATGTACGCTGCAACCGGTTCGCTGGCCTTCGGTGGCATGGCTGCGGTGCTTGAACCTGTCTGCAATGTCCTGCTGCTGCCAGTGCATGACCGTTTCTGGCACAAGCTCGAGCTCCGCCTCAATAGCCGAATGCGCCTCGCATAAGGCACGTCCTTGTTCCGGGAGACTTCTTGCTCAGATGACAGCACCCGGTATCGTTCTGTTGGCCGGTTCCGTTATGGGACAGCCCGTTTCGGACGGTGGGATGCAATGATGAGCGAAACTGGCAACTGTCATCGAAAGCTGGTGCGTTTCTGAACGTGCTCGAGCCCGGCAGGAGCAGCATTCCAAGCAAAGTCCCAATGGCATCCGCGCACCCGGCAGCTGATCAATGCTCCCATGCAGTTGTTGCGCATTGCGCACCGGGCCAGTGAGCGGGTCCGCCTGTCGAAGGTGTCCAAATAGCATCCGCCGCGCCGCCCGGATCGCCATGCGGTTGCTGGCATTTGCACAGCCGGCGCTACAGGCGGCGGCACGCTTTGACGCACACTTGGGACGTGCAAGAAGCGATCGAATCCGTGCAAACGAGCGCTATCTCAGCATAGCAGGCAAGGTGAACCTGCGGGCGTTTGCCCTCGGCGCTGGCCAGTTCGCAAACAAGTCCTGCACCTGGTCCGGAATGCTGCAGGGCGCTGTGCTGGCGCACGGACGCGTGGGATCGAAGCCGGTCGCCCATGCTTGTCCCGCTGGCAGGCGAAATGCGGCGCGGCACCGGATGACGCGCGCATCAGCATGAGCTGCGACGGCTGCGGTAGTGAGCCAAATGGCTCGGCGCATCCGAACCGGAAAAACGCATACGGCACCGGCCGTGGTAGGCGAAGCCGCTATATGAGAGCAGAGCCTGGCGTTCGCTGGCGATCCGGTATTCACCAGCACCCTGATGCCGGGGATGAAAAGGGACGGGAACTTGCAGTTGCGGCAGCCGATTGTCTGCTACGGGCAGACGTCGTGTTTGCAATAGGCTATTCAAGCGAATTGATCGGTGAGAACAGGATATTTCAACGTACGGAGTCGCTGCGCAAGCCCTACCGCCTGGATGAAATAATACGGGTTGATGAGTGCGGGCCTCGAGCAGCTCGGGTCGAAGTCCAGGCAGCTTATCCGCGCTTCAAAAACAAGAACCGTAGGGAGCAAGATCTGGCGTTGCCGATCCGGGCGCCGGTTCGTGCGCCCAAAGCAAAAAACCCCGCAGAGATCACTCTGCGGGGTTTTTCATATAACTAGCCTGACGATAACCTACTTTCACACTGGTTGCAGCACTATCATCGGCGCAAAGTC
>NZ_JBHLWP010000041.1:0-2794 GCF_042432755.1 Massilia consociata
GCCAACTGCTCCTGGTGCGATTGAATGCCGGGACTGCTGAACCCAGCAATCAAGTCGCCCAGCATAGCCTTTGCACGGAACAAAGGCCAACTACGGCGAGGAACATGATCGCACGAAACTAAACAACTAGCAACTAGATTCCTTAGCACCTACCTGAATAAGAAAGGAGAAAACTTAGCCACCAAAGAGGATATACAGCACATTACTGACCTCGTCAAAGAAGTAGAACACAGATACAATATCTTGCTAGAAGAAAAAAAGGCAACGCAACAGCTGCGCATGGCAGCGTTAGATAAACGCTTGCAAGCACATCAAGAGGCATTCGCCTTATGGCGAAAGTTAACTATGACCAAAGACGCAGAAGTTGGTCCTGCTGTAATCGAGTGCCAGACGTGGTGGGAAATGAACTGCCTGTATCTAGAACCCGAGGTTAGAGAAGCGTTCCCACGCGCATACGTTGGTTACAACACGCGTCAGCAGCTTCTTGTTTCACGTGGTTCAGCAGATGCTCTCAAAGCAGCATGGGCAGATTTGATGAGGTTCCCGGACATTCTATTCAATGCCGTTCGCCTTCCTGGGCTTAGCCAGATAGAGAAAGAGCTACTCCACACGACCAACGGTAGTTCAAGACAATCTGAGTCGAGCCAATAATTGGCACCTATTGACCTACTCATCCAATTAGAGTGCAAATGCTGCGTGAGGCTTTCGCACTGCTGAAATCGTATTGACCACAAGTTCGTCGCTTAACAAATGTGAGGCAATGAAGAGTGCATTTCCACTTCTCGGATGAAGCTCAGCATATGAACCGCCCCGGCTTTCGTGGAGGCCGGTTAGTGTGAGTCAGGCCGGAATAGCCTGACTGCTCAACTGCTTGTAATAGTTTGCCTCAGCTTCTGCCGGCGGTATATAGCCGAGCGGTTCCAAGAGGCGATGGTGGTTGAACCAGGACACCCATTCCAGCGTGGCCAATTCAACGGCTTCGCGCGTTTTCCAGGGAGCGCGGCGGTGGATCAGCTCAGCCTTGTAGAGCCCATTGATGGTCTCGGCAAGGGCGTTATCGTAACTGTCGCCTTTGCTGCCCACAGACGGCTCAATGCCGGCTTCTGCCAGCCGCTCGCTGTACTTTATTGACACGTATTGAGAGCCCCTATCGCTATGGTGGACCAAGGCATTTCGTTCCGGCTGACGCGCGTACAGCGCCTGTTCCAAGGCGTCGAGCACGAAGTCGGTCCGCATCGAGCTGCTTACACGCCAGCCAACGATGCGTCGAGCGAAGACGTCGATGACGAAGGCGACGTAGACGAAACCCTGCCAAGTCGAGACATAGGTGAAATCGCTGACCCACAGCTGATTCGGCCGCGTTGCCTTGAACTGGCGGTTGACCCGGTCGAGCGGGCATGGCGCCTTCGCATCGGCCACCGTCGTGCGTACAACCTTGCCGCGCATGACGCCTCGCAGGCCTGCCTTGCGCATCAAACGCTCCACCGTGCAGCGGGCCACCTCGGTTCCCTCACGCCGCAGTTGGCGCCAGACCTTGTCGGCGCCGTAGACCTGCAAATTCGCCTGCCAGACCCGCTCGATATCGACGCTCAGCACGTCGTCGCGCTGGGCTCGTGCGCACCGCAATTCAGGATTACGCTGCTGCGCGGCGTAACGCCAGTAGCCCGACGGCGCGACCTGCATCACCCGGCAGATCGGCTCGACACCGTAAGCATGGCGGTACTGGTCGATGAATGCCCTCACGGCTTGAAGCGGCGGTCGAGCTCCGCCTGGGCGAAAAACGCACTCGCCAGACGCAGGATCTCATTCGCCTTGCGCAACTCGCGCACTTCTCGCTCCAGCGCTTTGATGCGTTCTTCTTCGGCAGTAGTCGGACCTGGACGCTGGCCGGTATCACGCTCCTGCTGGCGTACCCAGCGGCGCAGCGTCTCTGGCGTACAGCCAATCTTGGCCGCGATCGACGTGATCGCTGCCCACTGCGACTCATACTCGCTGCTCGCTTCGCTGACCATGCGCACAGCGCGCTCGATGACTTCGGGGGAATACTTGGGTTGCTTCTTCATAGCTCCATTTTCTCAAAGAATGGAGCCTCTACAAAACCCAGGGCGGTTCACTTTAACAGTTTGTCTGTCGTGTTCTCGCACTCATACAACTCAATACGTTCACGTAGCGCTGCCTTCAGGACGTTGCTATCTCGTAGCTCCAAACCTTCAAAAGTGAATGGTCTATGTCCGATGCCCTTGATTCTCAGAAAGGCTTGGAGGATGCTCCCATCAAATAAGTACGTGGCAATGATCACGCGTTTAGCCGAATTAAGCAGCTCAACAGGAACTTGTACATTGAAGAATGTTCCATCTTGTGTGCTGTAGAGGCTGCCGTCGTCCGCCATTTTCCTTACTGTAGAGAAAGCGGAAGCTCCGTCGCCCCATGCATCTCGATTCCAAACAACTTTACCATCACGTTCGGTCATGATGACTTTGTCGGCCATCAGCGCCTTACGATCCTCACGAGCCAGGACGTCATCTCCGAGTGGTTCTATCATCCCCAGTTCTTCATCTGTCACAATGACATACCCATGCTTTGAGATAGAAGCGTAGCCAGGTGCACCCATCCCTTGGGCTAAAGCATGAGTGCAGATGACGTTCTTACCTAGCGCCAGTAGCGCGATTGATCTTGCCCCGCTTTTCCCGGACACAGCCTGATGCCTATTTAGCGTCAGTTTCCAGAGCCTGACGGCGTCGCTCTTTTCTAAACATGCGCGGCGATTTGTACCCCAGCGCCGAATGCGGATGCA
>NZ_JBHLWP010000042.1:0-4308 GCF_042432755.1 Massilia consociata
GACCATAGCAAGTCGGTCCCACCCCTTCCCATCCCGAACAGGACCGTGAAACGACTTTGCGCCGATGATAGTGCTGCAACCAGTGTGAAAGTAGGTTATCGTCAGGCTAGTTATATGAAAAACCCCACCAGGTGATCCTGGTGGGGTTTTTTGCTTTGCGCGGACAAAACCGCTGCCTGCACCCGCATCGCAAATGCGCCTGGCGGGCTTTTCAGCGTCTGCGCTACGTCTATCACCGGGCGCCGTGCGAGGTACGGTGGTCCGGGAACGATCATTTGATCGTCGATTACGGTTTGCAGGTTGAATCGATAAACTTGTCAGGGACGCGGGTCGCCTCGTTCGGCGAGCGGATGATCGGGGTGCTCGAATCCAGGCGGAACAGCGGGCATGTGCTGGTCCACGACAGTGGCTGGTTCAGCGATTTCGCACTTTGCGACCTACGACGAGGCAAGTGCAAGCATTTCAGTCAGCCCGCGGGTAAGGCGATCAAATGGGCGTTCGATAGCAAGGGCGAACTGCGTGCAGTCACGCTCGTCGATTCGCGGCTCTTCAAGGATGTATCGACCGTCTCCAACTGGTACAAGCCTGCCGCCGGGGAGAATGGACGAAACTGGCCGAGTTCAGGGTGACCGACGACTTATGGGTGCCGCCGTACGCGCCCGACGAACCCGATCCGGTCGTCATCGCTTCGCGTGTCGGCAGGGATACCACTGCATTGTTCAACTACCACGTCAGGGAAAAGCGCCAGGGTGAAATGCTGGTGGGCCACCCGACTCAGGACATCCTATCCCCGAAAGCAATCGACCAGGAGGCGAGGGAGCATGCCGGCGACTGCCGGCATGCGGTCAGCGCAGATCTGGTTCTCGCGCGCCTGGCAGCAGATGCAGTTGCAAGTCGACATGGTGCTGCCGAAGCGTATCAATATCCTGTCCGGGAAGCCGGAAAAACGGGTACTGATCAGATCCTGGGCCGACGTCGCCCGGGCACCTTGTACCTGTTCGATTACCCCGGCAAGAAAATGACCACGACCGGCAAGGTCAATCACGCGCCGGACCTGCCAAACTCCGACCGGTAGAGATCTCAAGCTATCTTGCGCCCGATAGCTTGCGGATTCCGGCCCACCTTGCGCGGCCGGACAAGCGCACCGGGACCTGCCCCGACGGTTGTCCTGATTCACGGCGGGCCGAGCGCGCGTGACAAATGGGCATTCAACGAAGAGGTTCAGTTGCTGGCGGAGCGCGGCTACCTGGTGTTTCAGCCACAGTTCCGGGGCTCCTCCGGCACGCCTATGTATCGTCGGCGCCAGTTGCGGTGCCCATGCGGCGCTGTGGGGCTATGAAGACGCCCGCGCTATACCGGTGCGGCGTGGAGTTTCGCCGGCGTCACCGACATCTCCCGCATGTATTCCGACTGGTCCGACACGTCTTTCGACAAGGTCAGTCGCCAGATGATGATGAACCCGATCGGCAACCCGGCAAGGAGCGCTGAGCTGTTCGATCCCGTCTCGCCCCTTTTTGCATGCCGCGAAGATCACTGCGCCGGTGCTGCTGATGCATGGCGAAGAAGACAAGCGCGTGCCGATCTCGCACGGCAAGAAGATGCGGGACGCGCTCGAGCGCAACAAGAAGGAAGTCGCCTGGAAAACTTTCGAGCGGGAAGGGCATGGATTGCATTACATCAGCAGCCGGGTTATCTACTACGAAACGCTGCTGGATTTCCTCGACAAGCACCGCGGCGCGACATCCGGACCTATGAGTGCTGTGCCCGAACCGGCCGTCCCAAAACCGGCAGAGCCGGAGCGCTGAGCGCCCGAGGGCAAAAAAAGGTTCATCGCGGATTTCCGGGATGAACCTGCTTTAAACGCAAGAGAGCAGTAAGGAAGAGTTATTGTGTTTGTGCGACCAAACCCATTACTCAACCCACCGCTCTCATGTCAGATCATAGTGTCCCGCTCCCGTCTGGGAAGGCTTTGCCGTCACTTCGTTCACCGAGCAGGGTCAATCGGTGTCAATCCGCCTGGAACCTTGTCCATCGGCGCCGCGCATCTGCGGCCACTGTTCAAGCGCAGCTCCCAAGGTGCATGACGTCTGTTGGCGCACTGTGCACGATTTACCTATCGTCGGGCGGTCGCTGATGTTGTCGATAGCGGTCTACCGGCTCCGATGTGATGGCTGTGGACGCACAGCCAGCCAACGCGTCAGCTGGCTGGACTCCCACTCGCGAGTAACGCGGCGCCTGGCCGCCTTTGTCGCACTGTGGAGCGAACGCATGCCAATTTCCCATGTCTGCCAGCTCACCGGCCTTCACTGGAGCACGGTGCGCCACATCCACCACCAAGTGCTGCAACGCAAGCTGGCACCGCTGCCTGAGGCGCAACCCACGCGTCTCGTGATGGACGAATTTGCGCTGTTCAAGGGTCACCGATACGCCACCGTCGTGCTCGACGCCGACAGCAAGCAGGTGTTGTGGGTTGGCGAAGGCCGCAGCCGCGAAGCGCTCCGTCCTTTCTTCGAGTGGCTCGGCCTCGTGCGCTGCGCGCGGATCGAAGCGGTGGCAATGGACATGAACACGGCCTTTGACCTGGAAGTGCGACAGCACTGCCCGCAGGCACGGGTGGTCTACGACCTGTTTCACGTGATCGCTAAGTACGGCCGCGAAGTCATCGACCGTGTCCGGGTCGACGAAGCGAACCGCTTGCGCCAGGACCGACCTCAGCGTCAGGTGGTCAAGCACGCACGCTGGCTTCTGCTGCGTAACCGGGAGAACGTTCCGCTTGCCCCGCAAGGCAGACTGGACGAGCTGCTCTCTGCTAACCAGGCCCTGATGACGGTGTACATAATGAAGGCTGCGTTGAAGGAACTCTGGCAGCCGTCAGGCGCATGGCAATAGCTCAGGGCTTGGAGAAACTGGCTGAAGATGGCACGCGAGAGCGGTATCGAGCCGCTGCGCAAGTTCGCCAACAAACTCCAGCCTTACTGGCGGGGCATCGCCTCGCGATTACGCTGGCCGATGCATACCGGCCAGCTCGAAGGCATCAACAACTGCATCAAGGTAATGAAGAGGATGGCTTACGGTTACCGGGACAGCAGCTTCTTCTTCCTCAAGATCAAAGCTGCGTTTCCCGGGAATCCGTGAAGAACCAAAAAAAAGCCCCGGTTGCTCACCGAGGCTTTCTGCCTGACCAGTTCCCCAGTCAAGGTTCCCAGCTGTGCGACACCGCGACTTGGCAGATGGCGAGCAAACATGCTTGCCGAACCCTATATAAGCCGAAGTCACCGGTACTTTGCACGGCTGGGCCAACACTCACCACCGTATGCGCTCCCCCCGATATCGGAACTTCGGGTAAGTGAGTGCAGCCCAGTTCGACATTCCCGCTGCGTCATGCAACTGACGCGCTTCGACCATCGTGCCAATGCACGGTTCAATCGAATTCGATTGACGTCGCCCGGCGTATTATCCGGATGCAAGAAAACTCATCTGTTCGACATCTCACATAAGCCGTCCAGATACGGCATCGACCGTTGGCCAAAGGATGACCTACGGGCAAGGCCATGAGCAGGCCGCTGGCAGTGCGATCGAGGCGCGTGCACAACCGGCGTGCCCAGCGCCGCCGGGAACCATGCAGCACTGCGAACCCTATACGGTCGTGCAGGTGTTCCATAAGGGGCGCGTGTATCGATGAACCACGCGTGACGCCTGTTTTTCGTTCGAAGGCCAACACCGCCTCTTGCCGACCCGCGACGGCTTTGCTATAGTCTCGTTCCTCCAGCGCCGGCGCAGCTGTCAAAGCAGCGAAGCGAAGGAAAAGAGGGAGTTGACGAGAAACGCGAAACACTGCATAATCTCACTTCTCTGCTGCTGACGAACACAACGCTTCGTTGGATACAGCAAGGTGCAAGACACCGATCTTTAACAATCAACAGTCGATAAGTGTGGGCGTTTGATGAAGGTGCCGGCTGACTTAGGTCAGCTGCATACTTAAATTATCAAATGTTCACAAAAAAGAAATACGTTGCTCAGCAATGAGTAACGGTCAGTATTTTGAGTGAGCGACTCCGTAGCAATACGGATGGCAGCAATGCCAACAAACAGAGATTGAACTGAAGAGTTTGATCCTGGCTCAGATTGAACGCTGGCGGCATGCTTTACACATGCAAGTCGAACGGCAGCACGGGCTTCGGTCTGGTGGCGAGTGGCGAACGGGTGAGTAATATATCGGAACGTACCCAGAAGTGGGGGATAACGTAGCGAAAGTTACGCTAATACCGCATACGATCTACGGATGAAAGTGGGGGACCTTCGGGCCTC
>NZ_JBHLWP010000043.1:0-1388 GCF_042432755.1 Massilia consociata
AAAGCAATGGGATGGACTCCTCCTCCCCCTAAGGGCACGTAAGTGCCAAACTGGAGTTTCCACACAACCGGTTTGGAAAGAAGGAGTCCGTCATGAAGCTTATCCGCGTTGGGGTCGATTTGGCAAAGGATGTCTTTCAACTGCACGGCATAGACCGCTCGGAAAAGACGGTCTGGCGACGCAAGCTGGTGCGAGGAGACTGGATCAAGTCACTGCTCGACAGGATCGAACCGGGCTGTGAAATCGGGATGGAAGCGTGTAGCGGCGCGCATCACTGGGCCCGGGTGCTGCAGGCGAAGGGATTCACGGTCAAATTGATCGCTCCGCAGTTTGTTAAACCCTACGTCAAGAGCAACAAGAACGACGCAAACGATGCCGAGGCGATATGCGAAGCGATGAGCCGACCGAGCATGCGTTTCGTGGCCGTCAAAACCGTCGAGCAACAGGATATCCAAGCTGTGCACCGGGTGCGCTCGGGACTGATGGATCAGCGCAAAGCGAAAGCCAATCAGCTGCGTGGTCTGGCGTCAGAATATGGATTGGTGGCGCCAAAAGAATTGCTACACCTAAGATCGGCGATCCCACGCTGGCTCGAAGATAACGACAACGGGCTGAGCGAACGTTTTCGCCGGCTCTTGCGTGGGGTGTGGCGAGATCTGAAGACACTCGACGAACGAATTGAAGAGCTCGACCGGGAGATAGAACAGATTGCTCGGCAAGAGCCGGCGGCGATGCGTTTGCAGCAGGTGCGTGGCATCGGCCCGCTTACCGCGACGGCACTACTAGCCACGGTCGGAGATGCGAGTCAGTTTTCCAACGGCCGAGAGATGGCTGCTTCGTTTGGGCTCACGCCCAAACAAAACAGCTCGGGAGGAAAAGAGCGATTGCTCGGCATTAGCAAGCGAGGCGACGCCTATCTGCGCAGTTTGCTCGTGCATGGCGCCCGAGCGGTTATCCGAACGGCTCAGGCGAAAACGGATCGGTTGAGTACCTGGGTGATGCGCATCGCGACGACGCGACACCCAAATATCGCCGCTGTGGCGTTGGCGAACAAGACTGCCCGTATAGCTTGGGCAATGCTCACCAGAGGAACCGATTACCAACCCCGAGCCGCGTAAGCACAGCTGTAGAAGTACCTGAAGAAGTATCCGAAACACGATTGCATGACAAGCCGCATGATGGCCAACAGGTCGAACCGGCGCTGACGAAACCCGATAATGTCTGAGGCCTTCGAGCCCGTCAAAGCGATAGGGAGTCAGCGCGCGAATAGCCCATCAGGGTCCAGCACCTGGAGCAGGTGCAGCAGTACGAGACCGGATATACGTGAGCAGTCGTACCTCACGGCCTGAAGACGGATTGTTTGCAAACGAGGAGGAGTCCATATACGG
>NZ_JBHLWP010000044.1:0-97041 GCF_042432755.1 Massilia consociata
TGGTACAAGCAGCGCTGGCAGATCGAACAGCTGTTTCGAACGCTCAAGCGACAGGGCCTTGGACTGGAATCGAGCCAGCTGGAAGAGTCTAGCGAACTGCTGAAGCTTACAAGCATCGCTACATTGACAGCCGTGCGCACGCTCCAACTAGTCAATGCACGCGACAACGACACTGGGCAACCAGCAAGCGATGCGTTTGACGACGATGAGATCGACGTGCTGAGCAAGCTGCAAGAAAAATTCCAGGGCAAGACCGCCAAACTGAAAAAACCATTTGCCTTGCGCAGCATGGCTTGGGTAGCGTGGATCATTGCCCGGCTGGGTGGCTGGAAGGGCAGCCCTAGCGAAACCAAGGCTGGCCCTATTACCATGCTGCACGGCCTCCAGCGGTTCAACGGAGTGATGCAGGGTTGGAGACTTGCAAAGATGTGGGGCTAGGTTAGGGCGCAGGCCGGGATCCAGTTTCGCCGCACCGCGTTAGCCTGACCGTCAGTGCGCATGCTCATGATCATGCCCATGCCCATGCCCGTGCCCGTGCCCGTGCCCCTCCAGCGCACATCCATGCTGCGTCGTCCCTTCCTCCACCTGCAAGGTGCAGTGGTGGATCGCAAAATCGCTGCGTAGCTTCGCCACCATCTCGTCCAGCACCCGGTCCCCCGGATACCCGCCCGGCATCACCACGTGCGCCGTCAGCGCATTTTCCGTCGTGCTCATCGCCCAGATGTGCAGGTCATGCACCTCCTTCACGCCGGGCTGGGCCGCCAGGTAAGCGTGCACCGCGCCGGCATCCACGCCGGGCGGCACCGCCGCCATCGACAGCTGCACCGACTCGCGCAGCAGCGACCAGGTGCCGACCACGATCACGAGCACGATCGCCAGGCTCACCGCCGGGTCGATCCAGGTCCATCCGGTTCCCATGATGACCAGGCCGGAAATCACCACGCCCAGCGACAGCGCCGCGTCGGCCGCCATGTGCAGGTAGGCGCCGCGCAGGTTCAGGTCGCCCTTGCTGCCGGCCATGAACAGCCAGGCCGAGAAACCGTTGATGACGACCCCGATCCCCGCAACGATCGAGACCGTCATGCCCTGGACCGGCGCCGGGTCGGTGAAGCGCTGCACCGCTTCCCAGGCGATGGCGCCGCAGGCCACCATCAGCAGCAGGCCGTTGGCCAGCGCTGCCAGGATCGAGGAGCCGCGCAGGCCGTAGGTATAGCGGCCGCGTGGCGTGCTTTTCGCGAGCACCGCGGCGCCCCAGGCCAGCACCAGGCCCAGCACGTCGGACAGGTTGTGGCCGGCGTCCGCCATCAGCGCGGTGGAGTGGGCGAGGAAGCCGTAGATGAACTCGATGGCGACGAACAGCGTGTTCAGGCCGATCGCAAGCGCGAAGGCGCGCCCGTGGCCGGCCGGGTCGGGCAGGTGGTGATGGTGGTGCCCGAGTCCGCCGTGGTGCGCGTGGCCGTGGTGATGCCCATGATCGTGGTCGTGATGATGTTGGCTCATGCGTCCATTCCGGTCGAAGGTTCGGCGATGTGCTCGAACATGTTGGCGAGCAGGCTGCTGATGTGGGCGTCGGCCGCCGAGTAGAACACCTGCTTGCCCTGGCGCTCGGCCTTGACGATGCGGGCGGCGCGCAGCAGGCGCAGGTGGTGGCTGACCAGGGAACTGGACAAATCGAGCGAGGCGGCGATGTCACCCACGGCCGTGGGCTGGGCCAGGCAGGCCAGCACGATGCGCAGGCGGGTGGCGTCGCCGAGCAGGTGGAACAGGTCGGCGAGCTGGTCGACCGCGCCGGGTTGGTATTCTGGATGAACTAACATATTCAACATGTGAAGATTTGTTCACATGTTAGGTCAAATCCTCGCGCCCGGCAAGGTCGGCGGGCGCCGGCCCGCTCAGGGCCGGGGAGCGGGCAGCTGTCCGTCGCTGTCGCGCAGCTCCGCCTGGCCCAGGCCCAGCGGCTGCAACTGCGGCAGGATGCGGCGCCGGTCGCCCACCGCTACCACTTTCAGCTGTTCCGGCTGCAGATACTTGCGCGCCACCGCCTGCACCTGCGGCGCTGTCACGGCGCGCAGCTGGTCGGGCAGGCGCCGGTAGTAATCCGGCGGCAGGCCATACAGGTAGATCTCGGCCAGGCTGGCGCCGATGTCGGCATTGGTCTCGAACTGGCCCGGCAGCGACAGCACCTGCGCGTCGCGCGCGGCCGCCAGCTCGGCGGCAGGCAGGGGCGCGTCGCGCATGGCGCCGACCTCCTTGAAGATTTCGCGCACCGAGGCGCCGGTTGCGTCACGCCGCACGCTGGCGGCGATGATGAAGGGGCCGGGCGTGCGGTCGAGGCGGAAGTACGAATGGATGCCGTAGGTGTAGCCCTTGGTTTCGCGCAGGTTGTCGTTGAGGCGGCTGGAGAACATTCCGCCGAGCGCGCCGTTCATGACCTGCAGCGCGGGGAAATCCGGCGTGTCGCGCGCGACCCCGATGCTCGTCACGCGCAAGGCGGTCTGGCCTGCGCCCGGCTGGTCCACCACGACCAGGCGCGCGCGGGTGCCGGCCGGGGCCCCCGAACGGTCCGGCGGCGCTTTTGCACGGGGCCAGGCGCCGAAGCGCGCTTCCACCAGTGCCTTCAGCTCGCCGCGCGAGATGTCGCCCGACACCACCAGCGCGGCATTTTCCGGCACGTAGTGGCGGCGCCAGAAGCCGACCAGGTCGTCGCGCGTCACGCTGCGGATCGCCGGCTCGGTGCCGAGCTGGCCGTAGCCCTTGGGGTGCTTGCTGCCGTACAGCGCGCCGGCCGCGGCCACCGCCGCCACGGTCTCGGCATCGTCGCGCTGCTGGATCAGCTCACCCACGCGGTCGGCGCGCTGGCGCTCGACTTCGGCGGTGGGAAAGGCCGGGCGCAGCACGATGTCGGCCATCACGTCGAGCGCCGGGGCGATGGTCGAGCGCAGCGACAGCAGCGACACCATCGAGGCATCGGCGCTGGTGCCGGTGTCGAGGAAGGCGCCGAGCTGCGCGATCTCGTCGGCGATCTGCGGCGCGCTGCGGGTGGCCGTGCCTTCTTCCAGCATCTGCGCCGTGAAGCCGGCCAGCCCCGGCAGGTTGTCCGGATTGGCGGCGCTGCCGCTGCGCACCACCAGCTGGGTCGAGACCAGCGGCAGCGCCGGGTTGTAGTGATGGATCACCGTGAGGCCATTGGCCAGCGTGAACGATTCGCCCTGGGGCAACGTGAAGCCCGGCGCCGGCCCGGCCTTGGGCGGGTGCGCGCGCCACGGCTCGGGCGGGTTGATGCCCGGGTCCGTGGCCGCGCCCGCGGTGCTGCCGGCCTTGGAGGCGGACGACACACGTGGCGCACGCGCCGCGCGTGGAAGCGGCGGATCGTTCAGCACCGGCTTGCCGGGCAGGCCGGTGACGACGGCGCGTGCCTGCTGGCGCAGGTAAGTGCGCACGGCGCGCTGCACGTCGGCGGGGGTCACGCGGCGCAGGCGTTCCAGGTCTTTCGCCAGGTAGCCGGGGTCGCCCGTGTACTGGTTGTAGTGGTTCAGCTGGTCCGCCAGCCCGTCGCCGCCGAGCTTTTCGATCGAGGACAGCAGCGCCGTCTCGAGGCTGTTGCGCGCGCGTTCCACCTCGCGCTCGGAGGGGCCGAGCTCGCGCAGCTGCGCCAGCTCGGCGTCGATCGCCGCCTCCAGCTCGCGCGCGCTGTGTCCGCTGCGCGCGGTGACGTCGATGACGAAGGTCGAGGTCAAGCCGTAGGAGTTCTGGCTGGCGTCGACTTCCTGGGCGATCTGGCGCTCGTACACCAGCGTCTTGTACAGCCGGCTCGACTTGCCGCCGCCGAGGATCTCGGCCGCCACCGCCAGCTCGGCGTCGCCGGCCTGGTAGGCGGGCGGCGTGAGCCAGCCCATGAACACGCGCGGCAGCTCCACCCGGTCGTGCACGACGACGCGGCGTTCGCGCGTGATCGGCGGCGTGGCGATTGCCGGACGCGCCACCGGCGGGCTGCGCCGGAAGCTGCCGAAGTAGCGCTCGACCAGGGCGCGCGCCTTGGCCTTGTCGATGTCGCCCGCGATGACGATGCTGGCATTGTTCGGGCCATAGTAGCGCGCGAAGAACTGGCGCACGTCTTCCAGCCGGGCGCTCTGGATGTCGGCGTGCGAGCCGATGATCGAGGCGTGATAGGGGTGGTCCTTCGGGAACAGCGCGTGCGCCAGGGCTTCCTCGACCACGCCGTAGGGTTCTTCCTCGACCGTCTGGCGGCGTTCGTTGCGCACCACGTCCTGCTGGTTGGCCAGCGCTTTCTGGTCGAGCACGTCGAGCAGGTAGCCCATGCGGTCGGCATGCACCCACAGCGCCAGCTCCAGCTGGTTCGACGGCACGGTGTCGTAGTAGCTGGTGCTGTCGTAGCCGGTGCCGCCGTTGCTGTCGGTGGCGCCGGCGCCCTCCAGCAGGCGGTCGGCCATGCCGCGCGGGATGTGGCGGGTTGCGGCGAACATCATGTGCTCGAACAGGTGCGCGAAGCCGGTCAGTCCCGGCGTCTCGTTGGCCGGGCCGACGTGGTACCAGATGTTGACCGCCACGATCGGCAGCCGCCGGTCTTCGACCAGGATCACCTGCAGTCCGTTGGCCAGCGTGGTTTTTTTGAAGGCGACGACGGGAACCGGCGGCGCTACCTGCGCTCCGGCGTCATCCGCGACCATGCACACCCATCCCAGCAAGGCCAGCAGGAGGATTTTCATACCGCACTCCGTCGGCGCCGCGCGCCATGAGGGTCGAGGAAATCATGCTAGTGACAAACCAATCAAATTCAGTGACAACTCAGTAAAAGCTCAGTGAAAGCTCAGTGACAACGACCGCGCCCGTGGTCCAGGCGCGCCCCCGCCGGCACGCGCCCGGGGTCGGCCGGCAGGAAGCGCCACTCGTAGGCGCCGTCCAGCAGGCGCAGCGCCAGCACGCCGTCGAAGCTGGCCTCGCGCACCTCGCTGTTGTCGAGGATGCGCAGGAAGGGCGTGGCATAGGCGCCGCCGGTGCCGACCACGAACTGGCGCACGCCGCGCGCGCGGTCCAGTTTACCAGTTGCGTCCTGCGGGGCGAAGCGTTCGTAGTCGTGGTCGTGTCCGGACAGGAGGATCTCGACGCCGGCCGCGTGCAGCAACGCAAAGGCGTCGCGCATCCAGCCCGATTGCCGGTGCCCGCCCGAGGTGAACGCCGGGTGGTGCCAGAAGGCGAGCGTGCAGCGGCTGGGTGCGCGCGCGAGTTCGGCGCGCAGCCAGTCGAGCTGGGCGGCGTGCGCCGCGCCCTTCAGGTTGCTGTCGAGCGAGATCACCTGCCAACTGCCCAGCCGCACGCTGTAGTAGCTCCGTCCTGCGCTCCCGGCCCGTTCGCCGAAGTAGGCGAAATAGGGCCGGGCACCCGGCGTGGCGTATTCGTGGTTGCCGGGCGTGGGCCAGGTGCGGTCGCGAAAGCGCCCCCAGGTCGGGCCATAGCAGTCGCGGAACTCGGCCGCCGTGCCCTTCGGGTAGGTGTGGTCGCCCAGTGTCAGCACCGCGGACTGCGGGTCGGCGCGCAGCAGGTTTTCCACCAGCGTGGCGGTGGCGGCGGCGCCGGACCAGCGCGGGTCCGGGTGCTTGCAGCGGGCGATGTCGCCGGCCGCATAGACGGTATAGGCCGCCGTGGGAGCGCCGGTATCGGCAGCCGCGAAGGTGGGGCCGGCGCAGGCGAGCAGCGCCAGGCCGCCGGCCAGGCTGTGGAGCAGGCTGCAGGTCGGCCCGCTGGCCGCTCTGTACTGGGCACGGCGCAAGGCGCGGGGCACGGAGGACGCCGGACGCCGCTGTTTATTCGATGAAGCGCAGCAGGCCGCGCAGCGCATGCGCCACGGTCTGCTCGCGCACCGCCTTGCGGTCGCCCTGGAACACCAGCCGCTCAGTCAGGGTGGTGCCGCCGCGCGACCAGCCGAAGCAGACCGTGCCGACCGGCTTGCCCGGCACGGCGCCGGTCGGGCCCGCGATGCCGGTGGTCGATACCGCGACATCGGCGGTGCTGTTGGACAGCGCCCCTTCGGCCATCTTGCCGGCGACTTCCTCGCTGACCGAGCCGAACTGCGCGATCAGCGCGGGCGGCACGTCCAGCAGCTCGGCCTTCGAGGCGTTGGAATACGTGACGAAGCCGCAGTCGAACCAGCCGGTGGAGCCGGCGATTTCGGTGATCGCCTGGGACACGCCGCCGCCGGTGCACGATTCGGCGGTGGCCAGCACCAGGCGCTTGGCCTCCAGCGCACGGCCAACTTGGGTAGCAAGGTCGAGAATATCGTTCGTCACGTGAGGCTCCTTTGAGTGCGGCCTGGGCCGATTGCGCCTGCCTGCTGCCTGCTGCCTGCTGCCTGCTGCGCCAGGCCGGCGTCGCTGGGAAGGTGGTGCACGCACGCGCGTGCACGGTTCATTCTAGCGCGCTCCGCCCCGCCGTGGCACGGCTCGCATGGTTAAAATGCTACCCGTGCCGCATGGCCTGCACGTGGGTGCGTCGGCGATCAGGCGACAGCGTGAAATCAAAATGGTTCCGTGCGACATGTGGCCCGGGGCTTACGTTATGCTGGAACAGTTGCCGGGACTCCCGGCCACACCCTAATCCGTTTTTTCGTAGGACTGAAATGCCGCTCGAACGACACGCGCGTGACCGGATGGCGCCGGCGCAACCGTGCGGCAGGGCCGTCATGGCGCGCTCCGCTTCCCAGCCGATGGGCCGGCATTCCCGTGCGGTCGGCCCATGTTCGCCCGGCGGGCCGGCGCCGGAGGCCGCATGATCGGACCGCGTTCGATCCGCAAGAAGCTGGTGGCAATCGTGATGGCGACCACGCTCGCCGCACTGCTGGTGTCGATCGCCATCATCATCGGCTACGACCTGCGCAGCTACCACCGCACCCTCGTCAACGACCTCGCCACCCAGGCCGAGCTGGTCGGCCACATGAGCTCGGCCGCGCTGACCTTCGACGACCCGCGCCTGGCCAACGAGAACCTGGCGCTGCTGCGCACCCGCCCGCAAGTGCGCGCCGCCGCGATCTACGACGCCGGGGGCGCCCTGTTCGCGTCCTACCTGGCCCAGGGCGAGACCCGCGCCGTGCCTGCCGAGCTGACCGGGGCGCCGCGCAGCGATGACGACGATTTGGTCCTGCACCAGCGCATCGTCGAGGATGGCGATGCGATCGGCACGGTCTACCTGCGCGCCGAGAACCAGCTGCTGGCACGCACGCTCGACTACCTGAGCATCGCCGTCGGCGTGACCCTGCTGGCGATGGGCGTGGCGTATCTCCTGATCCGGCGCATGGGGCGCATCGTGACGGCGCCGATCGTCGCCATCACCGAGATCGCGCGCGACGTCGTCGCCACCCGCGACTATTCGCGCCGCGCGCCGCGCATCAGCGACGACGAGGCGGGGGAGCTGGTCGATTCCTTCAATGCGATGCTGCTTGAAATCGAGGGGCGCACGCGCGAGCTGGAAACATCGAGCAGCGAGATCGCGCGCGAGGTCGCCGAGCGTTCGCGCGCCCAGCAGGAGATCATGCGCCTGAACGAACAGCTCGAGCAGCGCGTGGACGAGCGCACCCTGCAGCTGGCGCTGGCCAACGCGGAACTGGCCAACGCCATCGAGGAAGCACGCAGCGCCAACCAGGCCAAGTCGGCCTTCCTGTCCTCGATGAGCCACGAGCTGCGCACGCCGCTCAATGCGATCCTGGGCTTTGCCCAGATCCTGACATCAAGCACGCTGCCTTCGACGCCCGAGCAGAAGAAGGAATTCGCCAACCACATCTTGAAAAGCGGCCGCCACCTGCTCACCCTGATCAACGAGATCCTCGACCTGGCCAAGGTGGAGTCGGGCACGGTGACGCTGGCGATGGAGCCGGTGCCGCTGGCCGACACCCTGCTCGAGTGCCGCACGATGGTCGAGCCGATCGCGGCGGGCCGCGGGGTACGCGTGCTGTTCCCCGAGACGCCGGGGGCCGTGGTGCTGGCCGACCGCACGCGCCTGAAGCAGGTGCTGCTCAACCTGCTGTCCAACGCCGTCAAGTACAACCGCGAGTCCGGCGTCGTGGTCCTGTCCTGCGAGCAGGTGGCGCCGAACAGGCTGCGGCTGTCGGTGCAGGACACCGGCGCCGGCCTCGACGCCGCGCAGGTGGCGAGCCTGTTCCAGCCCTTCAACCGGCTCGGCCAGGAAGGCGGCCAGCAGGAGGGCACCGGCATCGGCCTGGTGGTCACCAAGCGCCTGGTGGAGCTGATGGGCGGCGAGATCGGCGTGAGCAGCAGCCCCGGCGTGGGCAGCGTGTTCTGGATCGAGCTGGCCAGCACGGCGCCGCTGGCGCCGTCCGCCCCCGAACCGGCCGGCGCGGGACGTGCGGAGGTGCCGGCCGTGCCGGTCGAAGGGGGGGCACAGCTGACCCCGCACCTGCTGCTGTATGTCGAGGACAATCCGGCCAACCTGCGCCTGGTGGAAGAGATCGTGCGCTTCCGCCCCGACCTGCGGCTGATCTCCGCGGCGGACGGGCACACCGGCCTGGCGCTGGCGCGCAAACGGCTGCCCGACATCATCCTGATGGACCTGAACCTGCCCGGCATGAGCGGCATGGAAGTGCTCGGGCAGCTGCGCGCCGACGCGGCCACCGCATCCATTCCCGTGATCGCCCTGACCGCCAACGCCATGCCGCGCGACATCGAACGCGGCCGGGCGGCGGGCTTCATGCATTATCTGACCAAACCGATCGACATCGACAAGTTCACCGAAGCGATCAACAGTACGCTGGCGCTGCTTCACCCCGTGGAAGCGGAAGCGGAACCAGCCGGAAGGAAGGCCGAATGATTTCACCGTTGGATATCCGCCGCGCGCGCATCCTCGTCGTCGACGACGAACCCGTCAACGTCCAGCTGCTCGAGTACCTCCTGAAGACGACGGGATATGAGAACGTCTCGAGCACGAACGACCCGCGCCAGGTGGTATCGCTGCACCTGAAGCACCGCTTCGACCTGATCATCCTCGACCTGCACATGCCCGGCATGGACGGCTTCGACGTGATGGAGGCCCTGAAGCCGCTCGAGAGCGATTCGTGGCTGCCGGTGCTGGTGGTGACGGCCGAGCCGGACAAGAAGCTGGCCGCGCTGGAGGCCGGCGCGCGCGACTTCATCGGCAAGCCCTTCGACACGGTCGAGGTCATGACGCGCATCCGCAACCTGCTGGAAGTGCGGCTGCTGCACCGCGAGTCGCAGGACTACGGCGTGCAGCTCGAGCGCGAGGTGCGCGAACGCACCGCCGAGCTGGCGCGCTTTCGCGGCGCGATGGACGCCACGCCGGACGCGATCTTCCTGATCGACACCGCCAGCATGGCCATGGTGGACGTGTCCGACGGCGCCTGCCGCATGCTCGGCTTCTCGCGCGAGGCGCTGTTGCGCATCGACCCGGTGGCGCTGGGCCTGGGCACGCGCGAACTGCTGGAACGGCACCTCGCGGCCGACGCGCCGGCTGCGCGGCAGGGGGAAGAGGAAAAAGTGGAATTCGGCGCGCTGCCGGGCGACATCGTCGAGACCGAACTGCTGCGCGCGGGCGGGCAGGGCGCGGTGCCGGTGGAGATCAGCTGGAAGCTGCAGGACCTGGGCAAGAGCCGCATGCTGATCGCGGTGGCGCGCGACATCAGCGAGCGCCTGCACGCGCAGGAGCGCATGCGCCACATGGCCAGCTACGATGCGCTCACCGGCCTGCCGAACCGCACCCTGTTCTTCCAGAACCTGCGAGACGCGATCGAGCTGGCGCGCGACAAGAACTGGCGCGTGGCGGTGCTGTGCATCACGCTCGACCGCTTCAAGATCATCAACGATTCGCTCGGCACCGTGCTCGGCGACGAGCTGCTGCGCCAGTTCAGCACGCGCCTGGTGCGCGTGGTGCGCCTGCGCGAATCGGCCGGCCGGCTGGGGGGCGACGAGTTCGCGCTGACGCTGACCATGACGCGCGACCAACAGGAGGCGGTGAACGTGGCCAACGAGGTGCGCGAGGCCCTGCGCGCACCGTTCGACCTGCACGGCCAGCAGGCGGCGCTGACGGCCAGCATCGGCATCGCGATGTACCCGGAGGATGCGACCGAGCCCGGCACGCTGGTCAAGTATGCCGACACGGCGATGGTGCGCGCCAAGGAAGCGGGCCGCGACGGCTACCGCTTCTTCACCGCCGGGATGAACGTGCAGGTGCTGGCGCGCCTGGACCTGGAGCTGGCGCTGCGCGGCGCGCTCGAAGGCGGGCAGTTCGTGCTGTACTACCAGCCCAAGCTGGAACTGAACACCGGCCGCATCTCGGGCGTGGAGGCGCTGCTGCGCTGGAACCGCCCTGGCTACGGGCTGGTCTACCCGGCCGAGTTCGTGCCGGTGATGGAAGAGACCGGCCTGGTGGTGCGGATCGGCGAGTGGATCGTGGACGAGGCCTGCCGCCAGATCGCGGCCTGGAACGCCGAAGGCGTGCGCGACGTGCGGGTGGCGGTGAACGTGTCGAGCCGCCAGTTCGTCGAGGGCGACCTGGAAGGCGTGATCCGCGCCGCGCTCGAGCGCCACCAGGTGGAGCCTGGGCTGCTGGAGCTGGAGCTGACCGAAAGCGCGCTGATGTCGAATGCGGAGCACACCATCGCCGTGCTGGGCCGGCTGAAGGAGCTGGGCATCCGCATTGCCATCGACGACTTCGGCACCGGTTACTCGAGCCTGGCCTACCTGAAGCGCTTCCCGATCGACAAGCTCAAGATCGATATCGCCTTCGTGCGCGACATCGTGACCACGCCGGACGATGCGGCGATCGCGCTGGCCATCATCAGCATGGCGCACAGCCTGCACATGCAGGTGATCGCCGAGGGCGTGGAGACGCGCGCGCAGATGGCCTACCTGCGGCGCCACCGTTGCGACGAGATCCAGGGGTTCCATTTCTCGCGCGCGTTGCCGAGCGACCAGCTGGCGCGCCTGGTGCAGGACAACCGCGCGCAGCCGGACAAGCCGCAGGAGCAGGACGACAAGGTGCAGACCCTGCTCATCGTGGACGACGACGTGAACGTGCTCACGGCGCTGCACCGCCTGTTCCGGCGCGACAACTACCGCGTGCTGACGGCCTCTTCGCCGGCCGAAGGTTTCGAGTTGCTGGCGCTGTACCGGGTGCAGGTGATCCTGTGCGACCAGCGCATGCCGGTAATGAGCGGCACCGAATTCCTCAGCAAGGTCAAGGAGATGTATCCGGAGACGATCCGCATCATCCTGTCCGGCTACACGGGCGTGGAGTCGGTGCTCGACTCGATCAACCGCGGGGCGATCTACCGCTTTTATACGAAACCGTGGCACGACCTGCAGCTGAGGGAGAACATCCGGCTGGCGTTCCGGCATTACTGGCTGACGTACGGGCCGTACGACGACCGCAAGACGCCGCGGGACGACGACGGAAAATCAGGCGTTGCCTGAACGCGCGGTCGGCTTGTCCAAGCGCGCGTTCAACCGAAATGGTCCCACCCGCTCAGTTTCAGGTCCAGCGGCGCACCCTGCGCATCCACCATCCGCAAGCCCGGTTCCGCCTCGATCCGTCCGACGCGCGTCACCGCCGTCCCGCTGATCCGCCCGGCTTCCAGCACCGCTTCCCGATTGGCTACCGGCGCCGTGAAGCACAACTCGTAATCGTCCCCGCCCGCCGCCGTGAACCGGCGCCGCAGTTGCAGTTCCTGCCGCGCCAGCACCGGACCGGCCGGCAGCGCGTCCACGTCGAGCGTCGCGCCGACCCGCGAGGCCGCCAGGATGTGCCCCAGGTCGCCCACCAGTCCGTCCGAAATGTCCAAAGCGGCATGCGCCACCGGCTGCGCCGCCAGCGCCAGGCCGAGGGCCACTCGCGGCGTGGGCATGTGCATCCGCTGCGCCGCCTGGGTATGTTCGTGCGCCGCGAGCGCGACTTCCTTCCAGTAACCGGCCAGGGCCAGGCGCGCATCGCCCAGCGTTCCGGAAATCCAGATGTCGTCCCCGGCCCGCGCCGCATCGCGCCTCAGCGCATGTCCGGGCGTCAGTTCGCCGAACACCGTAATGCAGATGTTCAACGGGCCCTTGGTCGTATCGCCGCCGACCAGCTCGCAGCCGTGCGCGTCGGCCAGCGCGAACAGCCCGCGCGAGAAGCCCTCGAGCCAGGCCGGATCGGCAGCGGGCAGCGCCAGCGCCAGCGTGAAGCCGACTGGGCGTGCGCCCATCGCGGCCAGGTCGGACAAATTCACCGCCAGGCTTTTATGGCCCAGCATGAACGGATCGGCGCCGGCGAAGAAATGCCGGTCCTCGACCAGCATGTCCGACGAGATCGCGAGCTGGCGGCCAGGGGCCGGGGTGAGCAGGGCGCAGTCGTCGCCGATGCCGAGGTCGGCGCGGCCGCGGCGGTCGCGCTGGAAGAACTGCTTGATGAGGTCGAATTCGGAAAGCATCCGGGAATTATAGGGGAGGGCGCCCTCCGGCCGAATTGATGCTGCGATAACGTTCCTGGCATCGCTTGCAACAGCCGGGACGTCAATCTATTAGCTCGACAAATAAATAAACTTGAAATATCTGCAAAACTTATGGATCCTGAGACTGCTTGTTGAAAATACGTAGCCTTTGTCAACTGTTCGTCTGATAAAATTGGAGGTTCCCCTCTAGTTTCAGGAAGGCTGCCCGGCATGGACTCGTCATCGGACAAGAAAGAAGAATTGCGTCAACAACTGCGTGCTGCAGCGCTCGAATATCACCAGATTCCCCGCCCCGGCAAGATCAGCGTCACCCCGACCAAGGGACTGCTGAACCAGCGCGACCTGGCGCTGGCGTATTCGCCGGGCGTTGCCGCGCCTTGCGAGGAAATCGTCAAGGACCCGGCCAATTCGTACAAGTACACCGCGCGCGGCAACCTGGTCGCCGTGATCTCGAACGGCACCGCCGTCCTCGGCCTGGGCAACATCGGCCCGCTGGCCTCGAAGCCGGTCATGGAAGGCAAGGGCGTGCTGTTCAAGAAATTCGCCGCGATCGACGTGTTCGACATCGAGATCAACGAGACCGATCCGGACAAGCTGGTCGACATCATCGCCTCGCTCGAGCCGACCTTTGGCGGCATCAACCTCGAGGACATCAAGGCGCCCGAGTGCTTCTATATCGAGCGCAAGCTGCGCGAGCGCATGAAGATCCCGGTCTTCCACGATGACCAGCACGGCACCGCGATCATCGTCGGCGCCGCCATCCTCAACGGCCTGAAGGTCGTGGGCAAGGATATTAAACACTGCAAGCTGGTGGTGTCCGGCGCCGGCGCGGCCGCGCTGGCCTGCCTCGACCTGATCGTCGACCTCGGCTTCCCGATCGAGAACATCTACGTGACCGACCTGGCCGGCGTGGTCTACAAGGGCCGTACCGAGCTGATGGACCCGGACAAGGAACGCTTCGCCCAGGATACCGAGCACCGTTCCCTTGGCGACGTGATCCCCGATGCCGACATCTTCCTCGGCCTGTCCGCCGGCGGCGTGCTGAAGCAGGACATGGTCGCGAAGATGGCGCCGAACCCGCTGATCCTGGCGCTGGCCAACCCGAATCCGGAGATCCTGCCGGAAGACGCCAAGGCCGTGCGCAGCGACGCCATTATCGCCACCGGCCGTTCGGATTACCCGAACCAGGTCAACAACGTGCTGTGCTTCCCCTACATGTTCCGCGGCGCGCTGGACTGCGGCGCGACGACCATCACGCGCGAGATGGAAATCGCGGTGGTGCACGCGATCGCCGACCTGGCGCACGCCGAGCAGTCGGACATCGTGGCTTCGGCCTACGGTATCGCCAACCTGTCGTTCGGCCCGGAATACCTGATCCCGATGCCGTTCGACCCGCGCCTGCTGACCCACATCGCGCCGGCGGTGGCCAAGGCGGCGCAGGACGGCGGCGTGGCGACGCGTCCGATCGAAGACCTGGCGGCGTATGCCGAAAGCCTGCAGCAGTTCGTATACCGCAGCGGCACCTTCATGAAGCCGCTGTTCTCGGTGGCCAAGGCGGCGCAGGCGGAAGTCAAGCGCATCGTCTACGCCGAAGGCGAGGACGAGCGCGTGCTGCGCGCGGTGCAGGTTGTGGTCGACGAGAAGCTGGCGCGCCCGATCCTGGTCGGCCGCCCGGACGTGCTGGAAAAACGCATCGAGAAGTTCGGCCTGCGCCTGAAGCAGGGCGAGCATTTCGACGTGATCAACCCCGACTTCGACGAGCGCTACCGCGACTACTGGCAGACCTACCACCAGATGGTGATGCGCAAGGGCGTGACCGCGGACATGGCCAAGCTGGCGATGCGCCGCCGCCATACCCTGATCGGCGCCATGATGGTGCACAAGGGCGACGCCGACGGCCTGATCTGCGGCACCTACGGCACCACCTGGACCCACCTGGAGTTCGTCGACAAGGTGCTGGGCAAGCGCCCCGGCAGCAACGTGTACGCGGCGATGAACATCATCATCACGCCCGAACGCCAGCTGGCGATGCTCGACACCCACGTCAACGACAACCCGGACGCCGAGGAAATCGCCGAGATGACGATCATGGCGGCCGAGGAGCTCGAGCGCTTCGGCATCACCCCGCGCGTGGCCCTGCTGTCGCATTCGAACTTCGGTTCGTCCAACAGCGAGTCGGCGAAGAAGATGCGCGAGGCGCTGGCGCTGGTGCAGCAGAAGGCGCCGAACCTGGAGATCGACGGCGAGATGCACGGCGACGCGGCGCTCGATTCGAAGATGCGCGCCAAGATCATGCCGCAGTCGACGCTCAAGGGTGACGCCAACATGCTGGTGATGCCGAACATCGAGTCGGCGAACATCGCTTACAACCTGCTCAAGACGGCGGCCGGCAACGGCATCGCGGTCGGTCCGATCCTGCTCGGCTGCTCCCGCCCGGTGCACATCCTGACTCCGTCGGCGACCGTGCGCCGCATCGTCAACATGACCGCGCTGTGCGTGGTGGACGCCGTTTCGCAGCGTTGATGCGTACGGTGCACGGCGGTGCGGGGCTTTCTCGCACCGCTGCAAGCCATAATGTCTAGCACATGTCCGGATGCGGTTTTTGCGCTGCATCCGGGACAAGTGTCATCATTCGTCGCCAATTGTCTTCGCACAAATACAACGGTAACAAACCGTAAGCGGGCGACGTACCCCAGCCGTTTCAGGGCATAATGCACAGATAACTGTTGCTTTTCTTGCACCTATTTCTATTGTGCAAAGGTGCCGGTGCTCCTCTCTGTTACAATCCGGCCTGTCTTTCTTGCGGCCGCGAGACCATCTTCAAGAATCCAAGAACATGCAAACATCAAAAAGAGCCTTGATCACTGGCATTACCGGCCAGGACGGTGCCTATCTGGCGCAGATTCTCCTGGAAAAAGGTTACCACGTGACCGGCACTTACCGACGCTCCAGCTCGGTCAATTTCTGGCGCATTGAAGAACTCGGCATCGAGAAACACCCGAACCTGTCGCTGGTCGAATACGACCTGACCGACCTGTCCTCGAGCATCCGCCTGGTCGAGAACGCACGCCCGGACGAGGTGTACAACCTCGCTGCCCAGAGTTTCGTCGGCGTTTCGTTCGAGCAGCCGGTCGCCACCGCCTCGATCACCGGCCTGGGCGCCGTCAACCTGCTCGAAGCGATCCGCATCGTCAACCCGAAGGCCCGTTTCTACCAGGCGTCAACCTCCGAAATGTTCGGCAAGGTGCAGGCCATCCCGCAGGTCGAGGACACGCCGTTCTATCCGCGCAGCCCGTACGGCGTCGCCAAGCTCTATGCCCACTGGATGACCGTCAATTATCGCGAGTCCTACGGCATCTTCGGCTCGTCGGGCATCCTGTTCAACCACGAGTCGCCGCTGCGCGGCCGTGAATTCGTCACCCGCAAGATCACCGACTCGGTCGCCAAGATCGTCCTGAACAAGCTCGACGTCCTCGAACTGGGCAACCTCGACGCCAAGCGCGACTGGGGTTACGCCAAGGAGTACGTCGAAGGCATGTGGCGCATCCTGCAGGCCGACGAGCCGGACACTTTCGTGCTGGCGACCAACCGCACCGAGACCGTGCGCGACTTCGTCACCATGGCCTTCAAGGGCGCCAACATCGACATCGAGTTCAAGGGCGAGGGCGAGGGCGAGACCGGCCACTGCGCCCGTACCGGCAAGGAGCTGGTGCGCGTGTCGCCCAAGTTCTACCGTCCGGCCGAAGTCGACCTGCTCATCGGCGACCCAAGCAAGGCCCGGCGCGTGCTCGGCTGGGAGCCGAAGACCACGCTCGAGGAGCTGTGCCAGATGATGGTCGACGCCGACCTGCGTCGCAACGAAATCGGATTCTCGTTCTGACATGGAGCGCATGGCCACGGATGACATCCCGGCGTTCATCGGCGGGAGGGAAGGCGAGGGACGCCGCGCGCTCATCACGGGCCTGCGCGGTTTCACCGGCTACTACATGGCGCAGGAGCTGACGGCCGCCGGCTATCGCGTCTACGGCACCGTCATGCCGGGCGAGGAGCTCGGTCCCGACATCGTCGCGCTCGACCTGTGCGACCGCGAGGCGGTGGCGCGCATGGTCGACGAGGTGCAGCCCGACGTCGTCGCGCACCTGGCCGGCATCGCCTTCGTGGCCCACACGAACGCAGAACTGATCTACCGCGTCAACGTCGTCGGCACGCGCAACCTGCTGGAAGCGCTGGCCAATGGCAAGCACCGCCCGACCAGCGTGCTGCTGGCCTCCTCGGCCAACATCTACGGCAACGCCAGCGTTGCCGTCATCGACGAGAACGTCGTGCCGGCGCCGGCCAACGATTACGCCGTCAGCAAGCTGGCCATGGAATACATGGCGCGCCTGTGGATGGACAAGCTGCCCATCACCATCGCCCGCCCGTTCAACTACACCGGCGTGGGGCAGGCCGAGAACTTCCTGCTGCCGAAGATCGTCTCGCACTTCCGCCGCAACGAAAAACGCATCGAGCTGGGCAACCTGGCCATCGCGCGCGACTTCTCCGACGTGCGCATGGTGGCGCGCGCCTACCGCCGCCTGCTGGCCGTGGCGCCGGCCGGCGAAGCCTTCAACGTCTGCTCCGGCAGCTCGCATTCGCTGGCCAACCTGATCGACATGATGAGCGAGATCGCCGGCTACCACATCGACGTGCACGTCAACCCGGCGTTTGTGCGCGCCAACGACGTGCTCACCCTGTCGGGCAGCAACAGCAAGCTGACCGCCGTCATCGGCCAGCTCGACCCGACGCCGCTGTCCGAGACGCTGCGCTGGATGTACCTGGCGTGAGCGCAGGCGGTCTCACCGTCGGTCTCGGGACGACCATGATCGAACCGGGCCTGACCGGCGGCCGCCTCGACGGCATTGGGGTGTACACCGGCGCGCTCCTGCGCCACCTGCCGCGTGCCGGCTGCACCGTGCGCCCGTATTCCTGGCCGCGCATGCGCGCTTTCGGCAAAGGCAACGGCGGCGCGGCGGGCATCAGCATCGGCCAGCCGCTGCCGCAATCCTTCGAGGCAGCTTCGCTGGTCGACCTGGCCACGCCCGGCGCGCATCGCGTCCATATGCCGGCCGACCTGTTCCACGCCACCGATTACCGCATCGTGCGCATGGACTGCCCGGTCGTGGCGACCCTGCACGATGCGCTGCCCATCAAGTATCCCCAGTGGTGCAGCCCGCGCCTGCGCAGGGCCAAGAACTGGTTGCAGCGCAAGGCGATCGCCAAGGCCGACCATGTGATCGCGGTGTCGCATTTCGCCATCGACGAACTGGTCGAATGCTTCGGCGTCGACCGGCGCCGCATTTCGGTGGTGCCCAACGGCGTGGACGACGAATGGCTGGAGGTGCCGGACATGGCGGCGGTGGCGGCCACCCTGGCCAGGCACGGACTCGCGCCAGGTTACTTCCTCTCCGTGGGCACCCTGCAGCCGCGCAAGAACCTCGAGCGGCTGCTCGACGCCTGGCTGGCGCTGCCCAAGGCCATGCGCGACGAGCGCGCGCTGGTCGTGGTCGGCGCGCGCGGCTGGCGCTGCGAGGAACTGGTCGCCCGGCTGCAACGCGCGCGCGCGGACGGCGAGAACGTGGCCTGGCTCGACCGGCTCACCGATCCGCAGGACCTGCGCCACCTGTACCTTGGCGCCGGCGTATTCGTGTTCCCGTCGCTGTACGAAGGTTTCGGGATCCCGGTGGTGGAAGCGTTTGCCTCGCGCGTGCCGGTGGTGGCGTCGAACGCCAGTTCCCTGCCCGAGGTGACGCAAGGGGCGGCGCTCGAGGTCGACCCGCTCGACGCCGGCCTGCTTGCCGAAGCCATGCGCACCTTGGCCAGCGACAGCGCCGAGCGCGCGCGCTGCATCGCCGCGGGGCGCCGGCGCGCCGAACAACTGACCTGGCACTCCAGCGCACGGCAGACCGCCGATGTGTACCGCGCCGTACTTTCGCAGTAAGCTTTCAAACATGCGTGTCCTTCATTTCTACAAGACGTACTATCCGGACTCGGTCGGCGGCATCGAGCAGGTGATCCGCCAGCTGTGCGTCGGTACGACGCGTCTGGGCGTGACCAACACCGTGCTGTCGCTGTCGCGCCAGCAGGACCTGGCGCCGATCGCGTTCGACGGCCATACGGTCCACCGCGTACCGCTGAACTTCGAGGTCGCCTCGAATGCCTGCTCGCTGCAGGCGCTGGGCGCGCTGTCGCGCATGGCCGAGGAGGCCGACGTCGTGCACTACCACTTCCCGTGGCCGTTCATGGACCTCGCGCATTTCGTTGCGCGCGTGCGCAAGCCGACCGTGGTGAGCTACCATTCCGACATCGTGCGCCAGAAGCGCCTGCTGCGCCTGTACCAGCCGCTCAAGCACCGCTTCCTGGCCAGCGTCGACACCATCGTCGCGGCCTCGCCCAACTACCTGGCATCCTCGACCGTGCTGGCGCGCTACCGCGACAAGACACGCGTCATCACCTACGGCCTGGACAAGTCCACCTACCCGAGCGCCGAGCCGTGCCGCCTGGCGCACTGGCGCGCCAGGGTCGGGCCGAAGTTCTTCTTGTTCGTGGGGGTGCTGCGCTACTACAAGGGACTGCACGTCCTGCTGGAGGCGGCGCAAGGGCTCGACTACCCGATCGTCATCGTCGGCACCGGGCCGGAAGAAACCGCGTTGAAGGAGCAGGCTGCGCGCCTGGGCCTGAAGCACGTGATCTTTACCGGCGCGCTCGATGAAGCCGACAAGGTGGCGCTGCTGAGCCTGTGCTATGCCGTCGCCTTCCCCTCGCACCTGCGCTCGGAGGCGTTCGGGATCTCGCTGCTGGAAGGCGCCATGTACGGCAAGGCGATGATCTCGTGCGAGATCGGCACCGGCACCACCTACATCAACGTCGATGGCGAGACCGGCCTGGTGGCACCGCCTTCGGATCCTGCCGGATTGCGCGCGGCGATGCAGAAGTTGTGGGACAACCCGGAGCTGGCGCGCCAGATGGGTGTGCGCGCGGAGGCGCGTTACCACGAGCTGTTCACGTCGGAGCAGATGGCGCTGGATTACACCGCATTGTACAAGGAGCTGGTGGCGCGCAGGGCCACCGAGAGCTCCGCTGCCGGCGTGGGATTGGCGGGCGTGCCGCCGACACGATAGCTCAAATCACGGTAGGGCTACCCGTACGGTCGGGGGGCATCCTACGCCTCCGCCCAGCGCTGCTGCACCGCGCGCACGGCCGGCATCTGCTCGATGAACAGGTCCACCAGCCCCGGGTCGAAATGGCGGCCCTTCTGCTCGCGCAGGAAGGCCAGCGCTTCCTCCTCGCTCCACGCCTTCTTGTACGGCCGCTTCGACGTCAGCGCGTCGAACACGTCGGCGATCGCCACGATGCGGCCGGCCAGCGGGATCTCCTCGCCGCGCAGCCCGCGCGGGTAGCCGCTGCCGTCGTACTTCTCGTGGTGCGTGAGCGCGATCAGCGAGGCCAGCGCCAGCATGCCGCCGTCGTGCTCGCCGATGATCTCGGCGCCGATGGTCACGTGGCTCTGCATGACCTTCCATTCCTCCGGATCGAGCGGACCGGGCTTTTGCAGGATGCGGTCCGGGATGCCGATCTTGCCCACGTCGTGCATCGGCGCCGCGTGCAGCAGGTCGTCGGCTTCGACATCGCTCATGCCGGCGGCGATGCCGAGGATGCGCGAGAAATGGCTCATGCGGATCACGTGCATGCCGGTCTCGTTGTCCTTGTACTCGGCCGCCAGGCCCAGGCGCTGGACGATCTCGAGCCGCGTGGCGCGCAGCTCTTCCATGCGCACCAGCGACAGGTGGGTGCGCACGCGGGCGCGCACGATCGGCGGGCTCACCGGCTTGGTGATGTAGTCGACGGCGCCGGCCTCGAAGCCTTCCAGCTCGTCGGCGGTGTCGGTCAGCGCCGTCACGAAGATCACCGGGATCGCGGCCGTCGCCGGGTTCGCCTTGAGCGCGGCGCACACTTCGTAGCCGGACATCCCCGGCATCATCACGTCGAGCAGGACCAGGTCCGGGATTTCCTGGCGCGCCAGGTCGAGCGCGCGGGCGCCGTCCTTGGCGAACAGCAGGCGGTAGTGGTCTTGCAGGATCTGGCGCAGCAGTTGGAGGTTGCTGGCCTCGTCGTCGACCGCCAGGATCAGCGGCCGGTTGTTCGGTTGGGTCATGCGGATACGTCCTGTAAAGCTTATTCGCCCAGCGTGGCCATCACAGCCTCGAGCTGTTCCAGGGCGAGGTCGAATTCGAAGTCGCCGATCGCGCCCTGGACCTGGGCAACGCGCGGCGCCACCGGATGGCCTGCCAGCGCGGCGGCCAGCCCCGCCATCGCAGCGTCGTCGAGGGCGCCGCGGCGCAGCGCCTGCAGCAGCACCCCGCCGGCGCGGCGTGCGCGCGGCAGGTCGAATGCGGCGGCGGCTTCAACCGGCGCTGCCGGCTGCGCGCTGCCGGCGCGGATTGCCGCCAGCGCCTCGCCAAGGGCGGCGGTCGAGGATTCGAGCGCCGCGGCGGCTTCGCGCTCGTCGGTCGGCACGGCGTTGGTGGCCTGCTCGAGTTTCGACAGCGCATCCGACAGCTGTTCCAAGCCGACGTTCGCCGCCACGCCGCGCACCTTGTGCGCCAGCATGCGCAGTTCGCGGTGGTCGCCGGCGGCCGCATGCATCTGCAGCGTGCTGCCCAGCTCCCGATATTGCCGGCCGAAGTGGTCGAGCGCTTCCAGGTACACGTCTTCCTTGCCGCTCCAGCGGTGCAGGCCCGCACGGCGGTTCAGCACTTCGCGCGCCGGTTTCGGGATGCCCTCGAGGTCCTTGTCGACGGCCTGGTGGGCGATGCCCAGCACGCGTGCGATTTCGTGCGACAACGAGAACCAGTCCACCGGTTTGCTGGCGAAACCGTCCATGCCGACCTCGGTGCTGGCGCGGCGGTGCTCGGCCAGCACGCTGGCGGTCATCGCGATCACCGGGACGCGGCGCGCGCCGCTGGCGGCTTCGTGGGCGCGGATCGCACGGGTGGCGGAGAGGCCGTCGAGCACCGGCATCTGGAAGTCCATCAGGACCAGGTCGAACTGCTGGCTGGTCGCCAGCTCGACCACGGCGGCGCCGTCCGAGACGGCCGTGAGCGTGTGGCCGCGGCGGCTCATCAGGAGCTGCAGCAGCTCCAGGTTCTGCGGCACATCGTCGGCCGCCAGCACGCGCAGCGGCGGCAGCACGGCGGCGCTGCGCACGCGCGGGGCCTGTTGCGCGAAGCGCGCCAGCACCAGCGGCAGGTGCACATGGAAGCTGGTGCCCTTGCCGACTTCGCTCTCGGCCCAGATCTTCCCGCCCATCAGCTCGACCAGCTGCTTGCAGATCGTGGTGCCCAGGCCGGTGCCGCCGAAGCGGCGCGTCATCGAGGCGTCGGCCTGGGTGAACGGGTCGAAGATCGCCTGCAGGCGGTCTTGGGCGATGCCGATGCCGGTGTCGCTGACGATGATGCACAGCTGGTCGCCCTCGGCCCGCACGCGCAAGGTCACGGTGCCGCTCGGCGTGAACTTGATCGCGTTGTCGAGCAGGTTGGTCAGCACCTGGCGCACGCGCAGCTCGTCGCCGCGCAGGCCGGTCGGCAGCGCCGGGTCATACTGGATGTCGAGGTGCAGGCCCTTGGCGCGCGCGTTTGCGGCCAGCGTCGACGACAGTTCGTCGATCAGCGACAGCAGGTTGTAGTCGTTCTGCTCCAGCTCCACCGCGCCTTTTTCCAGCTTGGCGGTGTCGAGGATCTCGTTCAGCAGGCGCAGCAGGGAACGCCCGGCGCTGCGGATGGTGTCGAGGTGGCGCCGCTGGTCCTTGTTCAGTTCCCCGTCGAGCAGCACGTCGGTGAAGCCGAGGATCGAGTTCATCGGCGTGCGGATCTCGTGGCTCATGTTGGCGACAAAGGAAGCGCGCGCCGCCGCGGCCTGCTCGGCCTTCTCCTTGGCCTCGCGCAGCGCCTCTTCTATCTGGCGGCGTTCGGTGATGTCGAGGATGACGCCGTCGAGCCAGGACAGTTCGCCGGCATCGTTGCGCACGCCGCTGCCGTTTTCCCACATCCAGCGCACGCTGCCATCGGCATGCAGGAGGCGGTATTCGATCAGGTAGGGGCGTTCCTCGCGCAGCGCGACCTCGACCTCTTCCGCCACGCGCACGCGGTCGGTGGCGTGGATCATGGCGCCGAAGGTGCGGCGCGGCGGCGTGCCGACGAAGTCCACGGCCGGGTAGCCGGTCACCCGTTCGACCGCGTCGCTGATGAAGACCATCGGCCAGTCGCCGGTGAGCGCGCTGCGGAACGAGATGCCGGGGATGTTCTTGATCAGGGAGCGGAACTGTGCCTCGCTGGTGCGCAGCGCCTGCATGATGGCGCGGCGTTCGCTGATGTCGGTGATGAAGCAGACGAACAGGTCCTGTTTGCCCAGGCGCGCGTGGCCGATCGCGCGGCGGATCGGCACCAGGCTGCCGTCCTTGCGCTTGCCCATGATCTCGCTGCCCTTGGACAAGGCTTCGGTGTAGCCGTCGCGCATGATGCCCAGCAGGCCGTCGTGCGAGGTCGCATCGTCGTCGGCGATCAGGATGCTGGCGTTGCGGCCGACGATCTCGTCGTGCCGCCAGCCGAAGATGCGTTCGGCCGAGGCGTTGAATTCGGTGATGGTGCCGTCGCGTGCGATGGTGATGACGCCGTCCACGGTCGTGGTGAGCAGGGCGCGCATCCAGGCTTCGCTGCTGCGCAGGTCGAGGAACATCTGGCGGTAGCGCAACAGGCCGTTGGCCGCGACGACCAGGCCCGTGAACACGACGGTGATGAGCGAAATCGCCAATGCCAGGAACGAGCTGTTCGAGGTGTCGAGGCCTTCGGGGTGGGCCTCGCCGATGAAGCGTGCGGCGGCCATGCCGGTATAGTGCATGCCGGCAATGGCGCAGCCCATCACGATGGCCGACAGCAGCAGGCGGCGCGATTCGCTCATCGACTTGAAGCGGGACAGGCCGAAGCGTACACCGAGCGCGACAGTGGCAAGCACGACCGCCACCACGATCGACAGCGCGAACATCGCCGGATCGTAGCGCAGCTGCAGGCTCATCTGCATGCCGGCCATGCCTGAATAGTGCATGGCGCCGATGCCGGCGCCCACGACCACGCCGCCGGCCAGCAGGCCGGCCGGCCCCAGGTGCGGGCGCGAGATCAGCGTCAGCGCCACCGCCGACGCGCCGATGCTCGGCAGCGCGGACAAGATGGTGGTGAGGGGATCGTAGGTGATCGGCGTGCACAGGTTGAAGGCCAGCATGCCGATGAAGTGCATGGACCAGACGCCGGCGCCCAGCGCCAGGCTGCCGCTGCCGAGCACAAGGGCGCGGTGGGTGCGGCTGGCAGCCGCCTGGCCGGCGATCTGCAGGCCCATCCAGGACGAGAAAATGGCGATCAGGACCGACAGCAGCACGAAGCGCGGTTCGTGCACGCCATAGGTGAGCAGCGACGGATCATCCGGTACTGAGAATAATTGCAGCATGGGCGGCTTGGTTGCGATAGCTGGGCAATGTTGCGCCCGAGAATGGTTTGTTGAGTATCGCATTTTCGCAGCGGAAAGTCCCGATGAACGCAGGAATCATGCGGGTTTCGCAAGCTGCGTGTCGCGTCAACGCCACCCCGTCTGTACATTCGTTTTGGAAAAATTCTTCGGTCTGTTATGCTGGAAGCATAAGCGCGCAAGCGTTGTCCTTGCAGGTAGGCATGTTGCTGAATCGATTTATTGGAGTAGTACTCACGGTGGCCGCCGGCCTGGCAGGCGCCACCCCGGCGCCGGCAGCCAAGCCACGCCTGTACCTCACCACCGAGTTGTCGGCGCCGTCGAGCATGCTGGATGGTGGACGGGTGGCCGGCATCGCGACCGACAAGGTGCGCGAAGCGATGCAGCGCGCCGGCGTCGACTACACCATCGCGATCCTGCCCTGGAAGCGCGCCTACAACGCGGCCCTGCAACGGCGGGACGCCTGCGTCTATTCCACTACCCGCACCCCGGAACGGGAGGCCCTGTTCAAGTGGGTTGGCCCGACCGATATCGCCCAGTGGGTGCTGATGGGGCGCGCCGACCGGCGCCTGCAATTGCGTTCGCTCGAGGATGCGCGCGGCCTGCGCATCGGCACCTACAACGGCGATGCGCGCGACGCCTACCTGCGTACGCGCGGCTTCACGGTCGATGCCACGTCGAACGACCTCGCCAATCCGGAAAAACTGCTGCTCGGCCGGATCGACCTGTGGGCGGCCAGCATGCGCAGCGGCAGCACCGTGCTGGCGCGCCTCGGCTACGACAAGCAGGTCGTACCCCTGTTGGTATTCAATGAGACCGGCGTTTACCTGGCGTGCAACCGGGGCGTGCCGGACGAGGTGGTGGCGCGCCTGAATGCCGCCTTCGACGGGATTGCCCGCGACGGCACGGGGCGGCGGATCGAACGCGGCTACGAGAACTGGGTGCCGCCGGCGCCGCGGCCTTGAGCCGCTGCCCTGGCTGGTGCGCGATGCCGCCAGCCAGGTTCCAATCCTTGGCTTGCCGGACCCTGGTCCTGCACAGAAACGAAAAAGCCCGCACGAAGCGGGCTTGCGTGTCTAAAACTGGACTTCAGGCTGCCTGGCGCCGTTGGCGGCGTGCGGCGTAGACGCCGAAGAGGCCTGCTCCGAGCAGGGCGATCGACCCTGGTTCCGGTACCGCTGCGCTCGCCGATACGAATACATGGTTCCATGCGCCACCGCCGAGCGCCGCACGGTCGGAGCCGACGTAGGCGGAAAAATCGCCGACAGTGTTGTAGCCGGCGGGACCCACGTCGACGAGGTAGTTTTCGGCCAGGGCAACGCCGCCGCCATACATGTTATAGGTAGGCAGATGGGTGCCGTCACCATAGCCGTCATACCAGGCAAGGTGATTCACGAAACTGTCCACGGTCGAGATTGCATAGGTTTTCGTCCCTGACAAGGCGCCGAAAACAAGGGTCGCCGCCTCGATTGCCGAGTACAGGCGAGGGTTGGCGCCCCAGGACGGACCTGCGCCGACATCGTAATTGCCGATGTAGGTCCAGTGCTTGCCATCGCTGTCCTGGTAATTCTGGCCGACCACGAGGGCGGCGTTGGCGTCGAGGGCGACAGCAGTGAACAACGCTGCGACGAGGTGCTTGACGTTCATGTTTTTCCTTTTTCTTATCAGGGACATTCCTGCTCGTGGTCCGAGCAAAACTCATGCCATTAGGAAATTTGTCTTTCTAAACAAGAATTTATCAATACACTTGCTGTGGTTGGCAGAGCATTTGTAAAGCCTGCCGACAGTGCTGCATGACCAAGATTGCGATGGATAGAGAACGCGGCGGTGTACAGCGTTAAATAGTTCAGCAATGTGGCTTGCAGGTCGGCCCTGCTATCGAAGCGGGTCTGCTGCAGCAACTCATTGATGCGCCCGTCGAAGCGCTCGACCATACCATTGGTTTACGGATGGCGCGGCGGCGCCAGTCGGTGTTCGGTGGGCAGGCCTTGCGGAACAGCGTATCGAACGACTCGGTCGTAATTCCCAATATGGCCGCACCTCCTGCCGACATGGGCAGCCCAGGCAGGTTGACCGCGCTTCGATAGCGGTACTTTCCTCTTTGTCCCGTTCTTCGTTTCGGTCAACGTGGCAACGCGGCCGACGATGTCTTGCGGCAGCAAATCGCAGATTTCGCCGGCACGCATGGCGGTTTCGATCGCGAACAAGAGCGCGACGGCAACGCGCTGGCTGATTGTGGCTGCTGGCTGCTCGTTGTCCGAGGTCGAAGCCCAGGGCAGGGCAGAAGCGTTCGATCTCGTCATCGGCGTACAAGCGATCGCGCGTCTTCGAATCCTTGGGCCGGCGTACCTCCGTGGTCGGGCTGGCCAAGATCCACTTCCATTCTTGGCTGCGACTGTAAAAACGTTCGACAGCAAATTCAGCTCGCGGTTGACGTTTGAACCGCTGACCTTGCCGGTGTTCAGCCGGTGGCCCTCCCACTTCCCCAGTACCTCGGGTGTGCCGTCGACGAGCTTCATGTCGCGGAACGGCTTCTCCTGGATCTTCCAGCTACCGGTCGCAGCGAGGCGAAGCAGCTCGAACCAATGTCCGTGCTTCGTGGTTGGCACCTTGTTTTCGTAGCGGTCGAAGACATCGCCAACCCGTCCGCCCTACTTGGATTCCGGTCACTTGCCGGCACGGATTTCGGCCTCGCGTGCAGTCGCCCAGGCGATCGCCTCGGCTTTCGTTGACATTACCTTGGATCTCGGACGCCCTGGATCGCATCTGGGCCCGCCAGCAGCCCGCCCGCTCTGCATATGAAGCCACGCTTTAAATTCCTGCCGAGTGTTCCGTGCGTAGTTATTACGCAAAACGTGCGTAATGAGCGGGGAGATAAAGCGGTGAAATGCCGGAAAGTGTCGAGAGCCCTCGGGCCTGCCGCGCTTCCCAAGTGCTTGTTTTGCTTAGGAAGCGGGATAATGCGGTGTGCTGCGTTGGGTATTGTTGGTGCCTCCGGCCGGAATCGAACCGGCACGCCTTTCGGCGCTTGATTTTGAGTCAAGTGCGTCTACCAATTCCGCCACAGAGGCCCAATAGCAGGCGCGCATCTTAGCACATGGTTTGTGTTACTGACCAGTGCCACGTGTCGCAGGAGAATGCGCGCCGGGGCATGCCATGCTCAGCACGCGATGCGCTGCTGCAGCAGGCGCAGGCTGCCCACCGGACCCACGACCTCCAGCGCATGCGGCTGCACGGCCACGACGATCGCGCCTTCGCGCCCGCGCAGCCACGGCCGCGGACGGAAATAGCTGATGCGGTCGGGGCCGGAGGCGGTGCGGCAGTAGCCCAGCGAGGTCAAGGCCTCGTCCAGCGTGTTGATCATGTAGCGGGCATCGAAACGGGTGTTCATCTCGAAGCGGCCGGGGCCCATCATCATCATCGGCAGCAGGCCGCCGACAAGTGCCGGCAGCACGATGAAGGGCAGTGGCGTGCCCGGATCGATGAGGTGCAGGGCCAGCATGAGGAGCGGCAGACCCAGCGCCAGGGTCAGCGCCCATGGCAGCAGTTGTCGCCAGGTGGCGCAACGGCCAAGGAAGAACGGTCGCTCGTGGATCCTGACGATTTCAGACAAGGTAACGCTTTTCATAAGTCTCTCCTTGCAGCGCTGATCGACTGGTTGGGTCCGTTGAAAAAGCGACCAGCTTCATTCTGAACGCCAACCCCCGGGAGTAATTGAGCCCCCACAAACGCACCGCCATACGCATATAGATTCTCACATCAGGCCGGCTTGCCGCGCACTGATGGAAAAATACATGCAGGAATCGTGCCAGAAAGAAAAAAGCCGCCCGCGATGAGGCGGGCGGCTTTTATGCGGGGAAAGCTTTGGTCAGCGCTGGCGGCGGAACAGGCGGAAGCGTTCGTCGCGGTCGGAGGCGCGCCGGCCTTCCCACAGCACGGCGGCGCCGCGCACGCCGTGGCGGCGCGCCAGGTCGTCGTCGTTGCGATTCCGGATGCTGTCCTGCAGCAGTACATAGTTGCAGCGTTCGCCCGCCAGCGTGGCGAAGGGCAGGCGGCCGAAGTAGGCGAACGAGGCGCGCTGGGCCGGGCCGACATTCGTGTCGATGCAATCGGCGTCATGCGGCAGGCGCGCCGCGATCTGCTGGGCCACGCCGGCGTAGCTCTTGCTGTAGTTGAGGTCCGGGAGGAACAGCGTCATCAGGAGCACCCACAGCAGGATCAGGCCGCTCGAGGACAGCACCACGGCGCGCCACAGCACGGAAGGCTGGCGCGACAGGCGCCAGTGGACCAGCATGATCCAGCCGATGCTGGTCGCCGCGGCCACCAGGAAGGCGATGATGCCGAATTCCGGCTTGAACCCGGGCACCAGCTTGAGCGCGTTCTTGGCCAGCTGGGCCGGCCAGCCGGTGAGCTTGGCGATCCAGAACAGCCAGATGAGCGCGCCGAGGATGGTCAGCACCATCACCGAGAACCAGTCGATCGCGTTGATGGCGCCGCGCTTCATGGTCGGCAGGCCGAAGGCGGCCATCAGCGCCAGCGGGGCCAGCATCTTGAGGAAGTCGCCGTTTTCCGGATCCGGGTCGCACAGCATGAGCAGCGTGAGCGCGATGAAGAAGGTCACCGGCAGCACGATGTGCAGCAGGTTGTCCTGGCGGCGCCAGGCCCAGATCGCCCACAGGGCGAACGGCCACGCCGGCCAGAAGAACCAGATGCCGATGCGGAAGTAACCCTTCAGCGAGGTCCATCCCGGCAGGCCGATCTGGCTCGCGTTCCAGTCCAGCCATTCGCCGACCGGCGACAGGCCGTAGGGCTGGACGATTGCCGCCGGCAGGATCCAGAGCAGGGTGATAAGAAATCCGACACCCGATGCGATGCCCAGGTGGCGCAGGGTCTCGGCGGTCGGCAGGTTCAGGTAGCGGGTGCAGGCGAACAGCGCCAGCACCAGCACGAACGGCGGCATGATGCCGCGCGTGAGTGCCAGGGCGCCGAGCGACAGGCCGACCAGCACGGCATTGCGCGTGGAGGTGTGCTCGACATAGCGCACGGCGCGGTACAGGAAGTAGGCGAGCAGGGCGCCCTGCAGGGTGGCCGCCAGGGTCAGGTGGCTCTGCACCAGCAGGCCGAGGCAGCCGAGGTAGATCAGGACGGCGGTGTCGCCGAGGGTGCGCCCGTAGTCGTCGGGTTCGGGCTGGCCGCCGAAGGCCAGGCGCAGCGGCTGGGCCTCCGCGCGGCGTCCCAGGTGGAACGCGGTGTACCAGAGCGACATCGCGCCGGTCACGAAGATGCCGATGGTCGACACGCGCGCGGCCAGCACGTCACCCAGGATCCAGCCGAACAGCTTGATGCACAGCGCGCCGAGCCAGAAGGCCAGCGGCCCTTCCTCGGCACTGGCCAGGCCGGCGATGTTCGGGTACAGCCAGTCGTCCAGGCCGCCGTGCGCCATCGTCCACATGATGCCGAAGCTGCCGGCGTCTTCCTTCCACGGGTGGCGGCCGATCAGGCCCGGCAGGATGTACAGCATGCCCAGCGCGAGCAGGGCCCAGCGGGGCAGCGCCAGTGTGGCGGCGGCAGGAAGTCGGACGGGTTTCATCGGTCAGTCTGTTGCGGCAAGATAATAGTCGCGTAGTATAGACGCGAAAAAAAAAAGAAGCCGGGGAGGCGGCTTCTTTTTGAAAAGCCGGTGAACCGGCTTCTTTTCTGGCAACCCGGGCGCTGCGGCCCGGTGCTTGCGTGGTGCGTTGGCGAATCAGCCGTTGGCGACCGAGGTCTTCGAGCCGACCGCACCGAACTTCTGGCGGAACTTCTCGACGCGGCCGGCGGTGTCGACGATCTTGTGCTTGCCGGTGTAGAACGGGTGCGATTCAGCCGAAACTTCGATCTTCACCAGCGGGTATTCCTTACCTTCGTAGGTACCGGTTTCGCGGGTGTTGATGGTCGAACGGGTGATGAACTTGAAGTCGCACGACACGTCGTGGAACAGGACTTCGCGGTAATCCGGATGGGTATCGGTCTTCATGATGGTGCTTTCTCTAAGTTGGTAGCCAAACGGCACTTCGTCGGTCGACCTGCTCCTTGACCCGATTGCCGATCACTTGCCAGGGGTTGAATGTACTGAACCGTCGATTATAGAACGGCCGGCGCGGCAAGGCAACCTTGCCTGGTACCTAGGGTGGGCGGGAATGAAAAAGGCGGCCCGCAGGCCGCCCGTTCGCGCGATTGCTGCGTCGGCTTATTGGTGCATTAGCCGCCGCGGCGCATCATGTCAAAGAATTCGACATTGTTCTTGGTCGCGCGCATCTTGTCGAGGATGAACTCCATCGCCTCGATCTCGTCCATCGAGTACAGCAGCTTGCGCAGGATCCAGATCTTCTGCAGCTGGTCCGGCTTGATCAGGAGTTCCTCGCGGCGCGTGCCCGACTTGTTCAGGTTGATTGCCGGATAGACGCGCTTCTCGGCCAGGCGGCGCTCGAGGTGCACTTCCATGTTGCCGGTGCCCTTGAATTCCTCGTAGATCACGTCGTCCATGCGCGAGCCGGTCTCGATCAGGGCGGTGGCGACGATGGTCAGCGAGCCGCCTTCCTCGACGTTACGGGCGGCGCCGAAGAAGCGCTTCGGACGCTGCAGCGCGTTGGCATCCACACCGCCGGTCAGCACCTTGCCCGAAGCCGGGATCACGGTGTTGTAGGCACGCGCCAGGCGGGTGATCGAGTCCAGCAGGATCACGACGTCCTTCTTCATCTCGACCAGGCGCTTGGCCTTTTCCAGCACCATCTCGGCAACCTGCACGTGGCGGGTGGCCGGTTCGTCGAAGGTCGAGGCGACCACTTCGCCGCGCACCGAACGCTGCATTTCCGTCACTTCTTCCGGACGCTCGTCGATCAGGAGGACGATCAGGGTCACGTCCGGATGGTTGGCGGTGATGGCGTGGGCGATGTGCTGCAGCATGACCGATTTGCCGGACTTCGGCGAGGCCACCAGCAGGCCGCGCTGGCCCTTGCCGATCGGCGAGATCAGGTCGACGATACGGCCGGTGATGTTCTCGGCGCCGTTCATGTCGCGCTCGAGGCGCAGCGGCTCGTTCGGGTGCAGCGGGGTCAGGTTTTCGAACAGGATGCGGTGCTTCGAGGCTTCCGGCGATTCGCCGTTGACCTTGTCCACCTTTACCAGCGCAAAGTAACGCTCGCCGTCCTTCGGCGTACGTACTTCGCCTTCGATCGAGTCACCCGTATGCAAGTTGAACCGGCGGATCTGCGACGGCGAGATGTAGATGTCGTCGGTCGATGCCATGTAGCTGGCGTCAGGCGAGCGCAGGAAGCCGAAGCCGTCCGGCAGCACTTCGAGGGCGCCGTCGCCGAAGATCTGTTCGCCCTGCTTGGCGCGCTTCTTCAGGATCGCGAACATCAGTTCCTGTTTGCGCAGGCGGGCTGCGTTGTCGATGTCGAGGCCGATGGCCATCTCCAGCAGCGCGGAGACGTGCATTGCCTTCAGTTCAGATAAATGCATGTTTGTGTGGGTGTCCCGTGACGGGAAAGTAAAGGTAGGGGAGGGAACTACGTGGGTTAGTAGTTGGGAAGCACCGGAGCCGGTAGGCTTCCCGACAATGACGACAGCGCGGGCGCGCTGCCGCCGCTCATGGTATCAGTATCAGATGTTGCTGTCGATAAACTGAACCAGCTGGCCCTTGGCCATGGCGCCGACCTTCTGGGCAGCCGCTTCACCGTTCTTGAACAGGATCAGGGTCGGGATGCCGCGGATACCGAACTGGGCCGGCACGGCCTGGTTCGCGTCCACGTCGACTTTCGCCACCACCAGCTTGCCTGCGTACTGCTGGGCTACTTCTTCCAGGATCGGGGCAATCATCTTGCACGGACCGCACCACTCGGCCCAGAAGTCGACCAGGACCGGGAGCTCGGACTTGAGCACCTCGGCATCGAAGTTTGCATCGCTGATGTGTTTGATATTTTCGCTCATAGGTTCCTCAAAAGAGGTAAGGATCAATTAACGCCTGGCGGACAAGCCGATCCTGCTAGGTCCCGGCCGGCTTCCGTGCATTGCTAATAATAGCTGCTACACAATGGTGGAGGCACTGTGTGCAAAAACAATATGGAAGGACGGCAAGGGGGTGTCAGGCGGGGATGTGCCGAATAATACCCCATTTTTTTAAAAAGTGTGGGGAGGTTTGTACAAAATCTTAACATTGCACCGCGCGGCGCAGCTGGTCGAGCGCCAGCGGCTTGCGGAAGGCGCCGGCCACCTGCAATCCCAGGGCACGCGCCAGGTCGGTGGCGGCGTCGCGCACCCCGTCCGCAAGGGCGGAAACCAGGATGATCTTGCCCGCGAAGCCCTGGCCGGCGGCGGCCTGCAGGAATTCGATGCCGTCCATCTCGGGCATGGCCAGGTCGCAGATCACGTAGTCCGGCGCATGGCGCGGCAGCAGCGCCAGCGCGCTTCGGGCGTCGAGCTCGGCATGGACCTCGAACGGACCGACGCCGTCGAGCATGTCGCGCAGCAGCTCCAGCATGAAGCGGTCGTCATCGAGCAGCAGGACGCGCGGAGGCGCAGCGTGCGGTGCGGGCGAGGACAGGGGCGTCATGGTCGAAAGAGCGTGGGCTGCGTCAGGAGAAAGCCATTATGGCGAAGTTTTCCACTTCCGGCGAGATATTGAACAGTTGATGTTGCGGGAGCGTTGCGGGCGTGGCGCAACAGCGTCAGACACTCCCGGTAAACCGCGCCAGGTGACCAGGATGCCACATCGTGACGACCGATGCCACCCGTCCGCCCGATGTGGTGCGGCGATGCAGCACCAGGCAGGGCAGGCCTTCGCCGATGCCCAGCATGACGGCCACCTCCCGCGGCGCCGGCTGGGCCTCGATGCCGTAGGTGGCGCCCTGCAGCGGGGCGGCGGCCATCAGGTGCTCGTTCGGGGTGATGGTGGTGTAATCCTGTTCCAGGTAGGCCGGGGCACAGGCCGGGTTGACCCAGCGGTCTTCCACCTGGATCGGCACGTCGTTCTCGAAGTGGACGATGATGGAATGGTAGAGTGCCTCGCCGGGCGCCAGCTCGAACTCGGCGGCCAGCTCGTCCGTGGCGATCTCGGCGCGCAGCAGGCGCAGGTGGCTGCGGTGGGCGCGGCCGCGCGCGCGGATCTCGTCGGCAATGTTGCGGATCTCGACCAGCGTCGCCTGGTACTTCTGCGGCGCCACGTAGGTGCCCGAACCCTGGCGCCGCACCAGCACCTGCTCGGCCGTCAGTTCGCGCACGGCGCGGTTGACCGTCATGCGCGAGACGCCGAACTGGCGCACCAGCGCCTGCTCGGACGGCACCAGGTCGCCTTCCTTCCAGCGGCCGGACGCGATCTCGCCGACCAGGTAATCCTTGATTCGCTGGAAAATGGGGGTGCTGTCTTGCGCGATCGGTTCTTCCAAACTACTCTCCGGGAAGGCATGGGGCCGTGCGCGGCAGGCCTGCCGCGCACCGGGATTCTAGCATCGCCACGGCATCGCAATTCGAAAGCAAGCCCCGGAGTGCCGCCGGGAGGAGGGGCCGCTATGATGCGTCCATCTTCTGCTTCCACATTGTCCGCTCCCATCCTGACCTTGCCAAGGACTCCGCCATGGACGCCATGACCAGCTTGTACGACACCGACGAAGCGCGCTGGGCCGCCGTGCAGCGCCGCGACCGCGACGCCGACGGCCAGTTCTACTATTCGGTGCGCAGCACCGGCGTGTACTGCCGGCCCTCGTGCCCGTCGCGCACGGCGCTGCGCGCCAATGTCGCCTTCCACGCCAGTTGCGCGGAAGCGGAAGGCGCGGGTTTCCGCCCCTGCCGGCGCTGCGAGCCGGCGCTGCCGCCCCTGGCCGAGCGCCAGGCCGCCGCGGTGGCGCAGGCCTGCCGCCTCATCGACGAGGCCGCGGCTTCGTCCGACCAGGCCCCGTGCCTGGACAGCCTGGCGCAGGCCGTGGGCATCAGCCGCTTCCACTTCCACCGCATCTTCAAGGCGCATACCGGCATCACGCCGAAAGCCTACGCCGGCGCGCGCCGCACGGCACGCCTGCAGCACGGGCTGGCAACGGCAGCGAGCGTCACCGATGCGCTGTACGAGGCCGGCTACGGGTCGAGCGGGCGCCTGTACGAAGCCAGTGCCGACACGCTGGGGATGACGCCGGGGCGCTACCGCGCGGGCGGACGGGGCGAGACCATCCGCTTCGCCGTCGCGGCGTGCTCGCTCGGCGCGATCCTGGTGGCGAGCACGCCGCGCGGCATCTGCGCGATCCTGATCGGCGACGAACCGGAACCGCTCCTGCGCGACTTGCAGGAGCGGTTCCCGCGTGCCGACCTGGTCGGCGCCGAGCCCGGCTTCGAGCGCACGGTGGCGCAGGTGCTCGCTTTCGTGGAAGCGCCGCGCATCGGGCTCGACCTGCCGCTCGACGTACGCGGCACCGCCTTCCAGCGCCGCGTGTGGGAAGCGCTGCGCGCCATCCCGGCCGGTTCCACCGTCAGCTATGCGGAGCTGGCCGAGCGCGTCGGCCTGCCCGGCGGGGCACGCGCCGTGGCCGGCGCCTGCGCGGCGAATCCGGTGGCGGTGGCGATTCCCTGCCACCGCGTGGTGCGCCTCGACGGTGCGCTGTCCGGCTACCGCTGGGGCATCGAGCGCAAGCGCACGCTGCTCGACCGCGAGGCCGGACGGTGACGCCGCGGCTGGCACATTCGGGACCATCTTCGTTGCGCGTCATGGGCAAGCTTTGCCCCTCGCCTGCATTCCTATACACTTCCCGGTGCCGCGCCCACGAAGCGCGGACACCCACACAAAAAACGGAGAAACGAACGAATGCGCGCGCGTAAGAATCCCTTGTCTTCCCTGATCGTCCTGGCCGCCCTCGGCGTCCTGCCGGTCGCCCATGCCGACACGGTCATCACCAATGCCAACGGCTATACCCTGAACAGCAAGGGCGACCTGGTGCAGTTCAGCGCACTGGCCTTCGACGACAAGGGCCGCATCACCGCAGTCGGCAGCGCCGCCGAGGTGACGGCGAAAGCGCCGGGCGCGCGCCAGGTGGACATGCAGGGCCGTACCGTGCTGCCGGGCCTGGTCGACGCCCACGGCCACGTGTTCGGCCTGGGCCAGCAACTGACCCAGCTCGACCTGTCGGCCACCACGTCCTTGCAGGACGCGACGCGCACCATCGCGGCGTATGCGAAGGCGAACGCCGGCCATGCGTGGATCCGCGGCCGTGGCTGGAACCAGGAAAACTGGAAGCTGGGCCGCTTCCCGACCGCCGCGGAACTGGATGCCGTCGTGTCCGATCGCCCGGTATGGCTGGAACGCGTGGACGGCCACGCGGGCTGGGCCAACAGCCGCACGCTGGCGCTGGCCGGCATCACCAGGACCACCCCGGACCCGGCCGGCGGCAAGATCGTGCGCGACGCGAACGGCGATGCCACCGGCGTGCTGATCGACGCGGCGCAGGAACTCGTCACCAAGGTGATGCCGGCGCAAACCGAGGCCGAAGGGCGCGCCATGCTGGAGCGCTCGCTGCAGGAACTGGCGCGCGTCGGCCTGACCAGCGTGCACGATGCCGGCGTCGGCGTGGCGGAAGACCGCTTGTACCGTGCCTACGCCGACAGCGGCAAGCTCACCGCGCGCGTCTACGGCATGATCGGCGGTACCGACAAGGATTTTGACCAGTTGGCAAAAAACGGCCCGCTCCTCGATTATGGCGACGGCGTGTACGCGCTGCGCGCCGTGAAGCTTTACTCGGACGGCGCGCTGGGCAGCCGCGGCGCCGCGCTGATCAAGCCCTACAGCGACGAGCCGCATTCGCACGGCCTGCTGTTCTTCAAGACCGCGCAGATGGACGCCATGATGACCAAGGCCATGCGCAAGGGCTACCAGCTGAATGTGCATGCCATCGGCGACGCCGGCAACAAGCAGCTCCTCGACATCTACCAGAAGCGCGTCGCAGCCACCAAGAGTGCCGCCCAGCGCCACCGCATCGAGCACGCACAGGTCGTGTCGATCGCGGACATCCCGCGCTTCAAGGCGATCGGCATCATCCCGTCGATGCAGCCGACCCATGCGACCTCGGACAAGAACATGGCCGAGAGCCGCGTCGGCCCGGAGCGCATCAAGGGCGCCTATGCCTGGCGCAGCTTCCTGCGCCAGGGTTCGCGCATCGCCTGCGGTTCGGACTTCCCGGTGGAGTCGCCGAACCCCTTCTTCGGCATCCACGCCGCCGTCACCCGCATGGACCACGCAGGCCAGCCGGTGGCGGGCTGGTACCCGGACCAGGCGATGTCGCTCAAGGAAGCCTTCCGCTGCTTCACGCTGGATGCGGCCTATGCCGGCCACCGGGAGAACAGCGTCGGCTCGCTGGAGCCGGGCAAGCACGCCGACTTCATCGTGATCGACCGCGACCTGTTCCGCATGCCGACCTACGACATCTTCAAGACCGGCGTGCTGGAGACCTGGGTGGGCGGGAAGCAGGTATTCAAGAAGTGATCCGGTCGGTACGGATGCGTCGACGGACGCTGCAGGGTGGCCGGCGGAGCCGGCCACCCTACAAAGGCATCAAGGCAGTCGAACAAATGGATTGACTTGGTTGTATAGACAACCTAGACTCATTGCTGCACATGGTGCGCGGACTTCACGCGCGCCATTTCCAACCCAGGAGCCGCCATGAACTCACCGATGCCCATTGACCCCCGCTTCGATCCATCGCGCGTGATCCGCGCGCCACGCGGCAGCGAACTCGCCTGCAAGAGCTGGCTGACCGAAGCCGCCTACCGCATGATCCAGAACAATCTCGACGCCGAGGTCGCGGAGAACCCGCAGGCGCTCGTGGTCTACGGCGGCATCGGCCGCGCCGCGCGCAACTGGGAGTGCTATGACCAGATCCTGGCTTCGCTGCGCGCACTGGAAGACGACGAAACCCTCCTGATCCAGTCCGGCAAGCCGGTCGGCGTTTTCCGCACCCATGCGGACGCGCCGCGCGTGCTGCTGGCGAACTCCAACCTGGTGCCCAAGTGGGCCGACTGGGAGCACTTCAATGAGCTGGACCGCAAGGGCCTGTTCATGTACGGCCAGATGACGGCAGGCAGCTGGATCTACATCGGCACGCAGGGTATCGTGCAGGGCACCTACGAAACCTTCGCCGAAGCCGGCCGCCAGCACTTCGGCGGCGACATGGCGGGCCGCTGGATCCTTACCGCCGGCCTGGGCGGCATGGGCGGCGCGCAGCCGCTGGCCGCGACCTTTGCCGGCGCGGTCTCGCTGAACATCGAATGCCAGCAGAGCAGCATCGACTTCCGCCTGCGCACCCGCTACCTCGACAAGCAGGCGAAGGATATCGACGAGGCGCTGGCGATGGTCAAGGAGCATACCGGCAAACGCGAAGCCGTTTCCATCGGCCTGCTCGGCAATGCGGCCGACGTGCTGCCGGAACTGGTGCGCCGAGCCAAAGCCGGGGGCATGGTGCCCGACCTGGTCACCGACCAGACCTCGGCCCACGACCTGATCAACGGCTACCTGCCTTCCGGCTGGAGCGTCGAGGAGTGGAAGGCCGCCCAGCAGGACCCGGCCCAGCATGCGCGTCTCAAGAGCGCGGCGGCGGCATCCTGCGCCGTGCACGTGCGCGCCATCCTCGACTTCAAGGCCATGGGCGCCCACGCCGTCGACTACGGCAACAACATCCGCCAGGTGGCCAAGGACGAGGGTGTCGAGAACGCCTTCGACTTCCCGGGTTTCGTGCCGGCCTACATCCGTCCGCAGTTCTGCGAAGGGCGCGGCCCGTTCCGCTGGGTGGCGCTGTCGGGGGACCCGGAAGACATCCATAAAACCGACGCCAAGATCAAGGAGCTGTTCCCGCACCACGCGCGGGTGCACCGCTGGCTCGACATGGCGCGCGAACGCATTGCCTTCCAGGGCCTGCCGGCGCGCATCTGCTGGCTGGGCCTGGGCGAGCGCCACCTGGCCGGCCTGGCCTTCAACGAAATGGTGCGCACGGGCGAGCTGAAGGCGCCGATCGTGATCGGCCGCGACCACCTCGACACCGGCTCGGTGGCGAGCCCGAACCGCGAAACCGAGGCCATGCGCGACGGCACCGACGCGGTGTCGGACTGGCCGCTCCTGAACGCCCTGCTCAATACGGCGGGCGGCGCCACCTGGGTGTCGCTGCACCACGGCGGCGGCGTCGGCATGGGCTACTCGCAGCACTCGGGCGTCGTCATCGTTGCCGATGGTACCGACGCGGCCGCGAAACGCCTGGCGCGCGTGCTGGTCAACGACAGCGGCTCGGGCGTGATGCGCCACGCGGATGCCGGCTACGAAAGCGCAATCGACACGGCCAAGCGCAATGGCCTGAACCTCCCGATGATCAAGTAAGGCATTTAGCCAGGTACCAAGCATGAACAATTCGCATCAAGGCATCACCCTGCAACCCGGCCAGCTGGCCCTGCGCGACCTGCGCGCCGTCTGGGCCGGCCCCGTGCCGCTCGCCCTCGCATCCGAAGCGTGGGCAGCGGTCGAGGCGTCCTGCGCCCTGGTCGACCGGATCACGGCCAAGGGCGACCCGGCCTACGGCATCAACACCGGCTTCGGCATCCTGGCCAAGGCCCACATCCCGAACGACCAGCTGGCGGCGCTGCAGCGCAACCTGATCCTGTCGCATGCAGTGGGCACCGGCGAGCTGCTGTCGGACGCCGTCGTGCGCCTGATCCTGCTGACCAAGATCGGCAGCCTGGCGCGCGGCTACTCCGGCGTGCGTCCGCTGATCATCGAGACCCTGCTGGCCCTGTACAACGCGGGCATCATGCCGGCGATCCCGGCGCAAGGTTCGGTCGGCGCCTCGGGCGACCTGGCGCCGCTGGCGCACATGACGCTGGCGATGCTGGGCGTGGGCCCGGTACGCTACAAGGGCGAACTGGTGGACGCAGCAGAGGCGCTGCGCGCCGCCGGCATCGAACCGGTGACCCTGGCCGCCAAGGAGGGTCTGGCGCTCATCAACGGCACCCAGGTCTCGACCGCGCTGGCCCTGCACGGCCTGTTCATGGCCGAGCGCGTGCTGGAAGCGGGCATGGTGGCCGGCGCGCTGTCGGTCGATGCCGCGCGCGGCAGCGACGCGCCTTTCGATGCCCGCATCCATGCGGTGCGCGGCCAGCCGGGCCAGATCGCCGCGGCTGGCATCTACCGCGAACTGGTCAAGGGCAGCGCCATTCGCGCTTCGCACCTGGTGGGCGACGAACGCGTGCAGGACCCGTACAGCCTGCGCTGCCAGCCGCAGGTGATGGGCGCCGTGATGGACCTGATCGCCAATGCCGGCCGCACCCTCCTGATCGAGTCGAACGCGGTCACCGACAACCCGCTCCTGTTCCCCGCGGCGGGCGCTCCCGAGGACGGTGCGATCATCTCGGGCGGCAACTTCCACGCCGAGCCGGTCGCCTTTGCCGCCGACACCCTGGCGCTGGCGATCGCCGAGATCGGCGCGCTGTCCGAACGCCGCATCGCGCTGCTGATCGACGCCAACCTGTCCGGCCTGCCGGCCTTCCTGGTGCGCGAGCCGGGCCTGAATTCCGGCTTCATGATCGCCCACGTCACCGCCGCCGCGCTGGCCTCGGAAAACAAGTCCCTGGCGCACCCGGCCAGCGTCGACAGCCTGCCGACCTCGGCCAACCAGGAAGACCACGTCAGCATGGCCACCTTCGCGGCGCGCCGTCTGGCCCAGATGGCGCACAATACGTCGGTCATCGTCGGCATCGAACTGCTGGCGGCGGCGCAGGGCATCGAGTTCCACCGTCCGCTGCAAAGCTCGGCGCACCTCGAGCATGTTCACGCCCAACTGCGTGCGCGGGTGGCGCCGTACGACGCCGACCGCTTCTTCGCCCCGGACATCGAGGCCGCGCGCCAGATGGTCGTGGACGGCGAGCTGTCGGCCTCGTGCAAGGAACTGTTCGCGGTATTACATCCTTAACGTTACATGCTTAATGTTGCATCCTTAACCCTACACAGGAGAGGCAATGGATTTCCGGTTCAAGGCAGGCAGGCTTCCCATCCTGGTGTCGATGCCCCATGCGGGCACCGACATCCCGGACGAGGTGGCAAGCACGATGGCACCGTGCGCCACGGCGCGCGCGGATACCGACTGGCACCTGCCCGAACTGTACGGCTTCCTGGAAGAGATGGGGGCGTCGACCATCTCGGCGCGCTGGTCGCGCTACCTGATCGACCTGAACCGCCCGCCGGAGAATACCAACCTGTATCCCGGGATGGACACGACGGGGCTGTGCCCGGTCGACACCTTCGGCCGCGAGAGCCTGTACCTGCCGGGCAGGCTGCCCGACGAGGCCGAGGTGAAGCGCAGGCTGGAGCGCTACTGGATGCCTTACCACGCACAGCTGCGGGCCGAGCTCGACCGCCTGAAGGCGCAATTCGGCCGGGTGGTGCTGTGGGACGCGCATTCGATCGCATCGAGGGTGCCGCGCTTCTTCGAGGGCAGGCTGCCGGACCTGAACTTCGGCACCGCCGACGGCAGCTCCTGCGCGCCGGGGCTGGAACAAGCGATCGTCGGCGTGGCGCGTGAGCAGGACCGCTTCAGCATCGCCGTCAACGGCCGCTTCAAGGGCGGCCACATCACGCGCCATTACGGCCGGCCGCGGGACGATGTCCATGCGATCCAGCTCGAGATGTGCCAGTGCCTGTACATGAACGAGCAAGCGCCGTTCGAATACCGGCCCGAGGTCGCGGCCGAGGTGCAGCCGCTGCTGAAGGAAATGATCCGCTCCGCCGCAGGGTGGGCAACCGAGCGGGTGCGGGCATGAGGGCCCTGTTCGCACGTCATGCCTTGCTGCCGGAGGGCTGGCGGCGCGACGTGCTGCTCGAATGGAACGCGCACGGCGACCTGACCCGCGTGGAAGCGCAGGCCGCGCCGCCGCTGGCCGTCGCGCGTGCCGACTACGTGCTGCCGGGGATGGTCAACCTGCACTCGCACGCCTTCCAGCGCGCGCTGGGCGGGCTGACCGAACGCGCCGCGCCTGGCCCGAACTGCGGGCCGGACAGCTTCTGGACCTGGCGCGACCTGATGTACCGCTTCGCCGCCCGCATCACCCCTGAACAGATCGAGGCCATCGCCGCCCAGCTGTTCTCGGAATGCCTGCGCCACGGCTATACATCGGTATGCGAGTTCCACTACCTGCAGCGCGGCCCGGATGGCGAGACCTATGCGCGGCCCGCCGAAACCGCCGAGCGCGTGGCCGCGGCCGGCCAGGCCACCGGCATGGGACTGACCCTGCTGCCGGTGCTGTACAGCCATGCCGGCTTCGGCGAGCAGCCGCTGCGTCCGGAGCAGCGGCGCTTCCGTACGGATGTCGACGACATTTTGTCCATCGTGGACGCACTCGGTCCGCTGCGCGGCGGGCAGCTCGAAGTCGGGGCGGCGCCGCATTCCCTGCGCGCCGCGACGATTGCCCAGGTGCGCGAACTGGCCGCGGCCCTGGCGCCGGAACGTCCCCTGCACATCCACATCGCCGAGCAGCAGGGCGAAGTCGAGCAGAGCATCGCGTTTTCGGGCCGGCGCCCGGTCGCCTGGCTGATGGACCAGGTGGAAATCGACGCGCGCTGGTGCCTGGTGCATGCGACCCACCTGACCGGCGACGAAACAGCGGCGCTCGCACGCAGCGGCGCCGTGGCCGGCCTGTGCCCGACCACCGAGGCCAACCTGGGCGATGGCGTGTTCCCGCTGCAGTCCTTCATCGAGGCGGGCGGGCGCTTCGGCATCGGCAGCGACAGCCACGTGTCGCAAAGCCCGGTCGAGGAATTGCGCTGGCTGGAATACGGCCAGCGCCTGGTGCACCAGCGCCGCAACATCGCTTTCACGCCCGAACAGCGCGACGTCGGCCAGTACCTGTGGCAGGGCGCGCTGCGCGGCGGCGCCCAGGCCACCGGCCGCAAGGTCGGCGCGCTGGAAGAGGGGCGCCGCGCGGACCTGCTGGTGCTGGACGGGACGCATCCGAACCTGGAGGGAGCGCTCGACGAGGACGTGCTCGGCCGCTTCCTGTTCTGCGGTAACGACAACCTGGTGCGCGACGTGCTGTGCGGCGGGCGCTGGGTAGTGCAGGCAGGCCGCCACATGGCCCAGGACGCGATCGCCCGGCGCTACCGGCAGGCCATGCAGCAGTTACGTGAATCGAGTGAGGCAGGCACATGACCGTATTGATTCCCTTCGCAGGACTGTCGCCGGTGCCGTGGAAGAACGGCGGCGGCAGCACGACCGAGATCGCCATCGGCCCGCCGGATGCCGGCTTCGAGGATTTCGACTGGCGCGTGAGCCTGGCCACCATCGAAAAGGATGGCGCCTTCTCGCAGTTTCCGGGCGTGGACCGCACGCTGGCGCTGGTCGAGGGCCATGGCATGCAGCTGGAGATCGACGGCGAGCCGACGCTCGTGACCGAGCTCGACCCGGTCGTCGCCTTCGACGGCAGCTCGACGGTCCTGGCAAAGCTCAACCGGGGCGGCAGCACCGACTTCAATGCGATGACGCGCAGCGACCGCTGCTACCACACCTTCGGGCGCCGCCGCCTGTCCGGCGCCTCTACTTTTGTCGCGCGCGCCGACGTGACCGTGCTGTTCCTGGCCGAAGGCGACGCCCTCGAGCTGCGCAACGAGAAGGAGCGCATCGGCCTGGTGCGCTTCGATGCGGTGCTGCTCGATCCGGGCTCGGTGTGGAAGCTCGAAGCGGGGCAGGGCATGATCTTCATCGTCGACATCTGGTACCACAACGAGGAAGAGGACGAGGAATCCTATGAGTGAAGCGGCGGACCTGCTGTTCACCAACGTGAAGCTGGCCACGATGGTGGCGACGGCGGCGGACGGCTATGGCGCGCTCGAGGATGCGGCGCTGGCCGTCAAGGACGGCCGCATCGCCTGGCTGGGCGCACGCCGCGACGCGCCGGCGGCAGCGGCAACGCACGATTGCGGCGGCGCCTGGATGACGCCGGGCCTGGTCGACTGCCACACGCACATCGTCCATGCCGGCAACCGCAGCAACGAATGGGAAGCGCGCCTGAACGGCGCCAGCTACGAAGACATCGCGCGCCAGGGCGGCGGCATCATGTCCACCGTGCGCGCCACGCGCGAAGCGGATGTGGACGCGCTGCTGGCCCAGAGCCTGCCGCGCGTGGCGGCCCTGTTGGCCGAAGGCGTCACCACGCTCGAGATCAAGTCGGGCTACGGGCTCGAGTTCGCGGCCGAGGAGCGCATGCTGCGCGCGGCGCGCCAGGTGGCGCAGCGGCTGCCGGTGCGCGTCGCCACGACCTTCCTCGGTGCGCATGCGCTGCCGCCGGAATTCGCCGGACGCGCCGACGACTACGTGGACGCACTGTGCGCCGACATGCTGCCGCGGCTTGCCGCGCTGGGCCTGGTCGACGCGGTGGACGCCTTCTGCGAACGGATCGGTTTCACCAATGCACAGACTGAACGGGTGTTCGCCGCTGCACGGGCGCTCGGGCTGCCGGTGAAGCTGCATGCCGAGCAACTGTCGGACCAGGGGGGCGCCGAACTGGTGGCGCGCCATGGGGGGCTGTCGGCCGACCATCTCGAGTACCTGACCCCGGCCGGCATCGATGCCATGGCGCGCGCGGGCACCGTGGCGGTGTTGCTGCCGGGTGCCTACTACTTCCTGCGCGAGACCACGCCGCCGCCGATCGCCGCGTTGCGCGAGGCGGGCGTGCCGATGGCGGTTGCCACCGACTGCAACCCCGGCACCTCGCCGATGACCTCCCTGCTGCTGGCAATGAACATGGCCTGTACCTTGTGGCGCCTCACGCCGCAGGAAGCCTTGCTGGGCGCGACCAGCCACGCCGCGCGCGCGCTCGGCCTGCATGCCGAGATCGGCACGCTCGAAGCAGGCAAGCGCGCCGACCTGGCACTGTGGGACATCGCCCGCCCGGCCGACCTGGCCTATGCAATGGGCTTCAATCCTTGCCGCGCCGTGGTGAACGGCGGGATCGTCCGGCCGCCGCACATCACGCCCGGTGCTGCCTAACAGCGACGCGTGAATGCTGCGTGGCGGGTACCGCGGGGCCCGTATCCGTTACGCATGCACAATCTCTCTACAGCTGAATCCGTTGTCCTTGAGCGGCGTCAAATCGCCAAATTCCCACTGGGGAATGATGAGCTTAACGGCAGTAAAAACAAGCAGTAACAACCGTAACCAGTTGTAAGGCTTAATTGATTATTAAGGATCCACACCTATAGTCTGAAGCGTGTGATTCATCATCTCCCCTCCCCATTTGATGAAAATGGGTTCGCCCACGGCGCCTTCCGGCCCGTGGGTTTTTCTTTGTGCGTTCGCTGAACGCCTTGCGTCGTCCCGGGTTGCGTCAGGCGCGGCGCGCGGCCAACGCGTCGAGGGTGTCGCCGGTAAGGCGGCAGGTGCGCCAGTCGGGCAGGATATCGGCGCCCATCGCCTTGTAGAACTGGATCGCCGGCTCGTTCCAGTCCAGTACCGACCATTCGAAGCGGCCGCACTGGCGCTCGACGGCGATCTGCGCGAGGCGGGTCAGCATCTGGGTGCCGTAGCCCTTGCCGCGGTGCGACTGGCGCACATACAGGTCTTCCAGGTACAAGCCCTTTTTGGTCAGGAAGGTCGAGAAGTTATGGAAGAACAGCGCGAAGCACACCACTTCGCCGTCTTCCTCGCCGATGATAGCCTCGCACGACGGGCGCGCCCCGAACAGGCCTTCGTGCAGCAGGGCTTCGGTGGCAACCACCAGGTGCTCGAGCTTTTCGAACACGGCCAGCTCCACGATCATCGAATGGATATGGGCGACATCTTGCGGGGTGGCGGGACGGATGGAAAAAGTGGTCATGGTGTTTCGAGTGGATTGTTCAGGTTCGCGGATTGCACCGGTTTGGCCGCGGGTGCGCGCAGGGCCCAGGCCACGCTGGCCAGGCACAGGATCATGCCGGCGAATTCGAGCGCGCCAGGACGGTAGCCTTCGAGCTGGATCGACAGCAGCACCGACAGCACCGGCGTGATGACGCCGATGTACACGGTCTTCTGGGCGCCGATGCGGTTGATGAGCGTGAAATAGGCGAAGAAGGCGATGACGGAACCGAAAATCGACAGGTACACCAGGCCGGCCCAGTAGGTCACGCTGGCGGGCAGCACGAAACTGTCGCCATGCAGCAGCGACCACACGGTGACCAGCGAAGCACCCCACAACATCGACCAGGCCATCGTCAGCGGCAGGTTGTCGCACTGTTCCTTCACCTTGGTGACCACGATGCTGCCGGCCGAACTGGCGATGGTCGCGGCCAGCGCCAGGATCACGCCGGCGATGAACTTGGGACTGCCACCAAGCTGGTAATCGGCCCATGCCTCGCCGATCGAATGCCAGAACAGCAGGGCGACACCGGCGAATGCGACCACGCCGCAGCCGATGGTGCGCCGGCTGATGCCGGTGCCGAAGAACAGGCTGCTCAGGAGCGGCGTCCAGAACACCATCAGCGCGAACACCACCGCCACCAGGCCCGAGACGACGTACTGCTCGGATTCGTAGGTACACAGGTAGGAGATGCAGAAGGTGAGGATACCCTGCAGCGCAATCCACTTGTGGGCGCGCAGCGGCAGCGACAGGCGGTCGCGCCGCACCAGGCAGATCGCGAACAAGGTGGCGGCGGCGAGGAAGAAGCGATAGGCCACCGAAACGGCGGGCGGTGCTTCGCCCAGTTGCAAGGTGATGGCGAAGAAGGTCGAGCCCCAGATCAGCGAGGCGACGGTGAAGAGGACGGAAGAAGGCATCGCGGGAGTATACGTGCTCCCGCATTTTCCCGCACGTGCGATGCGCCGGTTCTCGTAGGGTGGGCGGACAAGCCGTGCACCCTACGCTAATACGCGAGCTTCATGCGGCGGTACAGGAACGACAGCACGAACAGCGGCCCGATGAGCAGGAAGCGCAGGTCCTCGAAGAATGAAGGCTTCTTGCCTTCGATCTTGTGGCCGATGAACTGGCCGATCCAGGCCACCACGAAGATCGCGATCGACACCGGCAGCACGGTCATGTCGGGCAGCAGCGCGAGCAGGCCGAGCATCACGGCGCTCATGACGCCCATGCCGACCGCGAACTGGCGCGACAGCTTCGTGTAGTAATAGAGCGAGGCGAGCGTCGTCGCCACCGCCACCAGCGGATGGATCGCCCACAGGATGCCGAGCAGGCTCAGGACGATCAGCGGGATGCACACGAAGTGGATGATCTCGTTGGTGTGGTTGCGGTGGCTTTCGGCGTAGCGCGCCAGCAGGATATCGATGTGGCGTGGTTGCGAACGGTGTTCCATGGGTGTCTCCGGCTTTGATGTCGTGGTCGACGTTTTTTGACCGATTCTACACCGTCTCCTCCTGTATTTGCGCTGCAGGCGCTGCCGCCCGCGGCGCCTGCAGGCGCAGGTTCGGGTGGTTGGCGAACAGCTCGGAAATCCATTCGACGAAGACGCGCACCTTGGCCGAGAGGTGGCGGTTCTGCGGGTAGACGATATGGACCGGCAGCGGGTCGACATGCCACTCCGGCAGCAGCTGCACCATGCGGCCGGCGGCAATGTGCTGGTCCAGCAGGTAGTCCGTGATGTTGATGATGCCCAGGCCGGCCAGGCCCGCATGCACATAGGCGTTCGAGTCGTTCAGGGCGATCGTGCCGGGCAGGGCCACCTCGATGCGCTCGCCGTCGCGCGTGAAGTCCCACTTGGAGATCTTGCCGGTCTTGGCCGAGAAGTAGTTGACGCAGCGGTGACGGTCGAGCTCGCGCGGGTGCTGCGGCATGCCATGGCGTGCGATATAGCCGGGGGAGGCGGCGGTGAGAAAGTTGATCACGCCGATGCGGCGCGCGATCAGGTTCGGGTCGAACAGTTCGCCGCCACGCACCGCGCAGTCCACGCCTTCCTCGACCAGGTCGACTGGGCGGTCGGTACTGCCCAGTTCCAGGGTGATGTCCGGGTAGCGCTCGAAGAAGGCGGGAAGGGCGGGAATCAGGATTTCCGATGCCAGGCCGGTGGGCGTATCCACGCGCAGCCGCCCGCCGGGACTAAGGCGGTGGCGCGACAGCGATTCCTCGGCGTCGCGCACGTCCGCCAGGATCTGCACGCAGCGCTCGTAATAGGCCGCGCCGTCCGAGGTGATCATCACCTGGCGCGTGGTGCGGTGCAGCAGTTTGACGGCCAGCGTCGATTCGAGCGTCTGGATCAGTGTCGAGACGGTTGCCTTGGGCAGGTTCAGCATGTCGGCCGCCTTGGTGAAGCTGCCGCAGTCGACGACCTGGATGAACACTTCCATTGCCTGGAGCTTGTTCATGGCACGGCCTCCTTCAGAAATCTCGTTATTGTTCGGCAAACCTGAATAATCTATTCGGTATTGCCATCTTTATCCGATTGTAGTTGAAGACTATAGTGTGTGCATCGCAACAAAAAGACAACATACGGAGCCGGTCATGAGCATGCGGGACGGAATCTTCACCACGGTCGCGGTCGCCCTCAGCGGGCTTGCGCTGGCGGGCCTGCTGGGAACAGACGCCTATTCGCGGGCTGCCGGCGCCGAAGCGCGCGGCCTGAAGGCGCTCTCGATGCAGGTCGAGATGCAGTGCGGCACACCCTGTGAAGGGAACGATGCCGAACGCTGGGCCGCGGCGCCGAAAGGAGGCCGTCCATGAGCGCGGTACTGGAAGACGTCGGCGCGAGCGCGGTCGAGGTGCGCGAGCTCGAAGTCGGTGGTGCGGACGGTCCGCTGGCAGCCCGGCTGTATGTCGCCAATGGGGTGTCCAGGGCTGCGGCCGGCACCCCTGCCAAGCGCGACACCCTCGTCGTCTTCTTCCATGGCGGCGGCTTCGTCTCGGGCGACCTGCAGGAGGCGGACGAGTTCCTGCGTCACCTGGCGCAGTGCAACGACGAGCGCGCCGTGCTGGCATCGAATTACACGCTGGCCACCGTAAAACCCTTCCCGGCGGCGGTGGAAGACGCGCACGCGGTGCTGCTGTGGACGACGAAGAACAAGGCAAGGCTCGGCTGGTCCGGCAAGAAGCTGGTGGTGGCCGGCATCGAGGCGGGCGCCAACCTGGCGGCCGTGTGCGGGCTGATGGCGCGCGACCGCGCCGCGCCCAAGCTGGCCGGCCAGATCCTGATCATGCCGATGCTCGATCCCGGCCTGTCGACCTGCTCGATGCGCCAGATGAACCAGTGCCCCGACCGCGAAAGAGTGACCAGCAGCTGCGCCGAGGCCTACCGCGGCTACCTGCCGCATGCGGCCGACCGCGCGCATCCGTACGCCTCGCCGCTGCGCTCGACGCGCCTGAAGAACCTGCCGCCGGCCCTGATCCTTTCGGCCGAGGATGATCCATTGTGCGACGAGGCCGAACAATACGGCGCAAAACTCATCAATGCCGGGGTGCGCACCACGGTGCGGCGCATGCCGCCGGCGCCGCTGGTGGAGCCGGGAGGACGCAACGAATGTGCATGCAAGGTGCACGCGCTGGCGGAGATCGCCAACTTCCTTGCAGGGCTGGACCGCTGACCGGCCAGCAGTACCCGAACAATCGCTGTCTCCTGTGTTACCGCGCCTTGTGGCGCGGGGAGGCCCTGTTTTTCCCAAGACCCGTCGCCACGGCGACGTGAGGGAGTTTTTCAAGAGAGGTGAGCCATGACGCATTCGCATGCAAACGCGCACACAGCCGCACCGCCCGGCCACCCTCGCGCCATGCGCTGCCGATGTCGGCATTGACGCCGGTGCCAGGTCGCGCGCACTGAGCGGAACGCTCCGCTCCCGATAACCCAGTCAGGAATCCGGCCGCCACGCCCACGGGCGCGGACAGGCCCCCTTTTATCCTCGCATCCGGCCCCGTTCCGGCTGCGACAGGGATGGTTTTGTCTCTTAGTTTGTCATCATAAGAAAGGTTCATCATGAACAACCAACAACGACGGATGGGCACAGTCAACACGCTCGTGGGACTGCTTGCGGCCGCGGGCCTGGCGGGCGCGGTCTTGACGGGCTGCGCCGATGCCAACAGCAAGGCCGAGCCGGCGGCGCCCGCTGCGCCGCCGGTCTCCGCAGCGGTGGTCATCGAAAAGCCGGTCGCCGAGACCCAGGAATTCTCGGGCAGGCTGGAAGCGGTCGAGGTGGTCGAGATCCGCCCGCGCGTGAGCGGCTACATCACCGCCGTTCATTTCAGGCCGGGCGCCGAGGTGAAGCAGGGGGACGTGCTGTTCGTGATCGACCCGCGCCCCTACCAGGCCGAAGCCGACCGCGCCGGAGCGGCCGCGAGTGCGGCCCGTGCCCGCGCCGACCTGGCGCGCCTGGAACTGCAGCGCGCCGAGCGGCTCCTGGCGGACAAGGCGATCGCCCAGCGCGAGTTCGACGAGAAAGCCGCCGCCCAGAAGGAGCTCGACGCCAACGCAAGAGCCGCCCAGGCCCAGTTCGAGGCGGCGCGCCTGAACCTGGCCTACACCCGGATCACCGCGCCGATCGACGGGCGCGTCTCGAAAGCCGAGATCACCCTCGGCAACCTGGTCGACGCCAGCGCGGTGCTGACCTCGGTGGTCTCGCTCGACCGCATCTACGCCAGCTTCGACGGCGACGAAGAAACCTACCTGCGCGTCGGCACGCGTGCCCAGCGCGGCCAGGCCGCCATCGTCAAGGTCGGACTGACCAATGAAGAAGGCTTCCCGCACGAAGGCAGGCTCGAATTCGTCGACAACCAGCTCGACCCCCGTACCGGCAGCGTGCGCATGCGCGCCACCCTGGACAACGCCGACCGTGCGCTCGCCCCGGGCCTGTTCGCCCGCGTGCAGGTCGGCAGCGGCGTGGCCGGCAAGGCCGTGGTGATCAACGAGCGCGCGGTCGGCACCGACCAGAGCCGCAAGTACGTCGTGGTGGTCGGTCCCGACAGCAAGGCCGAATACCGCCCCGTCACGCTCGGCCCGGTCGTCGACGGCATGCGCGTGGTGCGTTCGGGCCTCAAGCCCGGCGAGAAGATCGTCGTCAACGGCCTGCAGCGCGTGCGTCCGGGGGCGCCGGTCGCGCCGCAGATGGTGGCGATGGATGCCGACCCGGCCGCGGCGGCGAAGGCCGGGGGCGCGCAAGTCGCCATGAACACCACGGGCAAGGAGTAAGACCATGAATTTCTCCCGCTTCTTCGTCGACAAGCCGATCTTCGCGGTCGTGCTGTCGGTGATCGTCTTCGTGGGCGGCCTGATCTCGATCTTCCAGCTGCCGGTATCCGAGTATCCCGAGGTCGTGCCGCCTTCGGTGGTGGTGCGCGCCCAGTACCCGGGCGCGAACCCGAAGGTGATCGCCGAAACCGTGGCCGCGCCGCTGGAAGAGCAGATCAACGGCATCGAGGACATGCTCTACATGAGCTCGCAGAACACCTCGGACGGCGCCCTGGCGCTGACCCTGACCTTCGCGATCGGCACCGACATCGACCGCGCCGAGAGCCAGGTGCAGAACCGCGTCCAGCGTGCGCTGCCGCGCCTGCCCGAGGAGGTGCGCCAGATCGGCGTCACCACGGTGAAAAGTTCGCCGAACCTGACCATGGTGGTGCACCTGAATTCGCCTGACGGCCGCTACGACGACCTGTACCTGCGCAACTACGCGGTGCTGAACATCAAGGACCAGCTGGCGCGCCTGGACGGCATGGGTGACGTCCAGCTGTTCGGCTCGGGCGACTACGCCATGCGCGTCTGGCTCGATCCGCAAAAGGTCGCTGCGCGCAACCTGACCGCCGGCGACGTGGTCGCCAGTATCCGCGAGCAGAACGTGCAGGTCGCCGCCGGCGTGGTCGGCCAGGGCCCGAGCAAGGACGCGCAGTTCCAGTTGACCGTCAACACCCAGGGCCGCCTGTCGAGCGTGGAGGAGTTCGGCGACATCGTGGTCAAGGCCAACGAGGACGGCGCCGTCACCCTGCTCAAGGACGTGGCGCGCCTGGAAATGGGGTCCAGCTCCTATGCGCTGCGTTCGCTGCTGAACAACAAGTCGGCAGTGGCGATCCCGATCTTCGAGGCGCCCAACGCCAACGCGCTGCAGCTGTCGAGCGATGTGCGCGCCAAGATGGAAGAGCTCTCGAAAGACTTTCCGGAGGGCGTCGAATACAGCATCGTGTACGACCCCACCCAGTTCGTGCGCCAGTCGATCGACTCCGTCATCCACACCCTGCTCGAAGCCGTGGTGCTGGTGGCGCTGGTCGTGATCGTGTTCCTGCAGACCTGGCGCGCCTCGATCATCCCCTTGCTGGCCGTGCCGGTCTCGGTGGTGGGCACGTTTGCCGTGATGCTGATGTTCGGCTTTTCGATCAACACGCTGTCGCTGTTCGGCCTGGTACTGGCGATCGGCATCGTGGTCGACGACGCCATCGTGGTCGTGGAAAACGTCGAGCGCAACATCGGCAATGGATTGAGCCCGCACGACGCGACCATCCAGGCCATGAAGGAAGTGTCCGGCCCGATCATCGCCATCGCCCTGGTGCTGTGCGCCGTGTTCGTGCCGATCGCCTTCGTCGCCGGCCTGACCGGCCAGTTCTACCGCCAGTTCGCCCTGACCATCGCGATGTCGACCGTGATCTCGGCCTTCGTTTCCCTGACACTGGCGCCGGCGCTGTCGGCTGCGCTGCTGAAGGCGCACGATGCACCGAAGGATGCGCTGACGCGCTGGATGGACAGGCTGTTCGGCCGTTTCTTTGCCGCCTTCAACCGCTTCTTCGGCCGCTCCTCGCAGCGCTACGAAGGCGGCGTGAAGACGGTCTTGCGGCGCAAGAGCGCGACCCTGGGCGTGTACCTGGCGCTCGGTGTCGCCGCGATGTTCATGTTCAAGGCGGTGCCGCCCGGCTTCGTGCCGGCCCAGGACAAGGGTTACCTGATCGGCTTTGCCCAGTTGCCGGACGCCGCCTCGCTCGACCGCACCGACGCCGTGATCCGCCGCATGTCGTCCATCGCCAGGGAGATTCCGGGCGTGGAATCCTCGATCGCCTTTCCCGGCCTGTCGATCAACGGTTTCACCAATGCGCCGAACGCGGGCATCGTGTTCGTCGGGCTCAAGCCGACCAGCGAACGCAAGGCCAGGGAACTGTCGGCCGATGCCATCGCACATGAGATCAACAAGCGCATGGGCGCGGTGCAGGATGCCTTCGTGATGGTGCTGCCGCCGCCCCCGGTGAACGGCCTGGGCACGACCGGCGGCTTCAAGATGATGCTGGAGGACCGCGGCAACCTCGGCTACGACGAGCTGTACAAGGCGACGCAGGCGCTGCAGGCCAAGGCATGGGACACCCCGGAACTGGCGGGCGTGTTCTCGAGTTACCAGATCAACGTGCCGCAGCTGTTCGCGGACGTCGACCGGGTGAAAGCCAAGCAGCTCGGCGTGCCGCTGGCGACCATTTACCAGACCCTGCAGGTGAACCTCGGTTCGCTCTACGTGAACGATTTCAACCAGTTCGGGCGCACCTACCAGGTGCGGGTGCAGGCCGACGCCCAGTTCCGCTCGCAGCCCGAACAGATCGCCCAGCTGAAGGTGCGCAACGACAAGGGCGAGATGATCCCGCTGTCCAGCCTGATGCGGGTGAAGGACAGCTACGGCCCGGACCGCGTCCAGCGCTACAACAACTATGTGGCGGCCGATATCAACGGCGGCCCGGCGCCGGGCGTGTCCTCGGGCCAGGCCCAGGCCATCATGGAACAGCTGGCCAGGGAAACGCTACCGAAGGGAATCGCCTACGAATGGACCGACCTGACCTACCAGGAAATCCTGTCCGGTAACACCATGCTTGTCGTGTTCCCGCTGTGCGTGCTGCTGGTGTTCCTGGTGCTGGCCGCGCAGTACGAAAGCTGGACCCTGCCGCTGGCGGTGATCCTGATCGTGCCGATGTCCATCCTGTGCGCCCTCGCCGGCGTGAAGCTGACCGGCGGCGACAACAACATCTTTACGCAGATTGCGTTGTTCGTGCTGGTCGGTTTGGCCTCGAAGAACGCCATCCTGATCGTGGAATTCGCGCGCGAGCTGGAGGACCACGGCCGCAGCGTCGTCGAGGCCGCGCTGGAAGCGTCCCGCCTGCGCCTGCGCCCGATCCTGATGACCTCGATCGCCTTCATCATGGGTGTGGTGCCGCTGGTGTTCTCGAGCGGCGCCGGCGCCGAGATGCGCCATGCGATGGGCGTGGCGGTGTTCTTCGGCATGCTGGGCGTGACCTTCTTCGGCCTGTTCCTGACGCCGGTGTTCTACGTCCTGCTGCGTACGCTGGGCAAACGGTTCGACAAGAAGGCGGTCGTGGCGAAGGCGCCGGCCAGCCTGGAAGGAGTGCATTGACATGAACAGCATGATCGCAAGGGGCGTGGCCCCGCTGCTGGCGGTGCTGTTGCTGACTGCCTGCGCCACGCCGGCATTCAAGCAGCCGGCCGTCGAGACGCCGGCGGCATTCCGCGAAGCGCAGGTGCCTGCTTCCGGGCTGACAAGCGCCGACGGCGCGCGCTGGAAGAAGGCAGAGCCGGCCGAAGCGCAGCCGCGCGGCCAATGGTGGCTGGCTTTCAACGACCCGGCGCTGACGGCGCTGGTCGAGGAAGCCGGCGCCAACAATGCCGACCTGGCGGTGGCGGCAAGCCGCGTGAAGCAGGCGCGCGCCATCGCCGGCATCGTCGGGGCGGAGCGCGTGCCGCAGGTGGGTATCGGCGTCGGCGCCCAGCGCGCCCGCCCGTCGGCGCTGGAAGCGAACCTGCCGCAGGGGACGTCCACCCAACCCGCAAGCACTTACACGGCAAGTCTCAGCGCCAGCTATGAAGTCGACCTGTTCGGCCGCGTGGCGGCGGGTGTGGCGGCAGCGCGCGGCGATGCGGCAACGAGCGAGGCGAACTACCGTTCTGTGCTGCTGGCCCTGCAGGCGGACGTGGCGCAGACCTATTTCCGGCTGCGCGCCCTCGATGCGGAACTCGACACGCTGGCGCGCACCGTGCGCCTGCGCGAAGAAAGCGTCAATGTGAACCAGCGCCGCTTCGAGCTGGGCGACATCGGCGAGTTCGACCTGTCGCGCGCCCGCCTTGAGGCGGCGACGGCGCGCGCCGAGGCACTCGGCCTGCAGCGCCAGCGCGCCACCACCGAGCATGCGCTTGCGGTCCTGCTGGGCAAGCCGGCATCGAGCTTCGTGGCCGGCGCCAATCCGCTGCGCGATTCGATGGCGCTGCCGGCGGTTCCGGCCGGCTTGCCGTCCGCGCTGCTCGAACGCCGTCCCGACATCGTGGCCGCGCAGCGTGCGATGGAGGCGTCGAACGCCCGTATCGGCGTGGCGCGCGGCGCGATGTTCCCGGCGCTGACCATCAGCGCCGCGGGTGGCGGTGTCGGCGGCGCGTTCTCGGACGTGTTCCGGTGGAGCAGCCGCTCCTGGGTGCTGGGCCTGTTGACCGCAATGCCGCTCATCGACGGCGGCCGCAACCGGGCGAACGTGGAACGCAGCGAAGCGGTGCTGGAGGAATCGGTGGGCGCTTATCGCCAGAGCGTGCTCGTTGCGTTCGCCGAGGTCGAGGACAACCTGGCCGGCCTGCGCATCCTGGCAGGCCAGGCCGAGCAGATCGACGCGGCGCAGCTGGCGGCGCGGCGCTCGGCCGAGCTGGCGCAGAAGCTGTACGATGCCGGCCGCTCCAGCTACCTCGAACTGCTGGATGCGCAGCGCAACCTGGCTGCCGTCGAACGAACGGCGGTGCAATTGCGCGGCAACCGTGCGATGACGACGGTGGCGCTGATCCGCGCGCTGGGCGGTGGCTGGGACGCGTCCCAGCCGGGCGGAGCCAAGCTCGCAAGCAACTGATCATTCATTCGATTCGTGTGCCTTACGGCGGTACGCGCAAGCGTCCGCCGTTTTTTTTGCTGAGGTAGCAAAACTACAGAGTTTAGGAAGAATTCAATTGACACATAAAAAGTTAACACCCAAAATTTCCCCGTCCACACATGTATTGACGAGGTTTGGCCGCTCTCTTGGTAGTCAAATTACTCGTTAAGCATGGTTGTTGACTGTTGTTATCGCTTTCTCAGAACGACCTCATTACCAATCCGTACCAAAAACCCGGAGGAGACATGAAGAAGAAAGTAAGCGTTGCAGCCGTGCTTGCAGCAAGCACCATCATGATGTCGATGCCTGCCACTGCGGCCACGCCGCCGGCCCAGGCAGGCAACAGTTCAGCCGTCCTGCTGCAGGGATTCCACTGGAACTCGGCCGGTTACAGCAACCCGAACTGGTACAACACCTTGCACAATAATGTGGCAGACCTGAAGGCGATGGGCTTCAGCCATGTGTGGTTCCCGCCGTCGTCGGATTCGGCGGCAAGGGAAGGCTACCTGCCGCGCCAGCTGAACAACCTCAATTCCAGCTACGGCAGCTCGGCCGAGCTGACCAACGTGGTGCGCGCCTTTACCAATAACGGCATCCATGCGGTCGCCGATATCGTGGTCAACCACCGTGTCGGATCGACCGGCTGGTCCGATTTCACCAACCCGAACTGGACCCGCCACACGATCGTGAACAACGACGAATGCAACTGCGGGCTCGGGAATGCGGATACCGGCTCGGGTTTCAACGCCGGCCGCGACATCGACCATACCAATGTCGGCGAAACCCAGAACGGCATCATCAATTGGCTCAACTACACCCTGAAACCGGTCGGCTTCAGCGGGCTGCGCTTCGATTACGTGAAGGGGTTCGGCGCACAGTACGCCGGGCAGTATGCGAACGCCTTCAACGCCCAGTTCTGCGTGGGCGAGCTGTGGACCGACCTCAACCTGAACAACATCGACGCCCACCGCCAGCAGATCATGAACTGGATCAACGGTACCGGCAACAGCTGCGGCGCCTTCGACTTCACGACCAAGGGCCTGCTCAACGACGCGCTGCACAACGGGAATTACTGGCGCCTGCGCGATTCCACCGGCAAGCCGCAGGGCGCGGTAGGCTGGTGGCCGGCGATGGCGGTGACCTTCGTCGACAACCACGATACCGGTCCTTCGGAAAGCTGCGGCGTGGGCCAGAACCACTGGCCGGTGCCGTGCGGCGCGGTGATGCAGGGCTACGCCTACATCCTGAGCCATCCGGGCATCCCGACGGTCTACTACCCGCACATCTACAACTGGAACCTCAAGACGCCGATCAGCGCGCTGATGCAGGCGCGCCGCACGGCGGGCGTGCATTCGACCTCGCCGGTCGCGATCCAGGCCGCCACGCAGGGCCTGTACGCGGCGATCATCACCGGCAGGACGCGCCAGCTGGCGATGAAGATCGGTCCGAACAGCTGGAGCCCGGGCACCGGCTGGACGCTGCAGACCTCCGGCACCAACTACGCGGTCTGGATGAAGTAAGGTCGCTCCTTGCCTGCGCCGCCGAGTCACTGCGGCGCGCGGGCAGGCAAGGGAACGCGGCGCCTCCACGGCGCCGCTACAATGCGGGCATGACGACCGCAGCTTCCCCGACCCTGACCGGGCTTGCCCCGGTCATCGATGCCGACGTGCGCATCCTCGTGCTGGGCAGCTTTCCCGGCGCGGCCTCGCTCGCCGCCGCCCAGTACTACGCTCAGGTGTTTATGCACGACGAGGTTTGTTCAGCGTGTATCTAAAACGGGCCTTGAATCCGCGCGAAATCTGGCGCTGGAGTTATCCACATCGTCAAAATCTGAGATGAAGTGTTCATTTCGAATATTGCTTCGTTTAACTTACTATCAAGCAAGGTTGCCCAATGTTAGTTGGCTTGCCTCCCATTCTTGATCAGCAAACCCGTATTGTCATTCTTGGAAGTTTTCCTGGTGAGGCTTCGCTTTCGGCAAAGCGATACTATGCCCACCCTAGGAATCAATTCTGGCGGCTTATGTCTGCAGTGACCAATGAGCCTCTTGCAGATATGGATTACAACGACCGATTGGATCGCTTGCTTGCTCACCAGATCGGCCTGTGGGACACCATCGCTGCTTGTGAACGTGAAGGAAGCCTGGACGCTGCCATTCGTCAGGCACAGACCAACGAATTCGGTGTTTTGCTACAGCACAGCCCTCAGCTTTTCCGCGTCTGCTTCAACGGTAAGACCTCCGGAAAATCCGCACAACGCTTTGGGGTGGCAGGCTTCGAAACCCTCGTATTGCCGTCGTCATCACCAGCCTATGCTCATATGTCTTTCGACGATAAGCTGGCTGTTTGGAAGAAGATCGTGAAACCTTAGCGATAGCGGCGACAGTCGGCATACGTAGAGCGGCCCATATCGTGCACGATATGCCATTCTAAATGTCTGCAATGTCGACAGCGGGCTGTCGTGACAATCCGCGATTTTTCAACTTGGGCAACCTGCTATGCTTAGTCAAACGGCCGCGATCTGCCAAAAGCGGAAGTGAATGAGTGGCGGCCGTTGGGTGCGCTATCCGCTCAATATACAAATATCGAATCGCCGATGCCGCAATACCTCCGAACTAGCAGTGTCCGGCTCATCGAGGCTAGCCAGGAAGCGCTGCATTTAGCGTTTGTCGGGCTAGGGTTGCCTGCGCGCCAGGAGCTCCGCGTTGGTGCCGCGCAGTTCGCTGCATCTGCTGGGCTTATTGGTGTGGCAGTTGAACAAGTTCTGTCCGCCATACTTGTGCAGGTATTGGGCGAAGATGCGTTAATGTCGAGCCGGACCCAGTTCAAGTCTGCTCGTGAAGTGCTTCAAGATATTCGAGCTCTACTGATAGCCCCGCCACCACGAGCATCGTTCTTGACTTACGGACTTCCAGATGCTGCCGCTCACCGACAAGAACTCCACAGGGCCACAGAGGGATTCACGCTCATCATTGGCGAGCGTGCGGCGGGCCTTCATGCAGGTCAAGGTCCATCGCGTGCCGTCGCCATGATGCAGGCACAGAAGGTTCTTGCCTTCTACAACCTATTAGCGCGTTCGAGCCGCGTTCGACCATACCTCGAGCAACGTCCTCGCCCGCCGGAGACCCGTCTTGATACCGATGTCATTGTCGATGATTTGGCACGTCGCTTCATCGAAGCTGAAACGCTGGGGGAGCGGAGCGCCGCCCTGCGGTCTTTGTTTCTTGTGCTTCCGGAAGTTCCGGCGATAGCTCCCGATTGGTTAGACGCATTCGACCGATCTGCAGTGGCGCCAACGAACGATGACATCAACCTTTTACTTCAGACCCTCGAACGCGCAGCCCCAGTCCGGTTTCATCGGCTAAATGCTGGTGGCCAAGGCTTAGCGGTCGCCGTACGGCCCAATGATGCGAACGCGCTTCCGATAGCGCCTCACCACCTACGTCGGGCGTTTGGGGACGTGCTCGGACAGTTCGACGCCTACGTCGGCACGGCGAATGGGCGTCTGAACGAGGGACATCTAGAGGTGCCACCCGAGAGCTTTCTGCTCGACTTGTGGGTATTGGGACCCAATCAACTTGTCCAAGAGTTAAATCGCGAGAGGCTGACGGCGCATGACGCCTGGCCATTAATCGTGACCGCGCTATCGTCGCCTCGGATCAACCGTCCGTTCTGGTTCTTGGTCTCTATGGTAGATGACCTGGGGCAGCTTGTTGCCCAATTGCGTCGAGCTTTCGCTGTCGGTGGCGGTGGGAATCTTCGACAACAGCAGGCCCCAACGTTGGAGGCGATTGAGGCGCTGCGACACACGCAAGTGTTAGCGCCGGATAACCCATTCGTGGCTACTGTGCGTAGAGCCTACGCCGAAGCTGGCGCCCGTCGCGAAGCTATTGCTCTGGCCATTGAGCGTAATCGTGGAGCCGCTCGAGACGCTGGACCGGAAGCCGAGGTCGTCCTTCGTCGAGTGTCGGAAGGCGAGTTGGCAGTGGGGCAAGCGTTCGAAGCGGTCTTAGGCCTACCCAATCAAGAGGCAAAGCGTTACTGGGCTCGTCTTCTGGCTGAGGCGGCGTCGGATCCGGAGGATCGAGACATGCTTGTTAGGATTCATCGCGACGACGACCTAGTGCCTGCCCAGTCCGCAGCCCGAAAGGCGATGAAACTCATCGACGCAGTTAGTTACGGACCTCAGGTGGAACTCGAATAGACAGCTTCGGCTTGCAGCCAAACTAGTTCCAGAATTCTGCAAAAAGCAAACACGTATCTATTGTTCAACACCTACTCTGCGGTGATGACGCTGCTAAGAAGTGTCAGCAATGGGTCGGGTGCCGCCGGTCGCCATCGGCAGCAGTCGGCCACAAGCGGACAGTCCGGATTTAGTACCAACACTAATTACATTGAAGGTCTCATGAGTACGTCGCTAAACGCCGAAAGTTTTATGGGTGAGCCCGTTTCATGGCAACAAAATAATAGAAAAGGGAGAAATAATGGCATTTTCTGATAGTGTGCGCTATAAATTGTCAATAGAAACTGGAGGTTTTTGTTCGAATCCAGATTGCCGATCACTCACTGGAGTTTTCTTGCCAGGAGCTGCTCGATCAGTTGGCGATGGCGCTCATATTGTCGCCGAAAATGAAGACGGGCCGCGTGGAAAGTCACCATTAACACCTGAGCAGCGTGCAATGGAAAGCAATGGCACATGGCTTTGTCCCACTTGTCATCGCATAGTCGATAAAACTCGACCAGGTGATTACTCAATAGATCAGCTCCACCGCTGGAAGAATGAAGCTAAAACTTGGTGGATTCAAAACCAAGGAAAGCAACTTCAGGCCATCGCACAACCTGATGCGCGAGCGCTAGTGGCAAGGCCCAGTTCAGCTTCCTTACTTGGAGCAGAGGCATTTCTTAAAGCTCATCAGTCTCTCTTCAATGCGCTACAAAACTTACGTTGGCAACAACCTCCACCTTTTCAACGTGAAATTCCTATCTCAGACGCAGTTGAGCATCACATACAGCAGATGTCCACAAGTCCTAAAATCGGATTGAACTGGACAACTCAATGGAACACGACTTATCACTGCGACGACAAAGAATTGCTTAGCCACATGCAAGAACTTATTCGATGCACGGATAAAATCTGCCGTACTGGACCTGCAATTGGTGTACCCCCAAGAATGGTTGACTTCAAGTCTCCCGACATACTTGCTCAAGGTATCGAAAGATATATAACTGTCTGGAAAAATTTTGACAGCTGCCTTCAAGCATATAAAAAGTGGGGGCAATGAAATCAACCCGACGTGTTACCAAAATAATCCGCATTGAATTCCATTTGGCTAGAGGAATAAATGGAGCCTTGGGAAGCATATAAAGTTAAACCAGCAGGTGGATTTCGCCCCATAGATAATTCACTACAGCCATTTGATAAGATCAGTCACACATCGCATGTGGAGCAAGCATTAAATATTGTGCTAGATGGAGCTATCAAGCCTGGTTTGGTATTTGATAAATCGCATTTGAATACAAGCAGAATCTTGGTCGGTTGGCTCTCCCCGAACCATTGGTTTAAAGGCTATCGGTATGGCAACATTAAATTCGATTTTGATTTTCAATCCCTAATTTCCGGGAAAAATTTTTACTGGGTTGAAGTGATCGAAGATTACTCACCGCACGCATGTCGAATATTAATTACCGATCAGGATCGTAGTTCGCTTTTAAAGAAATACGATCCAACCTTACGTGACGGTCCATGGTTTTACGACTTAACGACAAATCGCCACTTCTTCAACGGGAATTTTTGTCTCGAGTTTATGTTTGAAGACTCGTTAACACTGGACTTAATGTCAGGATTTGGCTTTGTTGATCATCACGATAATTTTTGCTTCCTACATCGGCTGAAACCCCACTTATGCGATCAAAAGGGAGCTACCGGGCCAACAGGAGGGGCAAAATTCCTCATGAAAGCGGCAGCTAGAGAAATCGATTTATTCCCCATCAAAAAATTTCTTCTTGATGCAAATGGAAAATATAAAACCGACATTCTACTAGCTATTCAAAAGATCAGTCGCCAACATAAGATTAGTAGTAAATATGGCGGGCCGATAGATATTATTAATCCTGGTTCAGAAGCGCTTGCCAGGGCTGTTCTCAATGCAATCGTAAATAAAAACATGAATGAGGCGAATTTACTTGCCGACCTTTTCGACGATCAAGATTCCTTACTCTGCAATATTGGTCACGTTATTCAGGCGACTTTAGAAGTCGGCTCGATTTCAGATGTGATTAGCGAACTATATTAATTTCCTTGGTACGTGCAGGTTTGTTGTTCAGACGCCATCGGAAAAAGTTTATCGCAAAAGATGGTCGGCAGTTAAAGCTGTGATAAAGAAAAAATGGAAAGAGACAAAGTGGATCAGAACGAGCTTAAAAGCTGCCATGACTTAATAAACGCACTGACGAATCCAAACATTAGGCCATTTCTTGACATCAACAAGGTTCTTCAATCACGAATTTATGTGTCGGTGATAAAGCTTGCAATAAAAATCGCATTGAAACATGGCAACCTTACTATGCTAAATAACTTGCTAAGTAGTCACCCAAAATTTATCGTGAACTTGCTGCCGAATCCGCTCATCAGGGACTGAATCTCGTCGAGCAGGTCTGCGCCATTCTTGGCAACGAAGCGACGCCAGAAGTGCTTGGCATGCTTCCACAGGATCTCGATTCGATTCAGCTCTGGACTGTAGGGTGGCAGATAGTACAAATACAGGCCATGTTTCGCCCACTGGCGCCGCTTCTTGTCGATCGGAGCGCCCTTGTGTATGCCGGCGTTGTCGATCAAGACGATTCGTGGAACCTCGTGCGCTTGAGCCGCGACTTGATCGAAGAACGCGATCACATCCTCACGTGTCGTCGGTCGCTGCTGCGTAGTCCAAGTCAACGAGCCGTCGTGGCGCAATGCGCCGAGTACGTTCACGCGCTGACGATGCGCGAGCGGTTCAACAGCCCGGGTCTGGCCGATTTTCCCCCATCCATACTGCACCGGCGGATTCGGACTGAAACCTGACTCGTCGAAGTACAGCAGTTCGCACTGCTGTTCGTGGTCGAGCCGGGACAGCGCGTCGATCACTTTGCTGGCGTGCTCGAACGCTTCTTGATTTCGCTTTTTTTTAAACTATACCGATAGCGCTTGTACGTGAAATCCATCTCCTTGAGGTATCGCTTGGCCGTGTTCTCGCTGATCGGCACCCGGTCTTGGTTCTGCCCAACCTGGCGCAGCAGTGCACCCACAGTCCCGCCCTCAGAAACCGCCAACTCACCGAAAGCCTGCTGTTGCTGGGCGGTCCACTTTCTCGGTCGGCCGGTATGACGTCCCTCGTACAACCCGGCCAAGCCAAGCTTGCTCCACCGTTGCCGCCACTGCTCGACGCTGTTCAGATGCACGCCGAATTCGTCAGCAGTCTTCTGGAGGGTCAGGCCTTGGCTCAGGCGCAAAATCCCTTGCGCTCGCATCCGCGTCCTCGGATGCGGATGAAAAACGCCCATCTCACGCAGCGTGCGCTGCTCGTCCTCGGTCAACTCCAAGTGCTTCATCGCTCAACCCCTGCTGCATTGCCAATCTGACTTTGACAGCAAAAAATGGGCGACTACTTAGCCGCAGTTGAAGATACGCCACACGCTCAATCTCTAGTTATCGCCGCGCAATCAAAGCTTAATATTGTAGTTACCGACACGGCTCCCCGGAAGTTCAGAAAGGTAATGGGATTTCAAATGGGAGTTCAAATAGCTAAGGCTCCAAAAGCGGAGCCAGCTAAACAAGTTGTTAAGAAGGCGAGTATTAAAACGCCTGTCGGAAGGGACAAAATGGATAGGCAAAGTCAGGATTTGATGGATTCGCGTCTAATTTTGCCAGGCAGCTACGGAAGTGGGAAGCGACGCTAGAGTGGAGTATTTCTGCGGCACTGGTCGGCAGATACAAGAGGGAGCTTAATCGACGTTGTTCCGTGTTGTTCCAAAAACTCATTGACACTAATTCAAGCGTACGGTAGAGTCCGGTACATCGTGGAACAACAGGAGCGCAAGTGCCATATACCGCATCAAAATCCCCTACCAAGGATCGCCCAGGTTTCAGCATCAGCTTCCGACATCCTTGCCGGAACGACTCTAAGGGTAAGCCCGGCCTGAAGGTTCGGCGCGGCCTTGGTACTGCCATCGCCGAGGAGGCGGATGCGCTCGTTGCCCAGATGAACAAGTTGCTGGCCGATGAGTCGTGGTGGAACGCTAGTCGGTACAACGAAGCCCTTCAGGCCTTTAGCCCGATTGTCGTCGATGCCTTCTTCGACGGACTGCAGGCCAGCGTGCCGAACCCTGTGGCGCTACGCGACAGCGTCATCCCCTTGCCTGGTCGCGCGGATGGCTATGCCCGTGTCCTGTTCGTCGGCACGACCGGCGCAGGCAAGACCTCGCTTCTTCGACACCTGATCGGCTCCAACCCCGACAAGGATCGCTTCCCATCGACCTCGACCGCGAAGACCACGGTGTCCGACATCGAGGTGATCCCGGACGATGGCCCGTACCGTGCAGCCGTCACCTTCTTCTCGGAGCATGCCATCCGGGCAAACGTTGAGGACTGTGTGGTGGCAGCCTGCTCGGCCGTGTGGGACTCGATGGGTGACGAAAAGGTGGCAGACAGGTTGCTGCACCACGCCGACCAACGCTTCCGCCTGAGCTACCTGCTGGGCGCCTGGAAGACGCCTAGCGATGACGTCGCGGACGATGACTGGGACTTCGGTGGCGGCGATGGACCATCTGCGGCCCCGGTGGCTGACGACCGGGAAGCCGTGCCGCCCGCGGATGCCGCCGCTCTGCAAATCAAGCTGGCCGGCTACGTAGATCGGGTGAAGACTATTGCCGCAGCGATGGCAGCTGCGATCAAAGCAGAACTGCTGCCCGAGCCGTCTACTGCGCAGCCCGAAGACCTGCAGGCCGCGCTTGAAATCTTTCAAAGCGAGCTGCTGGATGACGAGGCCTTCCGGGACTTGGTGTTGGATATCATGGACGACATCCAGCTGCGGTTTGACCGCCTGGACGTGGGTACACTCACCAAGCGCGGCAAGGCTGCCCGCTGGCCTGAACTGTGGACCTATGAAACCGCCGACCGGGACGATTTTTTGCGTCAGGTGCGCTGGTTCTCCAGCAACTACGCGCCGGCCTTCGGCCGCCTGTTGACCCCGCTGGTTGACGGCATCCGTGTGCGCGGTCCTCTGCATCCTGTTTTCACGAATCGCCGCGACAAGGTGGTCTACCTCGACGGCCAAGGTCTCGGCCACACTCCTGACTCTTCCAGCAGTGTGACCACGCATGTGACCCAGCGGTTCGCCGACGTGGACACGATCCTGTTAGTGGACAACGCTGAGCAGCCTATTCAGGCTGCTGCGCAGGCAGTGCTGCGTGCGGTGGCTGCCAGCGGCAACTACGGCAAGCTCGCCATCGCTTTCACGCACTTTGATCAGGTGAAGGGACTCAACCTGCCTGGGTTCGCCGCCAAACGGGCCCATGTGCTGGCCTCGGTGTACAACTATCTGGCTCGCCTCCGAGAGGTGCTGAACGGCCCGATAGTGACCGCGATCGAGCGGACGATCGACGCCCAATGTTTCATGCTCGGTGGTCTGGATGCAGCATCCGAGAAGCTGCCCGGCGGCGTCCGGGCGCAGCTAGAGCAGTTGATGGAGCAGTTCGAGCGCTCCATCACGCCGCCGCCACTGCCAGATGCCAAGCCCTCCTATGACCCGTCCGGTCTGGGCTTCGCCGTGCAACGCGCGGCAGAAAGCTTTCAGCGCGCATGGAAATTCCGTCTGGGCTTTGCCTCCAGCGCGGAGATCAGCAAAGAACACTGGACCCGCGTGAAGGCGCTGAACCGCCGCATCGCCAACGAGCTGGACGTGGAGTACGACTCCCTTCGGCCGGTGGCTGACTTCGTGGGCCGAATCACCGAAGAGATCTCCAACTTTCTGGATCACCCAGTGCGCTGGTCTCGCACCCCGAAGGACGACACCGAAGCGCAGGAGGCTATCGCGCCTATTCGCCAGGCTGTCTTCCGCGAGCTGCATTCGCTGGCCGTCGCTCGGCTGGTGGATCAACACCTAGCCGATTGGCGGCGCGGTAACGACCACAAGGGCAAGGGGTCTGCCGATCGCCGTGCTGTGGACATCCGTGGCATCTACGAGCTGGCGGCGCCTGTGCCAGGCACCGTCAACTCTGAGCCGGCACTCGACTTCATGAAGGCGGTGCGCAACATTGTGCGCGCCGCGATTGAGGATCAGGGTGGAGAAATGAAAACGCTTTAATGGCACAGGAACTACTTGGAAACTGCCGAGTATCAATTCGGCGTAGTGCGGACCCCTCGATGACGACAACAAACAACAAATCAACTTCTATAGACCAATCCCAGCTCAAGTGGATCGCCGACTTCATTTGGAACATCGCCGACGACCGGCTGCGTGACGTCTACGTCCGCGGCAAGTATCGCGACGTCATCCTTCCTTTCATTGTGCTGCGCCGGCTGGATGCCCTACTGGAGCCGACGAAGAAGAACGTGCTCTCAATGAAGGCGCAGATGGATGCTGCGCAGGTTGCCAACCAGGATGGAGCGCTGCGCAGCGCTGCCGGCCAAGCTTTCTACAACACCGCGGTGACCACCCTGGCTGACCTGCAGGCCATCGCCGGGGGGCAGCGCTTGCGCGACAGCTTCATCGCTTATTTGGACGGCTTCTCGCCGAACGTGCAGGAGATCCTGACCAAGTTCAAGTTCCGCGACCAGATTCAGACGCTTGTGGAAGCGGACATCCTGGGTCACTTGATCAGCGACTTCCTAAACCCTGACATCAATCTGTCGCCCAAGAATGTGCTGGACGAAGATGGGCGCGTTCGCCTACCAGGCCTGGACAACCACGGGATGGGCACGGTGTTCGAGGAACTGATCCGCCGCTTCAACGAAGAGAACAACGAAGAGGCCGGCGAGCACTTCACCCCTCGCGACGTTGTCAGCCTGATGGCCAAGTTGCTGTTCCTGCCGGTGGCCGACAAGATCCAGTCCAGCACCTATTCGCTGTACGATGGGTGCTGCGGTACCGGCGGCATGTTGACCGTGGCCGAAGACGCACTGATAGAGTTGGCCAGGGACCACGGCAAAGAGGTTTCCATTCACCTCTTCGGGCAGGAGATTAACTCCGAAACCTACGCCATCTGCAAGGCTGATTTACTCCTAAAAGGGGAAGGCGCTGAAGCGGACAACATCGTTGGCGGCGCCGATAAATCTACTTTGGCAGCCGATGAGTTCAAGTCCCGTGACTTCGACTTCATGCTGTCGAACCCGCCCTACGGCAAGAGCTGGAAGACGGACCTAGCCCGCATGGGTGGAAAGAAGGCGTTCAGCGATCCCCGCTTCATCGTCAAGCACGGCGACGACCCAGAGTTCAAGTTGATTACGCGCTCCAGCGACGGTCAGCTGATGTTCTTGGTTAACAAGGTGCAGAAGATGGTGCACAACACCGAGCTAGGCAGCCGCATCGCGCTGGTCCACAACGGCTCGGCGCTGTTCACCGGCGATGCCGGCCAAGGCGAAAGCAACATTCGCCGGTGGGTGATCGAAAACGACTGGCTGGAAGCGATCATTGCGCTGCCGTTGAACATCTTCTACAACACCGGCATCGCTACCTACATCTGGGTGCTCACCAACCGAAAGGCCGAGCAGCGGCGTGGAAAGGTGCAGCTGATCGACGCCAGCCGCTGGTTTCAGCCACTGCGGCGCAACATGGGCAAGAAGAACTGCGAGATGTCGAAGGACGACATCCAGCGCGTGGTGCATCACTACTTGGCTGAACTACCAACAGACGCGCAAGCCACAGCGGCCACACCGGAGTGCAAGTGGTTCAACAATGCCGACTTTGGCTACTGGAAGATCATCGTCGAGCGCCCACAGCGGCTGAAGAGCCAGCTCAGCCACCGTGCCATCGAAACCCTGCGCTTTGCGTCAGGCGACGAGGCCCTGCGCATTGAGGCGTACGGCCGTTGGGGCGAGAAGCTCTACACTGAGTTTCACAAGGTCCGGCCTGAGATGGAGGCCTGGCTGAAGGGCGACAACAGCGCGTCGGACGATGATGAGGACGAAGCCGACGACGACAGCGACGCCAAGCCTGCGCGCAAGGCCGTGCCCGAGAAGCGCCGCAAGAAGTTGCTGGACCAGACAACCTGGGCTCGCGACAAGCAGCTGATTGACTTGGCGCGGCTTGCGCAGAAGGCGCTGGGCGAAGGTGTGTTCGACGACCACAACGACTTCCGCATCAAGTTCGAGGCCGCACTCAAGACAGTCGGCCACAAGATCACCGCCTCTGACAAGAAGCTGATCTACCGCGCCGTTAGTTGGCGCGACGAGAAGGCACCGCCAGTCATTGCGAAGCGCACCAAGCTGAAGGCCAGCGACTATTTTGAGCCCGGCTTCGACGGCGCTTACCTAGAGCAGGATGGCAAGGACCGCTACATGGTGGAGTACGAGCCCGACACCGACCTTCGCGACACCGAGCAGGTACCGCTGACCGAACCCGGCGGCATCGAGGCCTTCTTCCAGCGTGAGGTGCTACCCCATGCAGACGATGCTTGGATCGACATGACCGCGACGAAGATCGGCTACGAGGTATCGTTCGCGCGCTACTTCTACAAGCCGGTGCCGCTGAGGACGCTCCAGCAGATCAAGGACGACATCCTTGAGTTAGAACGCCAGACGAGCGGCCTGCTGCAGAAGTTCGTGGGAGCGGTCTGATGCCGGTACCGTACCCCAGCTACACGCCGTCGGGCCTATCTTGGGCGCCCCAAATTCCCGAGGGGTGGCAGGTGCAACGTAATGGGCGGCTCTTCAGCCACCGCGTCGAAACCGGGTATCCGGACTTGCCAATCTTGGAGGTATCTCTGCGCACTGGTGTGCGTGTGCGCGACATGGTCAACGGCAAGCGCAAACAGGTCATGAGCGCGAAGGAAAAGTACAAGCGTGCCGTCAAGGGCGATATCGCCTACAACATGATGCGCATGTGGCAGGGCGCGGTCGGCCCGGCGCCGGCTGACGGGCTAGTTAGCCCTGCATACGTGGTGGTCAAACCGCATGCAGGCGTTAACTCCGCTTACTTCAGCTACTTGTTCCGCACGGCGGCCTACATGCAAGAGGTCAATAAATACTCACGAGGCATCGTGGCAGACCGGAACCGACTCTACTGGGAGTCTTTTAAGCAAATGCCTTCCTTGGTTCCGCCGCCAGGCGATCAAAATCAAATCGTCGCCTATCTTAGAACTTACGAATTGCGATCCACGCATCTGATTCGGCATAAGCGCGAATTAATCAGATTACTCTCCGAGCTGGTTGCTTCAATCGTAGATCGCGCTGTAAGGTATGGTGTAGGGGCGCAGCCGAATTTGAAGAAATCTCAAATTGACTGGCTTGGTGATGTGCCGGAGCATTGGGTAATCTGCCGCGCAGATCAAGTACTTACCCCTGTCCGTAAGCAGGTGAAAATGGCCTCGCTTGCTGGGCAGGATGTTTTTCACTACTCAATTCCAGTGCTATCGAAGACTGGTGACGGGAGAGCAGAAAGCTCAACTGCGATCGATAGCGACAAGCTTTTGATCTCGGGCGGCGAGTTACTTGTGTCGAAGCTGAATCCCCACAAAGGTTATGTGCATCTTTCGAGAGAGCATCCACTGCCCATTGTTTGCTCCTCGGAATTGGTGCCGCTAATGCCAAAGAAGTGCCTTCCAGAATTCGCCAAATTTGTCTATCAGTGCAGGACTGTCAGAGAGTACCTGCAGGCTAACGCACGCTCTGCGACTCGAAGTCATAGCCGAGTAGATCCCGCTCTGATCTCAAAAATGGTATGGGCGTGGCCAGATATCGAAGAACAGCGGAGCATTGTCGAATACATACAGAATGAAAATGCTCCGCTTTTGAATGCAATCGAACAGGCAAAGGATGAAATTCGGCTTGTTCGAGAGCTTTGTGACGGCCAGATTGCGCGCGTAGTGACTGGTCAGTTCGATGTCCGCACTTGGCAGCCAGACCCCGAAGACCCTATCACCGAAGAAGACCTGACGGCGCTCGGCGATGATGACGACAACGACACCACGGAAGAGGAAACCGATGGCGACGACGGACACGACTGAAAAGGGGCTGGAAAGCCTGATCGTGCGGCACTTGACCGGGCAGCCCCCAGCGCAGGCCGTACTCACCAACACCGTGCAGGACGACGCTGGTCACTATGTCGTGGGCAGCTACGTGCAGGGCAGCCCGGCCGACTACAACCGCGACTTGGCGCTGGATGTGCCCAAGCTGCTGGCCTTCCTGCAGGACACTCAGCCCAAGTCCTTCGCGGCGCTGGGCCTGGGCGACGAGGGCACCAAGCGCACCCAGTTCCTACACCGCCTGCAGGGCGAGATCGCCAAGCGGGGCGTGGTGGACGTGCTGCGCAAGGGCGTGAGTCACGGGCCGGCCCATGTGGACCTGTACAAGGTGCTGCCCACGCCCACCGATCCGGCATCGGCGGAGAACTTTGAGAAGAACGTCTTCAGCGTCACGCGTCAGCTGCGTTACAGCAACGACGAGGCCCAGCGCTCGTTGGATATGGTGATCTTCCTGAACGGTCTGCCGTTGATCACCTTTGAGCTGAAGAACTCGCTGACCAAGCAGACCGTGCAGGACGCCGTGGTGCAGTACCAGACCACGCGGCCGCCACACGAGCTGCTGTTTCAGCTGGGCCGGTGCATGGTGCACTTTGCGGTGGACGATGTCGAGGTGCGCTTCTGCACGCACCTGACGGGTAAGAACTCGTGGTTCCTTCCCTTCAACAAGGGCTACAACGACGGCGCGGGCAACCCGCCCAACCCGCATGGTCTGAAGACCGACTACCTGTGGAAGCAGGTGCTGGCCAAGGAGTCGTTGGCCAACATCATCGAGAACTTCGCTCAGATCGTTGAGGAAGAGGACGAGAAGGGCAAGAAGAAGCGCAAGCAGGTCTTCCCGCGTTACCACCAGCTGCGCTCGGTTCGAGCGCTGCTGCAGGCGTCGCGCAGTGAGGGGGTAGGCCGCCGCTACCTGATCCAGCACTCGGCAGGCAGCGGCAAGAGCAACACCATCGCTTGGCTGGCGCACCAACTGGTAGAGCTGAAGGCGCCGGCTGACCCGCTGAAGCCGCTGTTCGACACGGTGGTGGTGATCACTGACCGCCGCGCGCTGGACACGGCCATCGCCCGCACCATCAAAGGCTTCGACCATGTTTCATCGATCTTTGGCCACTCCGACAGCGCCGACGAGCTGCGTGGCTACCTGAGCCAGGGCAAGAAGATCATCGTCACCACAGTACAGAAGTTCCCCTGGGTCCTGGACGAGCTGGGCGGCATGGCGGCTAAGCGCTTTGCGCTGCTGATCGATGAGGCTCACTCCAGCCAAGGCGGCAAGACCACGGCCAAAATGCACTTGGCCCTGTCTGGCAGCGATGGCGATGAGGAAGGCGACGAAGAGTCGGTGGAAGACAAGGTCAACCACCTGATCGAGTCGCGCAAGATGCTGGGAAATGCCAGCTACTTCGCCTTCACTGCCACGCCAAAAAACAAGACACTGGAGCTGTTCGGTGAGCGCTATGAAGAAGGCGACAAGGTCCACTTCCGCGCACGGCCGGAGCTGACCTACACCACCAAGCAAGCCATCGCCGAGGGCTTCATCCTCGACGTGATCAAGAACTACACGCCGGTGGCCAGTTACTACCGCGTGGCCAAGACGGTCGAAGACGATCCAGATTTCGACAAGAAGAAGGCGCTGAAGAAGATCCGGGCTTACGTTGAATCGCACGAGAAGGCGATCCGCAAGAAGGCCGAGATTATGGTGGACCACTTCACAGTCCATGTGGCTGGCAAGCGCAAGATCGGCGGCCAGGCACGGGCCATGATCGTGTGCAGCGGCATTGCCCGCGCGGTGGACTACTACTTCGCCGTCTCCGACTATCTGAAGGAGATCAAGAGCCCGTTCAAGGCCATCGTGGCGTACTCGGGCGAGCATGAGGTCAACGGCCAGAAGCGCACCGAGGCGGACCTAAATGACTTCCCCAGCAAGGACATCCCCGCCAAGCTCAAGCAGGACCCATATCGCTTCCTGATCGTGGCCAACAAGTACGTCACCGGCTTCGACGAGCCGTTGCTGCACACGATGTATGTGGACAAGCCGCTGGCCGGCGTGCTGGCCGTGCAGACGCTTTCCAGGCTGAACCGCGCCCATCCGCAGAAGCACGACACATTCGTGATGGACTTCGCCGACAATGAGGAGGCGGTGAAGGCAGCGTTCCAGGACTACTATCGCGCCACTGTGCAGATGGGCGAGACCGACCCGAACAAGCTGCACGATCTGAAGGCCGATCTGGATGGCCACCAAGTCTACGCTTGGGCACAAGTGGAGCAGTTGGTGGCGCTGTTCGTGAACGGCTCTGAGCGGGACACCCTCGACCCAATCTTGGACGCCTGCGTGGCGGTCTACACCGAGCAGCTCAACGAGGAGCAGCAGGTCGAGTTCAAGGGCAAGGCGAAGGGTTTCGTGCGCAGCTACGGCTTCCTCGGCGCCATCTTGCCCTACGGGCACCCAGCATGGGAGAAGTTATCGATCTTCTTGAACTTCCTGATCCCGAAGTTGCCGGCGCCTAAGGAGGAAGACCTGTCCAAGGGGGTGCTGGAAGCGATCGACATGGACAGCTACCGCCCCGAGGTGAACGCCTCACTGGCGATGGCCATGGACGAGGCCGACGGCACGCTCGAGCCGGCACCGATGGGTGCCGGTGGTGGGCTGCCCGAGCCCGAGGTGGACAAGCTGTCCAACATCATCAAGGCCTTCAATGACCTCTTCGGCAACATTGAGTGGAAAGATGCTGACAAGATCCGCAAGGTGATCGCCGAGGAGATCCCGGCGAAGGTGGCGCAGGACACGGCCTACCAGAACGCTCAGAAGAACTCCAGCAAGCAGAACGCCAAGCTGGAGCACGACAAGGCGCTGGGCCGCGTGGTCCTGGCCCTGCTGGCAGACCACACCGAGCTCTTCAAGCAGTTCAGCGACAACGCGAACTTCAAGCGATGGTTGACGGACTCGGTGTTTGATGCGACGTATAAGAAGCCGCCCCCGGGCATTGGGGGGCAGGCTTTAAATTGAAGACGGTAGCGCTGCAGCTTGCAGCGCTTACGAAGCCATTCTGGACGCCAGTTGGATAAGGGGACATTCTGACGGCAGGTTCGGGACAATGCTTCGTTGGTCGAGTCTGCGGTTACAGGTTATGACTCTGGAGCGTTATCGTGCAGATCCTTCAGGAAGTCCCACTTTCCTAGAACGTAGGTTTGAGGCGGAATATTATGCGTTGCGCGCAACCTACGACCTAGCGTCCACGCGGAGTGTCCCACTACACGAAGCTGTCTTTGTGACTCTTCTGCACTCTCAACCGCGCCGGCAACATTATGTAAGAAGTCGATGGAACCATTACCGAAGCTGATCTTTGGGGTGAGAGACATAACCTCTGAGGCAAGGTCTGGCGCAATCCACCGCCATTCCGCCGCAGACGGTAATTCGAGCGGCGGTAGGGCTGGAAACGCTCGAAGAGAGCCCCCCTGTTCATAAAGCTCATTCAAAGCATCGGAAATATGGCTAATACGCATGGCGCACTCGATGGCATATCGCTCCAGAGTGACTGCTAGCTGTAACGCAACAAATTGCCGTTCGCGTGCCGCTTTCTCTTCCTCGCGGGAGTGCTCTTTCCACCAAATGACAACTTGAGTAACTACCCCTGCTACGACACCCGACCCAAGCATCAGCCCAAGTGGAGATATGTCCCAAGTTTGACGCTCGAGCAGGTACCAGATAAAGATCAGAAGTCCAACGCCTGCCACCAATGTGATTGCTTTTCTTAGAGACATTTGAATCTCATATAGTTTTGTGCTCCAGCGCGCCAACGATGTTCACCGAATGTCGTATATCGCTGTCGGTCCAGTCCAAGATTTCGCCACGACGTCATGTTGAACGGATCATGTCGTCAGAATGGGAAAGTGTAGGTGATTGTTGCCATCACGACAAGTCCACGGCGATGTTAGATGGTCTTCAGCTACGCGTCATGTGCGCCCGTACAGGCGCGAGCGGTAGCCGGATGCTGTGCTTGGCACCTGCTTGTGCAGTATCGTTCACAAAATTTTTGCTTAAAGCAATATTCCCAGTACACTGGGTGGTCACGGATGTGTTGGCGTTACCGGGGCGTCACGCACTAGGAGCCAGATGGCTGGAGCAATAGTCGTAACTGTTCTTGTGCCTTGGCAGTGCCATTAGCCTAGGATCCCGCCGAATGTCGCTGCTGTGCTGAATGCATTGCGTGCCTTGGACAACACGCCGACATGTTTAAAGGCTTACACCTCACCACCAATCTACCAAGGATGAAATTCACATGGAGTCCGTTCAGCTGCTGACGTCGAATACATGGCCAAAATTGGCCGAGCTCAGTAAGAACAGCGGGCCGATCAAGGCAGCCATCGCCTATGTTACCGCCGCCCATATAGGGTTCCAAGAGGGCGATTTGCTGGTCTGCGACGCGTCAGACAAAGCCATCCGCGGTGGTATGACGAGCGCCGCCGTGCTGGCGGAATTTGTGCGCGACGGCGCCCAGGTGTATTCGATTCCGGGCATGCATGTGAAGATGGGCACGTTTGGCCGCTATACCTTCATCGGCTCGGCGAACATGTCGGCCACGGCTGGGACGAGAACACTGGAGGCCTCACTGCTGACGACCGACGTTCAGGTGCGCAGCTCAGTTCTCGGCAATCTCGACGAACTGCTGAAAGACCCAACGCGGTCCCGCGTCGACGACGCGTTCGTGAAAAGGATCGCAAAGCTACCGGTCGCGTCGGGTTCGGCGTGGCCCGAGCGTAAATCCGATGTTATCCCCGACCCGCCGCCGGCACCAAGCACTTGGTGGGTCTCGACGAAGCCGTTGTCGAGCCGCGCCGAGCGCGAACTTATTGCACAGAGGCCTGAGCTAGCGAAGACCGCGGCCAAGGTCCTGCGTAGCGCGGCCGGCCTGAGTTTGGGAGGACGCGAAGACGCAAGCGTAGCCAACTTTGAGGCAGTGGAGCACATTGTTTTCGCAACAAGCGCGCGCCTCCTAAAGCACCTGCGCTGCGGCGACATCCTTATCGTATGCCATACTGGGGCGGGAGGACGCGCCACGGTGTCGGCGCCTGCTACCTTCCTGGCGACCGAGGTGCGCAATGGCCGCGCCTATGTGCTTTACCTGCCCCGACCCGATGCCGGCACCGTGGCCTGGTCCAAGGCGCGTGCGCAGCTGCAGAAAATCGGTAGCACTATTACGGCTGACTCTGTGAGACGGCTGACGAAACGCGACAGCCCGATTCTCAGGTATCTCGATGCCCTGTGAAACAGCGCCATAGAGGCAACACTGTCACGGTCCGTTTTGCCTAGGCCTAGCCGTGCTGAAGGAGCTTCCTCTAGCGGCATTCCGACTTTCGACGTATAAGCCGTGTCGCTCTAACGAATATCGATTCGCCTTCACATTTGAAAATGATTTGGCGCGTTGCTAGAGTCCGATGTTCGCTCTTGGCAGTGGATCCCATCAGTGCACGCTAAGCGCTAAGCGCTTTGCTATACCACCTACCGAGACGAACCGCCAAAGCCCAAGGTTACTAATATTTCGCCGATGACTGCGTTGAAAATAGTGGAAATCGAAGACACACCTTTTGTCTTCCGACTGCACCCGACTTGGTACGCATGGTTGAACGAGGCCCAGTTGTTGGGCCCGCACTTCACCAAGCGTATGCAGCTGTTGTTGCGAGAAATAGAAGTGAACAAAGAAACTTTGTGGCCGGTGCACACGCGCTGGTTGGCCGCGTTTGAGGATGATCCTGAAAAAATTCGCGTCGTTCTACTTGGGCAAGACCCATATCCGACACCTCACCGTGCCACAGGGCACAGCTTTGAGATTGCTGGGATGGCGGATGACTCGTTGCGTACCATTTATGCGGCTATTCACAGGACGTACCCAATGGCGCGTATTGACTACGAATGTGGGGATTTGTCTCACTGGCGAAATCAAGGCGTTTTGCTACTGAATGCGGCCCTGTCCGTTTGTGGTAATCGTTTGAGGCTGGTGAAGAAGAAGGGCGAACTGGTCATGCAGAACCGACCACGTCAGATGTTCAAGTATTGGTCTCGATTTACCAAGGGCGCTTTGCGTGTGCTGTGCGAGCGGCGTCCTTACCTGGTGTTCATGTTGTGGGGAAGACCTGCCACCAACTGCCACACGTTGCCGAAAGGCCCTATCAAAGGTCACCATGGCGTGACCATGTCGTACCATCCGTCTGACCTAGCGCAAACGGTCAGCAATCCCGCAAACCCGCCATTGAACCTCTTCCAATCCGTGGCGCATTTCCGTCAGGTCAACAACCTGCTTCAAGCGCATTATTTAGAGCCTATCGACTGGTCTACATTGCCTCCATGAAAGCCGTCTCTCCATTGCTATGGACGCTGAAGGCCGCACTGTATCTATTGCGACCTACGCGTCCATCATGAGCGACGAGTAGACGTTTATCAGATGTTCCGTTCGGTTGCTTGCGCGCTCATCTTTTAGCGGTACGTCGAAAGGTCTTTTTAGAAATCTTTTTAACCTTCGGCGAGTCGAAGATCGTCGTTTTGTCAGCCGCAGGAGCTAAAACTACACCCCATCTTCGAAGTTTCTCCATCGCTAGCTCTATCCGATAGAGGCCGAGATAGTCAAAAAGTTTATCGTCGGACATCGAAATGGTGCCGGACCGCAACTCTTCACTTAGCAGATGCAGGACCAAATTTACAGGAATACGCACGAGTTCAGGATCTGCTTCCTTATCGGCCTGAACCAGTCGTTCAGCTCCCAGAAGCGCGGTATCGAGCCAGCGGTCGGCCAAATTTGAAGGTAATGCGGCAGATGGCGGGTTATGTAGTACCTCATGCGCAAGTTGCGAACCCAGGCTAATTGAATTGTTCACAACACTCTCCTTAAACGATTGAGGCGTAGATGCCGTGGCCTATTTTGCCCGTTAACTCAATGATTGGGGGATGAGACTTGGCGGACATGAAAATTTTGAGGAGCTGGTGGCAATTGGCGCGGCCATACGAGCTCGTCGGCGGGCTCAAGAGATATCTCAGGAGCACTTGGCTCTTTTGGCTGGGATCGACCGAAGCCATATGGGTAAGATTGAACGAGGTGAGCGCAACGTAAGTGTCATGAACCTCATCCGCATATGCACGGCGTTGCAGACCCGTGCTTCTGAACTGCTGGCAACTGCAGACTGCTGAAAAGTTACCGGTTGAGTCCGAGCATGATCACTCCCCCTCATGCTGTTCGGAACGAACGTTATCTACGACCAGCGTAGGCGCTTGGTGCACGGGACGGTTACCGCGGTGCTGTTCACGCTGCAGTTTTTCAATTTCCTCCTTGACCGCACTTTCAAGCTTGTTCATGCGCACCCGCATCGCCGCGCAGGTGGACAGGAGCTGCTTATTTATCCTTTCGAGCTGCCTGTTTCTCTCACGCAGCTTACTGTTGACGTTCTTCAGGTCGTATTCGCCGGGCTCTCCCTCTTTTCCTTTCCGGATTTCTTCCCGCACTTTGGGATAGCGGCAGTTGTCGTGACCGATCAGGGTACGCGATAGCCCTCGCCAGATCCCTTTTTCATCCGGGCCACCGGCTTCCAGCGCGACAGCACTCACGTCGACGCGCAGCTTGCCGGCCTTGGCTTTCCTCTGTAATTCTGGACACACTGGCTTGCCTTCCTTCAGTCGCTCAATCGCGTCCAGAAACCGTTTTTCCATGCCCTCATAGCTCGCGGGCAAATCCTTACGCTTACCCCGCATGACTTTCTCCTTCCAGCACGATTTCCGGTAACGGAACATCCAGGAACTTGAGATAGGTGGCTGACTGTGCGGCACGCTCCTTGGCCACCCTGAAGTCGTTCGCTTTGCCCTGCGCTTTGGCCTGCAGGTAGGCGGTGTTGTTTGACACGTAGCGATCGTGCCAGAACTCCACCGATTCTGGCCCCACCATGAACAGGAAGCATCCGGTACAAACACTGGGCTCGCGGGTAGCGTAGTTGGGCGCCGTGTTAGCCCAGTGCACCGTCTGCGCCCGCTTATGGCACTCCGCTTCCGTCGGCGCCAGACCAGGGATACAGCCGCCATAACCATGGAAGAACAGTTTCAGGCTGCGTTGTGAGCACCAGGAAAGCATGGCTTGCCTGGCCTCGGTGTCGTTCTTGCCTTTGATGATGGTGCCCAACTCGTCCTGGTACTTTTCGAGCAGCCTAGCAAGGCGGCCTTCCATTTTGGGGGCTGTTCCACGTGCGAACTCCAGTAGCCTGTCTGTAGTTCGGTATAGGTTATGCTCTGCAACGTCTTTTAGTAGCGCATCATTCGTATTAATGTAGGCACCTTCGGTCATAGCAATGCTCAGGTGCTTGAACTGCCGCGCGATGGCAGGCAGCAGTTTCGGGTTCACTTGGAATACGAACTGCGCGTAAGTTTTGCGCCATTGGTGCGTTTGCAGGCACTCCCCCTTGCTGTCAATGTACTTTTGCGTATCAGGAGTCGCCTTGACAGTGGCCCAGTCGACATGAGCGGCAACGAATCTCCTCTGCCATTTCAGCATTATTTCATTCGTTAGAGCCGATATTATTTGGCCATCCATAGGGAAGCCCTCGCTCGCATTAAACGCCACGAACAGGGTTTCCCGCACTTTCCCGTCACACATGTCGCGAAAGGGTTGCAGCAGTCTTTGGATCACTTCCACTGCGCGCACCGAGTTGGGCAGCACACCCGAGCCGCGTGGTCTCGCTGCCAACAGCCATGTTGCCGATTCCGGCGTAGGGCGCGTTTTTGAGAGCGTGCCTTTCAGGTAAAACAGCTCCAGCATGCCTGATTTAGACAGCCGCATCTCAATGCAGGCAGGCAAGCCGGTTTCGGGGTCGATGCCTGCTGGGAGGCTGCACAACTCGTTGGCGCGCATGCCTGTCTCGGATTGCAGGATGATGGAGCAGGCTCGCGACATGTCGTCCGCTAGCAGTCGCAAGGTTGATGCGGGCGACTCCACTTCGCCCAGCGGCGAATGCCATGGCTGGTCGCTTCCTAGAAGCACCGAAAATTCCCATTTCTTCATGTGCCTCGAGACAGTCGCAGATGTTTTATAGGTGTCCCGCAATGCCAGCATGTCTTCAACCATGCGCAGAACATCGGGGGCGGCTGTTTCCATATACGCATGCGCAGCGTTCATGATAGCGACCGCCACTTCATCGGGAAGCGGCGGTATTTTTCGAACGGCCTTTGTCGCCATCTCCTTGGCCAAGCGGCCGGCTTTTCGTCCGCCGAACGGCTCTTGGGGTAGTGGCTTGACCCCGGCGGCACGCATGGCCGCACGCTGGTCCCACATATAACGCCAGACCACCAACCGGGCCAGGACCCATCCCACCGTCACTTGCAGAGATGTATCCGTGTCCTGCGAGGTTTCTTTATTGTCCTCTCGATCTGTTGTATCGATAGCTTCTAGTTCGTTCTCATCAAGCAGGTCTTCCAACGAATCTTCCTGCGCGACTCCGTCCAGCCGCGCCTGTAAGTCGTCCAAGTAGCGCTGCGAAGCCGTGCTATCGAGTTCGCTCATCCGGGCATAGCGGTTTTTCACCATCCACTGGAGCAACTCACGAAATCCAATGAGTAAGAATCTAGCGGTACCGGGCTTGAGCGCCTCGCCAGTACGGGGACCGGCGAACAGTGACCAGACAAGCCGCCGGAACTCTTCAAGCAAGTCGGCATGGCAGGCATCTAGCAAATTGGTGCCATCGTCAAAAAGCAAGTCCCACTGAATTTTTGACGATTGAGGTTTCGCTCCAGACGTAAGATTGTCCAGGAACCAGCTGCTATCCTGCCAGCGACTGGCTGAGGACACCCAGGGATTTGGGCGCCCTTCGGTAGGATACCGAGGCATGCCGCTGCTTATCTCACTGACTATTGCCTCGGTCGTATGCTCGCCCTGCAATATTTTCTTCCGTGCGGTACCCATGCGGGTTACTCCAATGGCGGCAAGGAGGGAAATTTCATTTGCCTGACCTCCGCTAGTACGTGGTCGGGAATTTGCGGAAGCCAGAATTCGGTCAAGGCTTTCCTCGACGGCCCATATCGCTCAAGCCAAGCAGTGGGAGCCATGGTCTCCACCGCGTTGTCGATAGCATCAAGCAGATTGAACGCTTGCGCGGCAGAGTAACAGTCGTTGGGATTCATGCTTCCGAGTGGGCAGGCTGGACAACGTCCATAACCACCGCACAATCTATCCTTCTCGTACAACGGGCTGTCATACGGGTCGACACAGGTCCAGCCCGGAGTGGCGGCGCCGATATCTGCGCCCACCGGCTTGCGGCGCGGGTCCGACTTACCCTGCGTCTTTCGAAAGCGCTCTCGCGTCGCGGACACTTGTGCGAGGGCTTCATCACCCCGTTGCATCTGCGCATCGGTGGTATAGCTCTGGTAAGTGGTCTGCACTTCTACATGGCCCGCGGCGGCCTGCTTGGCCCGAATGTCGCCGCCAAACTCGACGTCCACGATATCCAGCCCCGTGGGGCGGAACTGCCTGAAGGTATAGTATGTAAGCCCGTGCTTCCGGAAGAACGCTTTGTACGCATAATCGAAGTTGAAGTCGCCTCCGGGATTGGTCACGCCGTCGAAGCCCTGCATCCTTTTATTTGGCGAGGTAGAGCCGGTCACGTACAGGAACAGCCTGTCTTGCCACTCTGGGGCCGACGTCGGCCGGAACCAGCTCGTCCACTCCACCAAGAATTGCCAGAGGAAGGCAGGGTTGTCGGGTGCATCCTCTACAGGTAGGATTCTCTCCTGGGGCCGATAACGGGCGCGTTTCTTTACCGGCGCCGCCCTGAACAGTTTCTCGCCTTCCTTTTCCTCCGCGCTGTCTGCAGCATCCTCCTCTTCTATAAGGGACGCACTTGCAAGAAATTCCGGCCTTCCCAATTTTCCGGTAACGATACGGTAATCGCTCACCTTACTACCCATCAAGGTCGCCTTGTTGTAATCTAAGTGGATGGCCATCATTAATACAACTGGCACCAAATCCCTTACCGAGGGGTAGAAGCAGGCACTAATTTCGCTAGTCCCTCCTCGTCGTATTGCTGCCTCAGCCAAGGACCGATCGTTTATCGATTTGAGCCATTCTTGGGTAAGAATTTGCCGGGGATAGCGACGGTGCAGCGTGGCGAGCAGTACGCCGAGATCGTTATACTGGTTACGTAAGTTGCGAGCTACGCCTTTACCACAGACCGTTTTCTTGGCCGGCTCCAGCGCCAATGCCACTGGATGATGCAGGTTTGCTTGCAGGCTAGCGCGCATTGCATTTACCCGCCCGGTGATCTCGATGATTTCCTTTTTGCAGGCCTGGTAGATTTTCCGATAATCCTCTTCCTGAATGATCGGTGTGGGCTTGCGACCTCGCCCTTGACCAGCCCACATGCCAGGCCGTACGCTCAGGTCCGAAGCAAGCTGCGGAGCCCACTTGTCGGATTGTTTCAGGTATTCCGTCACTTGGCGGAGGTGGCTCATCCGATGTTGACGGGTTTGGAGCGCGTATATGGCCAATCCTGTCTTATCCGCTTGGTCGAGCCAGCTTTTAAACCCCTCGATGTGGGATGTTGTCAGCTGCTCGAGCCTTATATTATTAAGAGCTTTTTCTTCCAGGAAGGCGAAGAATCCGAATTCCAGTTCGCGCCCCTTCTTAAAACAAGTCGCGTACGTGGAAGCTTTGCTCTTGCAAATTTCTCGAATGGCTTGCGCAAACGGCTCGCTCAGATGAGGGAAGGCCAACAGGTACGAGAGATCAACTGTGTCCTCTTTTTTCTCCCCTTCTTTGGGGCACATCAGTTCTATCCTGTCCGCGCTGCGCACCAAGCGGTAGTGACGGGCTTGGTCCGGCGAGACGGTGCCTTCCCGCTTGGTCCGGGTTTTTCCCTCGTACGCATTGGAACCGCGGCGGCTAGTCATGATTACCTCCAACGCGTTGTTTCGCTCGATAGGACACTTTGCCGGCTCGCGCTTTTTCCTCGATCGTCACCACCTTCAAATAAATGTCTCGGGTCGTTTCTACGCTGGCGTGCCCCAGCAATTCTTTAATTGGCAGCCATGGCTCGGGCTTCCTGTTGTCTACTTCATTGAAGTACATCGTCACCGCGAAGGTGTGGCGCAAATCGTGGTAGCAGTGTGCTGCGGCGCGACGAAGTACGCTCACTTCTGTCTCGTTCCCATCGTCGTCCTCCACGACATGAATTTCCTGCACAGTTTTCATCACGCCGGCGGCTTTGCATGCTTGGCGGAAAGCATGGGATAGGGAAGCTGGCTGTATGGCATTCCCTGCGTGCTGCAAGGGATAGGCGTGGTTCACGAAGAGAGCGTCCGGCTCCTTGTACTTCTTTCCGTGCTTGGTTGAATAAGCCTTGCCTGCTAAAACGGCCGCTGTACGCTCTCCGTCAATGTAGCGGACTAACTCTGGAATGAGGTAGCACGGCACCAGGACGTTGCGAGGCTTGAGCCTTTTTGTCTTAGTGATGTACAACTTGAGGTAGCCATACTCCCTGTCCTCTTCGCTCAAGAGCAAGTAGTCCGTGTTGAGCTTGAGGATATGACGCACCGTCAGGCTGGCCGCTTCATCTACACGTATGCCGGTAGTCAACGAGAGTTCGCAGGCAAGCCGGTCGCGGGAAGGGCGAGGATTTTCTTCCGGCTCGCTTGGCAGCGGCCCTAGTTCGCGCTGAACTCCGCGCCATTCGGCCGTGCTAAGAGGGTGGACGACTCCTGTCTCGCCAACTTCTTCGGCATACGGAGAAAGCTCGCGCGTGGTGTCGCGGCCAGCGCGCAAGTGCACCATAGCGTCCCTGTCGGCTGGCCTAATGCGTCCTTTTTTGAACTCCGAGGTTTTCAAGAACGTGCCGACATACCAGTCCCGCTTTTCGGCCTCTTTATAGAAATTCTCAACGGTGCTTTGCCGGCGCCGAATTGTGGAATGAGACAGGTATTGCCTGGTATGAGGACTCACGGCGTCCTGGAGCGCCTCCCGGTAGTTGATGTAGTCGTCTTCTGTGGCGGCGTCCCAAGCTTTGCCCACCTTGCTATTCTCTTCAATTTCGTTTTCACAGACCTCGAGGAAAGCAAACCAATCACGCAAGTCATAGGCGTACGCTTCAGCCGTATTCTTTTTCCAGCTCCGGCGCCCCTTACGTCTGGCGAACTTCTCATGGAGATATAGCAGCACATGCTCTTGGATCTCGATACCTTCGTCGCTCTCTACCACTAGAAACGGAAACCCTTCAGGCAAGGCGGATTTGGAGAGCGGGTCGTTCTTCGGTAGTTCGTTAGCCTTCCAGAGAGTGATCATTTTGTCCCTCGCGACGTTATCAATGTAGATGAACACGCCGGAAGCAGAAGGCGCTCTACATATACGTTCAGAGTGATTTGGTGGACAAGAGTTCATCTCCTTCATATCAATCTATGAGGACGGTCAAAGAGTGGCACTAGCGTGGACGATGTAGATATCTCCAGTCGAGGAAGAAGGAAAAGTTGGACTTTGGGGAAACAAGAGAACTGAACACTTTTCATCGCTCATAAATCCACGCAACCAGTTCTGGCGCCTGGTCTCCGCCGTGTTTGGCGAGGACCTGGCCGCGCTTCCCTATGCCGAGCGGCTGCCGCGCCTGCTGGCGCACCACGTCGGCCTGTGGGACGTGCTGGCCGCCTGCGAGCGCGAAGGCAGCCTCGATTCCGCGATCCGCAAGCCGGCCGCCAACGATTTCGCGCGCCTGCGCGTGCTGTGCCCCCAGTTGGAGACGGTCGGCTTCAACGGCCAGGCCTCGGGCAAGTTCGCGCCGCAGTTCGCGGCCCACGGGTACCGCACCGTGGTGCTGCCGTCGAGTTCGCCGGCGCACATGGCGATGACGTTCGAGCAGAAGCTGGCGCTGTGGCGGCAGTTACAGGAGCATACGAAGGCTGATGGTTTCATGCCAGCTCAGAGCACCTTATTTTAAGGGGCAGGGGCTGCGCCAGGACTGGCAAGACGGAACGGACAGCTCTCCTTTATGCGGCCGCACTAATCGTACCGACTGTTGTAGGCGTAATTGTCCAAATACCGGTCGGATGCCGAGGACGAAGGCACAATCCTGATAGTCGGCATCGCCAGGACGGCCTGGCCCAAGTACGCAGTCTTGTAGAGCCCGTCAATGTCCCGCCACCGAATGAGAACGGCAGTGCCGTCGTTGCTACCGCTTTCCAGGTAAAGCGGATTGCCGAGCCGGTTCTGGCTCAGGACCTCGTTAGTCGTCGTGACAAGCTTGTCGCCTGGCCCGAGCAGCAGCTCGACGCGATATGGCTTGCCGAACTCTTCACGGAAGTCTGGAACACCTGAAACTGCAGCCACCAGTTTGACGAGACCCGACGTATTCCCTCCCAGTCGGTTAAACAACGCATTCCCCAGGCCCGGAGCCAGCAACGCACGCGGCGTAGCGATCTGGTAGAGGCGACGCCGCGCGCGGTCGGTATTTTGAAGCGCAATAACGGGCGTTCTGGCGGCTGTCTCGGACCAGGTAACCGAGACCCCGGTATTGATCGCTGCCGCAAGCAGCGGCGCGGCGAATGAAATGCGTTTCGCCTTTTCTGCATCGGATACCTGGTCCATGGAGATGGCCGACTTGGTCGATATCTTGTCGAGTGCCGCAAGGCCGATCAAGGCGCGTTCCACTTGGTGGTCCTCCTGTTTTTTCGTAGCAAGGAACTTTGCCAGATCAGGATCGTTCAGATTAGCGTCTGCCAGGGTTTCTGCAGCCTGCTGTTGCAAATACAGGAAATCTTCGTTCGGATTCGATGGGGTGCTACGCAATATGGGCCTTGCCAGTTCGGCGAGACGCTCTGACGTGATCGACCTGCGAAGATAGCGGAAGGCCGCCGCCTGGGTATCTAGATCCTTGCCGTTCACGAATAAATCGACCGCCACCTCGGTCAGGGAAGGGTCGAATGCGAAAGTCCTCAGCAAGACGGCCTTCCGATGAGCGGGGGCCTTCGGATCGAGCAGGATCTTCCTGATTGTGTCCATAATTAGGACGCGGTGTTCGCCGCCACCGATCAGTGGCGCTTCGGATGACAGTGCGAGCGCCAGCTCGGCAAAGTCGCCATCTGATGTACTTGCACTTGTCAGATCAGCCAGCATTTTGTCGATCCACATCGAACTTATCTTGATATTGCCGTGAAAGCCGGCTCTCGTGCCGTAGCGCGCACGATCCATGATGAGCGCATTGACGGCCATTCGTGTCGTCAAATGCGAGATAGGTCCATGAAGCGGGGAAGCAGGTTCCGCAATGTTCAGCCAAGACTTTACTTGGCCGGCGACAAAGTCCTTGACGAAGGTCTGGATCTGGAAATATCCACCAACGCCAAGGACGGTGGCCACGACAATCAGTGTAACCAGGAGATTGCGCGCAAACTCGAAAAGTTTAACGATGCGGTCCACCGCGTTCGTCGTCTGCTTGTTCGCAGCTTCCTCCAGGTTTTTCAGGCAGACGGCCTCGGCCAGCTTTAGGTCTGCGTGACGCTGGTCATATTTGTTCTGAAGTTCAAGAAGTCGTGTTTCCAACGCTGAGATGGATTCGCTCAGCCTTGTTGACTGTACGGTATGGGGTTTGGTCGACATGTCCCTGCTCAGAAAATGCCGACCATAACATGTAGATGCTCAAAAGAAAGTTGTTGATTTAAAATTATGTTGCCAGAATAACCGTTTATTACCGCCGAGCCCAATGCTGGCGAGAATGAAAGGGCGTTCAGCGAATCCGCGTCCCCGTGGATGTCGTCGCCCGCAGGTGCGCCAGCTTGGCCGAATACATCTGCCGCATCTCCTGCCGCGTGCTGGTGTCGACCGCCTGCGCGATCTGCTCGCGTGCGTGCTTGACGTCGCCCAGTCCCAGGTGGGCCACGCCGAGCCAGAAGCGGAACTCGTCGTTGTAGGGCGCGCGCCTGACTTCGCGCCTGAACAGCGCCCTGGCCCCCTCGTAGTCGCCGGCGCGCAGCGCCACCATGCCCTTGTCGAAATAATGGTAGGGCGGGAAGGGCTCGATGCTGGCGATGCGCCGCTCCAGCGCCTGCGCCTCATCGTGCTTGCCGAGCAGGGCCAGCACCGGCTGCAGGTTGCGCATCACCGCCATGTTCTCGGGCTCGCGCTCGAGCGCCGTGCGGTAGGTCCGTTCCGCCAGCGCCAGGTGGCCGCGCCGTTCGTAAATGACGGCCAGCGTGTTGAGCGCAGCGATCATGCCGGGGCGCTTTTCTACCGCGCCGCGCGCCCACCAGTAGGCATCGTCGACGCGGTCCTGCACCAGCATCTCGGCCGCGCGGTTGTTCATGTACAGCGCCGCGATGTCCCCTTCATCCAGTTCGCGCGCGCGCAGGCCGGCAGCGGCGTCCGGCGCGATGAAATCGACTACCAGCATGGTTTCCCGGCCGGTGCTCCTGACGTCGTGTTCCGGACGGTCGCCGAGGCCGATATTGACGTGCGAACTGGCCAGGTACAGGCCGGCGGTGCGGCTCCAGGTGCTGTCGGCATCGATGCTGCGGTAATGCACCGGCATGCCCAACGCTTTCGCAAAGGCGGCGGTCATGATCACGAGCGACAGGCAGTTGCCCGAGCGGTCGGCGTAGGTCTCGGCGGCAGTGCGGGTCTTTGACGATTCGTATTCGAGCTTGAGGTCGGTCTTGCTGTACAGCGCGTCCACCAGGCCGTGGCGCTGCCCCTTCTGGCGCAGCTGGTGCGCGAATGCAGGACTGTTCAGGTGGGCCTGCATGGCCGGGCTGAGGGTGAACAGGTCATCGGCGCCGACTTGTTCGGAAGGCGGGGCGAAACGTCCATCGGCGAACAGGACAGGAGGAGGCGCAGGCGGCTGCACACTGGCGCATCCCGCCAGCAGCGACAGGGACAGCAGGACGGCAAGGCGCTTCATGACTCCCTCCGGAAATGTACCGAGTGTACTTACAGAGGAAGTATCTGCCTGCCGGGACGGGTTGTCAAAAAACCGCTCAGTCCTCGTGGAAGACTTCGGCCAGCTCGTCCAGCAGCTCGGCCGTTTCCTCGCTTGACAAGCCGAGGTAGGTGCAGGCCGCAGCGCCGCCCTTGGCCCACTCCAGCGACTCGCCCTGGCCCTGGTAGCTGCTGATCGCGTTTTCGGCCAGCACCGACAGGGCCACCAGCGAGCGCACCGCGCCGGCGGTCGCCGCGTCGTCGATCACGGCGTAGTCGTGGTGGTGCAGGATGGCCCAGCCGACATCGCCCGACAGGCCCCAGTTGCGCGCCAGCAGGCAACCCACCGCGGCGTGGGAGGTAGAGTGGCGCTCTTCTTCCAGCGCCGTGAACGGGCGAGCGGTCTCGAGCGAGGCGGCAGCGTAGGTCGCGGCGTAATCCGGGAAGCGCTCGATCAGGAGCGGCACGCCGGTGTCGCAGAACAGGCCGAAGGTGTGCGCCACATCCGGCTCGCCGAGACGCAGGCGGCGCGACAGGAACACCATGGCCTGGGCGCGGCGGGTCGACACGTCCCAGAAGCTGGCCAGCGTGGCGCTGTTGGCGGGAATCGCTTCGCGCGCCAGCAGGCCGGTCATCAGCGCCGCCACCTGGTTGATCCCGAGGAACAGGATCGCCTGCTCGATCGACTTGGCCTTGCGGCGGCCGCCGTAGATCGACGAATTGGCCAGCTTCAACAGCGCTCCGGACATGCCGACGTCGCTCGCCACGATCCTGCCGATCGCGTCGGGCGAGGGATCTTCCGATGCCAGTTCGCGCTGCAGGTCGGCAAGCAGGCTCGGCCGCGGTGGGATGCGGATCGACTTGATCAGGGCATCGACCTGGTCGAGGTGCGGGACGGGATCGGCGAGGGTATTCATGGGTGCGGGCAGGAAGAAGGGGCTTCCGGGGAGGCGAACAACCGTGGCACTATACCCCAGACATACAGATATTGCAGCAAAGCAATGCCAATTGGTGCCTATTTGTGTCAATTTCACCAAAGCGACATCGTGCACGGGGCCGGTATACAATCCGAGTATGGCCATTTCGACAATAGCGGGAATTGATTTTACGGCGCCGGCAGAGATCGTGGCACGCCAGCTGATCGGTGTGACGGTGCTGGTGGACGGCATCGGTGGACGGATCGTCGAGACCGAAGCCTACGACCGCGAGGATCCGGCCTCGCACGCCTTTTCCGGTCCCACCGAGCGCAATGCCTCGATGTTCGGGCCGCCGGCCCATGCCTATGTCTACCGTTCCTATGGAATCCACTGGTGCCTGAACTTCGTCTGTCGCGAGGAGGGGCACGGCGCCGGGGTCCTGATCCGCGCGCTCGAGCCGACAGTGGGGCTCGACGAGATGCGCAGGCGCCGCGACGCCGACGACGAGTGGCTGCTGTGCTCCGGACCGGGGAAACTGTGCCAGGCGCTCGGCGTGACGCGCGCGCTCAACGGCATGGCCTTGTCGGCGGCGCCATTCGAGCTGCTGCCCGGACCGGGCGGGCTGGAGGTCGTTACCGGGCCGCGCATCGGCATCTCGAAGGCGATGGACGTGCCGTGGCGCTTCGGCTTGGCCGGCTCGCGTTTCGTCAGCCGGCCTTTCCGCTGACCCGCCATCCTTCACACACGGCGCTGGCGTTGGCGTTGAGGCTGCGCCGGGGGCAGTGCCGCTACCGGCCGGCCGCGCATCGGGCTGCCGGCGGCGCGCCGCTCCCGCAGGCCGTGGAAACCTTCATCGTCTTCTTCCGCTTCGTCGTCCGCGCCCACGACGGGCGCGGCGTCTTCGCCGTCTGAAAACTTGAAGATCGACACCGCCTTGGCCAGGCGGACGGTCTGCTCGTGCAGGCTTTCGGCGGCTGCCGCGGCTTCTTCGACCAGCGCCGCGTTCTGCTGCGTCATGCCGTCCATCTGGCCGACCGCCTTGTTCACTTCGGCGATGCCGTCGGCCTGCTCGGTGCTGGCGGCGCTGATGCGGCCGATGATGTCGTTCACCTGGCGCACGGAAGCGACGATGTCGCCCATGCTGGCGCCGGCCTCGCTCACCGAGGTGCTGCCGTCCTCGATGATCTTGACGGAATCCGCGATCAGGGCCTTGATCTCGCGCGCCGCCGCCGCCGAGCGCTGCGCCAGTGTGCGCACCTCGGCGGCGACCACGGCGAAGCCGCGCCCCTGCTCGCCAGCACGCGCCGCTTCCACTGCCGCATTCAGTGCCAGCAGGTTGGTCTGGAACGAGATGCCGTCGATGACGCCGGTGATCTCGACGATCTTGCGCGAGCTGGCCTCGATCGATTCCATTGTCGTCACCGCGCGGCCCATGGCCTGGCCGCCGCCCGACGCCAGGCGTGCCGCCTCGGCCGCAAGATCGGAGGCCAGGCGCGCATTGTTGGCGTTTTCCTTGACCGCCGTGGTCAGCTCTTCCATGGCGCTGGCGGTCTGTTCGAGCGAGCCGGCCTGCAATTCGGTGCGCGTCGACAGGTCCAGGTTGCCGGTGGCGATTTCGTGCGAGGCGGTGTCGATCGAGCGTACCGAGTCCATGATGCTGCGCAGCGTGGTCGTGAGGGTGCCGATGGTGTGGTCGAGCGCGCGCGAGGTGGCGGCGATTTCGTCGCGACCGTCGTTGGCCGCCACGTTTGTCAGGCGGCCTTCCGCCAGGTTGGCCACGACTTCCGAAATCGCCTGGATATCGGCCAGCATCCTGCGCCGCACCTGCATGGTAACGAGCAGCGACAGCGCGATCGACAGCAATACCAGCCCTGCCATCGTCATGCCGAGCATGCGGAACTCGGCCTTGGCGGCAGCGTGCGCCTGGGCGCTCAATTCCTGCTCGAGCTTCGACAGCTGTGCCAGCTGCTGGTTGAGCTCGCTGAAGCGCTGTTCCGCAAGCTGCATTGCGCCGGTGGCCAGCGACTGGTCCACTTGCCCCAATTCGATGCTGTTGGTGACGCTCTTGCGGTAGGCCGCAAGCGCGGTGATCGAGCCATCCACCAGCTTGCGTTCCTCCGGATTGGATACCTTGGCCAAGGCGTTCAGGCGGACCTGGATCGCTTCATGTTTCTTCCGGATGTCGGCAATCAGCGCGTCGATCCGCTCCTGCTTGAAGCTGCCGTTAATGGAGGCCAACAGCTGGTAGACGTTGGCGTGCACATATCTCGCGTCGCCAGAGATGTCTGCCGCGGCCTGCAAGTGCGCAGTGCGCACTTGCACGATGTTTTCCAGCGAGGCGTTCTGCCGCACCATGCCGTAATAGGCGGCGCCGGAAAGCAGCAGCAGCAGCAGCAGCACGAGCACCGGCGCCAGCAGCAGTTTGGGACCGATCCGTAGTTTTTTCAGCATATCTCCCCCTACCAGCGCCGGCCGGCCGGATGGCCGGGCCGCGCATCGCGTTTTTTACCGCTTGTAAATACCTGCCTCCAGGACCACATCGTTGACCTTCACCATGTAGGTGTTCTTCGGCTCGATCTTGCCGGTGACCGGATTCTTGTAGGTGTAGTCGTACCAGCCCTTGCCCTTGGTCGCCGCCAGTTCGACCATTTCGCGCCGGTATTTCTTACCGTTGGTATCGGGGACGTCGATCAGGTCCTTGCCGATCAGCGTCGGGTTGACGGGGTGCGCCAGCATGATGGCATTGCTGGCGTCGCGCATGTGCAGGTACAGGGAGCCCTGGAAAAAGGCCGGATCCTTGCCGTTGATCCGCTTGATCAGTTCATCCTTGCCTTGCGCTTTCATGAAAGCGACGCCTTTTTCGACCAGGGCAACTGCATCTTTCTCGGTGGGTTCATTGGCGTACGCATTGCCGGCAACGATGGTGCAGGCTAGTGCTGCGGCAGTAAACAGCAGTTTCATGATGTGCTTCTCCTCGCTGAAGATTCAGTAAATAAATATTTCCTACCTGCATTGGGTAATTTACTGCCGCTGTTCCTCCGTCCATTTGCGTGCACGCAATGTTCGGGATGGGTGTTGGATTTCAGGCGTCGAGCCGCCCGAGATGGTCCGCCAGCAGTTGCGGCTCGGTGATCATCGGGTTGTGATGAGTATTGATTTCAACCCATTTCCACCCGCCTTGACGCTTCAGGCCCTTCTTTACTTCGACGAGGGGCTCGAAGGGTGAAGCGATGCAGTCGAGATAGATGCGCGGCACGCCGTTCCCCAGCGGCTGGTTCAACACCAGTTTTTCCTGGTACGTTCCCAGCGGCTGCGGCGTCAGGCGCTCGCTGAGCCAGGCGATCGTCTGTTTGTCCAGGACGCCGTAGGAGTTGACTGGGGGTGCCGGGATGGCGATGCCCTTGCCCTCGCGCTCAGCCTGTTCCAGCCGCTTCCTGGTGATTGCGGCCGGCTGCGCCTCGAACACCGACAGGCCGCTATCGAGCACCATGGCATCGACAAAGACCAGGTTCTTGAGCAGATGGGGAATCTTGTCGGCAACCCCGCTGATCACGACCCCGGCAAAGCCGCTACCCACCAGCACGACATCCTTGAGGTTCTCGTACCGGATGTGATTGGCGATGCTGGTAACGAAGGTCGTCAAGGAGATGTCCTTGGACAATAAATGCGCCTGCTCCCCCAGGCCGGGGCAGGTGGGGGTGGACACCCAGTGCCCCTGCGCACGCAGGGTCTGGGCGACGGCATCCCAGCACCAGCCGCCGTACCACGCGCCATGGACCAGGACAAACGTCTTCGATTTGCCGGCGACCGGCACAGCGGAGGGGCGGGCGGCCATGGCCGGCGATGCCAGAAGCAAGCCGAGTGCAGTGGCATGGAAGCGGCGGCGGTGCATCGGAGCTGGGTTCATTCCTGGCCTTTCATTGAGGTGTTGGTGGCAGCAAAAAAAGTTCCAAAAATAAATATCTGGAAAAGCAGAAGTGTCGGCCAGTCGCGCGTAATTTCTCGTGAGAATTGTCAGAAAACGCAGGAAAAATCAGCGGGCTGTTCACTCGGCAGGCACTTGCCGACAAAGTTGCGGCCACGCAAAAAAGCATTGCCGCTTTATCTCTATGATCCGTGTGTTCCGTACGGAAATATCCAATTCACATACCCCTCCCGAGCGGGCTGGCCAACCCGCTTTGCTTTCAAGTTCGTTAACATGAGGTTTACATGTACAAGATCGCAATTATCGGCCTTGGGCCGCGCGGCATTTCCGTGTTCGACCGGATCATTGCGTACGCACGAAACGATGCGAGCGCAACCCCGCTGGCCTTGTACCTGTTTGATGGCAAGGAATTCGGGCCGGGCTGCCACACGACCGATCAGGGCGACCATCTCCTGGTCAATACCGTTGCCTGCCAGATGACCCAGTTTTCCGACGACACGGTGCGCGGCGGCGGCCCATTGTTGTACGGGCCTTCGTTCGCGGACTGGCTGGGCAGCAAGAGTGGCAGCGCTCCGGATGCGACCGCCGGCCATGTCGAGATCGACCGCAACGGCTACTACTCGCGCGCCCTGTTCGGCGACTACCTGCGCTGGGGCTTCGAGTACCTGAAAAAACTGGCGCCGCCGCACGTGACGATTTACCTGCATAACTTCGCGAGCGTCGACGACCTCGAGGCGGATGGGGATGGCTGGAGCGTGTCCTACGACGGCGCCGCCTATCCGGTCGACTTCGTGTTCCTGACCACCGGCCACGCGCGCAAGCTGCCCAGCGAAGCCGAACGCACGCTGACCCAGCGGGTCGAGAGCGCGCGTACCCACAACCCGCGCCTGCAGCTGGTGCTCGAACCCTACCCGATCCGCAACGCGGTCTCGAGCGTGACGGCGCGCGATACCGTTGCCATCGAGGGTGTCGGGCTGACCACCTTCGACTTGCTGTCGCAACTGACGGCGGGACGCGGCGGCAGCTTTGTTCCATGCGGGAAGGCGGAACCGCCGGGACGGCTGCGCTACCGCGCGTCGGGCCAGGAGCCGAAAATCCTGCTGTACTCGCGCTCCGGGCTGCCGCTGACGGCGCGCGCCACCAACCAGAAGGGCGTGTTCGGCCAGTACAAGCCGAAATTCCTGACCTTTACGCGGGTCGAGGCGCTGCGCCAGGAGGTTCCGGGCGGCCAGCTCGATTTCGAAAGGCACATCATGCCGCTGCTGTGGTGCGACATGCAGTTCGCCTATTATTTCTCGTACCTGCACCGGCGCCAGGACAAGCTCACGGCATTGATGTTCAGTAACGAGTTCCTCGCTGCGGACGGGGAAGAGGCGCGTGAGGCGCTGATCGACAAATTCGTGCCACGGCGCGACCAGCTGTCGTGGCATGCGCTGGTCAATCCGATACCGGCGCGCGCCCTGCAAAGCCGGCGCCAGTACGACGACTGGCTGCGCGGCTACATGTGGCGCGACTACGAGCAGGCCTGTCTCGGCAATCTCGACGGTCCGCTCAAGTCCGCATGCGACGTGCTGCGCGACGTGCGCGATGTGGTGCGCAGTGCGATCGACTATGGCGGGCTGACCGAACAGTCGCACCGCTGGGTGCTGTCGGAATTCCTCCCGATCATGAACCGGCTTGCGGTCGGGCCGCCCAAGGAGCGCATCGCGCAACTGCTGGCGCTGATGGATGCCGGCGTCGTTCGTTCCGATTTCGGTCCCGGCGCCAACAGCGTGCTCGACGAGCGCACAGGCCACTTCGTCGTGCACAGCCACTGGAACGGCGATACGGCGCAGGCCGACGTGCTGATCCGGGGCCGCGCCTCGTTGCCGGGGCCGCTGGAAGACAAGTCCCCGCTGATGCGCAAGATGTTGCAGCGAGGTATTGTTCGCCCCTTTATGAACGGCAAGTTCCATCCGGGTGGCATTACCATCGACCGCAACATGAACGTGGTCGCGCAGGATGGCGCCACCCAGACGACCCTGTGGGCACTGGGCACCCTGGTCGAAGGTTGCAAGTTCTACACCTTCGTGCTGCCGCGTCCCGGCGCCAATTCGACCTCGATGGTCGATGCCGGGCGCGCGGTGGGGCGCATGATGGAGGCGATTGCCGAGCGCAACGCGCGTCCCGCGGTCCCGGCTGCGGCCGAGCCGGCGCGCTGCGCCGTCGTCGAGCAGCTCGTGCTGGCCCGTCCACCCGGCGAAGCGGCCGAGCCGGCCACGCAGCGGAAGCTGTCCACCGACCTCAGCGCAGCCTGACCGCATGCTGCTGTCCCTGCGCGCCCGCGCCGCCCTGGCCGGTCCCGGCCTGTGCGGCATGGCCGCCACCCTGGTCGGCGTCGGGATCGGGCGCTTCGCGTATGCCGCGATCCTGCCGCTGCTGGTGCAGCAGGCCTGGTTCGACCTGACCGAGGCCGGCCACCTCGGCGCGGCCAACCTGACCGGTTACCTGCTCGGCATCGGGATCGCGGCCGTTCTGGCGCGCCGGTGCACGGCCGGGAACATGGTGCGGGCGGCGATGCTGTTGTGCGCCCTGAGCCTTCTCGCCTGCAGCTGGCGCGACGGGGACCTGCCGTGGTTCCTGTTCTGGCGCACGGTGGCAGGCATCTGCGGCGCGATCCTGATGGTGCAGGCCCCGGTATTGATCCTGCCGGGCACGCCGGCCGAACGCCGCGGCCGCGTCGGCGGCGTGATCTTCTCCGGCGTCGGGCTCGGCATCGTCGCCGCCGCCACCATCGTCCCGAGCCTGGCCAACCACGACCTGACCCTGACCTGGCTTGCGCTCAGCGTCGTCTGTGCGTTGCTGACGGCCCTGACCTGGCGCCACTGGCCCGCCGTGCCCATCCCCGCCGCCGCACCTGCAGCGGCAACTGGCCGGCCACGCCTGTCGATGCCGGTCATGCTGCTGTGCCTGGCCTACACGCTCAACGCCATCGGCTACCTGCCGCACACCTTGTTCTGGGCCGACTACATCACCCGCGAGCTGCATCGGCCGCTGGCCATGGCCGCGTTCTTCTGGGCCTGCTTCGGCGCCGGCGCGGCTTGCGGCCCCTACCTGACCGGGATGATCGCGGACCGCTTCGGCCTGACCCGGACCCTCGCGGTCGCATTCGCACTGAAGGCGTTCGGCGTCGCGTTGCCGCTGTTTGCCGAGGGCACGGTCGCGCTGCTGGTCTCGTCGGTGCTGGTCGGATTTTTCTCGCCCGGGATCGTCGGCGCGGCGTCCGGCTTTGCCCTGGAAATCGGCGGCGCCCGGCATCACCGGCGCAACTGGACCGCGATGAACCTGTGCTTCTCGCTTGCCCAGGCCGGCGGCGCCAGCGCCATGGTGTGGATCATGGCGGGGCGCCAGTCGTATGCGCTGCTGTTCGTGATCAGCGCCGTCGCGCTCGCCGTCTCGGTCCTGTGCATTCTCGCCATCGCGCTGCTACGCCAGCGTGCCGGCACGCTGGCGACGTCCGGTTTCGAGACGGCCTGAAGTCCGGTGCGGGCACGGCAGCGGGGCGCCCGCGTGCGCCGGCATGATGAGGTCGAGTTTTCTCTACGGTAACGGACGGCGCAATATGGCCGTTCTGGCTAGCATCATGACAAACGGTTACCGTCCGTCCCTACCGAAAGAAAACCATGCGCGACCACATCCTGCTTCGCCTCCCGGCGGGCGCCATGCTGTTGCTGCTCGCCGCCTGCGGCGACAAATCCACCCTGAGCCCCGGCGCCGACGTCGGGCCGCAACCGACCCTGGTGGCGCCGGTCAAGCGCCTGATCCCGACCGTGGATATCGCGCCGGCCAAGGGCTGGCCGCAAGGCGGCAGGCCGGCCGCGGCGGTGGGTCTGGCGGTGAATGCCTATGCGTCCGGCCTCGACCATCCGCGTTGGCTGTACGTGCTCCCCAACGGCGACGTGCTGGTGGCCGAAACCAATGCGCCGAAGCAGCCGGCCAAGAAGGGCGTCAAGGCCTACATCCAGGGCAAGGTCCAGGAGCGGGCCGGCGCCGGGGTGCCGAGCGCGAACCGCATCACGCTGCTGCGCGATGCGGACGGCGACGGCGTCGCGGAAGTGAAGAAGGTCTTCCTGAAAGGACTGAATTCGCCCTTCGGCATGGCGCTGGTGGGCGACATGCTGTATGTGGCCAATACCGACGCCATCGTCCGCTTCCCTTACCGGGAAGGCGATACCGAGATCACGGCGGGCGCGCAGCCGGTGGCGCCGCTGCCGGGCGGGCCGCTGAACCACCACTGGACCAAGAACATCATCGCCAGCGAAGACGGCCGCAGGCTGTACGCCACCTCGGGCTCGAACAGCAACGTCGGCGAGAACGGCATGGACCAGGAAGTCGACCGCGCCGCCATCCTGGAGGTGGACATCGCCACTGGCAAGACCCGCCTGTTCGCGTCCGGCCTGCGCAACCCGAACGGCCTGGCCTGGCATCCCGAGACCGGCGTGCTGTGGACCGTCGTGAACGAACGCGACGAGATCGGCAGCGACCTGGTGCCGGACTACCTGACCTCGGTGAAGGACGGCGGCTTCTACGGCTGGCCGTACAGTTACTATGGCCGGCACGTGGACGAGCGCGTCAAGCCGCCGCGCCCGGACCTGGTGGCCAAGGCGATCGTGCCGGACTACGCGCTGGGAGCCCACGTGGCGGCGCTGGGGCTAGCCTTTTATACGGGCTCGCTGCTGCCGCAATTCGAGAACGGCGCCATCATCGGCCAGCACGGTTCCTGGAACCGCAAGCCGCTGTCGGGCTATAACGTGGTCTACGTCCCGTTCAAGGACGGCAAGCCGGCCGGCAAGCCGGTCGAGCTGCTCACCGGCTTCGTCGACAAGGGCGGCAATGCGCTCGGCCGCCCGGTCGGGGTAGCGGTGGACAGGCGCGGCGCGGTGCTGGTGGCCGATGATGTCGGCAACGTGATCTGGCGCATCACGCCGGACACGCGGTAAGCCGGTCACCCTGCGTACAACCGTCCACCGGCAGCGCAGGGTCCGGGCCGGCCGCGCCGATCCTTTGGTATCATCGCCGCCTCGGCCCGCTCGGGCCTGTTGTGTTGATTACCAGGGAAGACAAACAATGAGATTGGTGCGCTATGGCCGCCCGGGCAAGGAAAAGCCGGGCCTGTTCGACGAAGAGGGCCGCCTGCGCGACCTGTCCGGCATCATCGACGACATCGACGCGTCGGTCCTGTCCGGCAAGGCGCTGCGCAAGCTGGCGAAGGTCGACTGGAAGACGCTGCCGCTTGTACGCGGCAACCCGCGCTTCGGCGTGCCGGTGAAGGGCGTGGGCAAGTTCATCGGTATCGGCATGAACTATGCCGACCATGCGCTTGAAACCGGCGCCGCGGTGCCGAAGGAACCGATCTTCTTCACCAAGGCCACCAGCTGCCTGAACGGTCCGGACGACCCGATCCAGCTGCCGAAAGGCGCGAAGAAGACCGACTGGGAAGTCGAGCTGGGCGTGGTGATCGGCGAGCGCGCGCAGTACGTGAGCGAAGAAGAGGCGCTGAAATACGTGGCCGGCTACTGCGTGGTCAACGACGTGTCCGAGCGCGCCTTCCAGTTCGAGATGGGCTCGCAGTGGGACAAGGGCAAGGGCTGCGACACCTTCGGCCCGGTCGGCCCCTTCCTGGTAACGCGCGACGAGATCCATGACGTGCAGGACCTCGACCTGTACCTGGAGCTGAACGGCAAGCGCATGCAGACCGGGAACACGTCGAACATGATCTTCACCGTGGCGCAAATCGTCAGCTACGTCTCGCGCTTCATGACGCTGGAGCCGGGCGACATCATCACCACCGGCACCCCGCCGGGTGTGGGCATGGGCCGCTCGCCGCAGCGCTTCCTCAAGAAGGGCGACAAGCTGCGGCTGGGGATTGCCGGTTTGGGTGAGCAGCAGGCGGAAGTGGTGGCGTTTCCGAAGTAAGGAGGCGTCGGTAGTACGCCGCGAACTTGGGTCCCGGCCTTCGCCCTAACGTACATCCACATTCCTGAAACATCGATTCGGCGTATGCTGACGGGATGGTTTCAGGATTGTGGAGGCGGCCGTGAGTACGGAAGAGCTATTAGCTGATGAGCACTGCATTGGCCTGTTCGGTGATGAACGGCTTTCCAAGAATGGTATCCTGCTCTTCAAGCGTGTAATCGAACGCGAGACGGTGTGTCTGCGGGAGTTGTGCGATACCCATGCC
>NZ_JBHLWP010000045.1:0-949 GCF_042432755.1 Massilia consociata
TTGCAGATACGTGCTGACGTGCTCAACCGCTTCACTCGGATGGGCACCCCGATTACGGTCCCGGTGTTATAAAACTAACCACAAATAGCGTCAGCTCGGCCTTCGCTCGATTTGCTCAACAAAGCCGCTTCAAACTGCTCGGCGAACGCGTCATGGCAAGCTAGTTGCAAGTAAATACACAGCTCGATTCGAACATTAGAGCGCTCGGAACAAGTTCCGAGCGCTCCAAAATTTACCTCTTCTTGCGCGAACTAAAAGTGAATGCAGCCATCATCGCAATGAAAAATATTACAGATGAAACGACTACCGACGCTGGCTTCCCACCGGCGCCGTCTACTAATGAATAGATCCACGGGAACAGGAACGCGAAGATCACAGTTGCAACTAGAGCCATCAGTATGTTCTTTGCCATATGGACTCCTTTCTTGTAACGTGAATCAATTACAGTTTAAAGTAATGGCCGTTACGGGGTTTTCTTCTTAATAATTTCTTCGACGTCATTTTCAATTTTAAGGCCTCCGGCGATGGCGCCACCTACCAAGCCGCCCAAGAAGCCCGCTGCCATCCCGAAGGCACCGCCAAATGCGCCGCCAATGGTGCCCGCGACGGCGCCACCAATAGCTCCAGAAGACATGCCGTCGAAGTCCCAAGAAACGCTCAGACCGCCATTGACTTCATTAATTTCGCTCATCGTAAGTTCATGCATAAAATTCTCCTCAGGTAAAGCCGAAGCACTTGCTATCGGTAAAGAAAGTCTACCACGCGTAAATTTATGAAAATCTCACCGATTATTACTCAGAACGATATTTTACAGGCTACCATGGGCTTTGTTGCGTAAATCAGGTTCGACCAGCGTAGAACCCGCAGGTCTGGTAGCCTGAACGGATGAAACCAGCTCCACAGAAGTACCGCACGACGAACTGGAAGACGTACAACGAAGCCCTCAAGG
>NZ_JBHLWP010000046.1:0-745 GCF_042432755.1 Massilia consociata
GCAGTTCCCGATACATGGAGGTTCCGCGCTTCCAGTGCTTGAGCTGGATAGCCCGCAGCCTGTGACGCAGCCATTCATCGAGTTCTCGCCATACCTTTGGGGTTTGCGCCAGCTGGAAGTACCCTTTCCAACCCAACATATAGGAACGAAGTCCCTGCACTACATCGGCCATACTGCGCCCGCCGGATCGGCAGGTCAGCTCCCGGATGCGTTGCTTGTACGCCTGCAGTGGCTTTTCCGCCACCTTGCGCTTGACTTCGCCCCCACGCCCCACCCACAGGCTGTAACCGAGGAACTTGCGGCCGAAGACGCTGGCCACGGCGCTCTTGCTTTCGTTGACCACGAGGTGCAACCTGGCATAGCAGCGCCGCAGGATCGTCATCACTCGCTCACCCGCCCGCTTGCTGCGCACATACACGTTCGCATCGTCGGCGTAGCGCGCAAAGCGATGGCCGCGCCGTTCCAGTTCCTTGTCCACTTCATCGAGCATCACGTTGGCAAGCAGCGGACTCAGGGGCCCGCCTTGCGGCGTTCCTTCGCTTCGCTCCTGTACCACGCCATGGTCCATGATGCCGCTGTTCAGATAGGCACGGACCAGCCGGATCACTCCGGCGTCGTCGATGCGTTTCCTCAGGCGGTCGATCAAAATGTCATGGTTGACCCGGTCGAAGAACTTCGACAGGTCCACGTCTACCACGATCCTCAGCCCGGATTGGACGTAAGCCTGAGCGGCTAGCACCGCGTC
>NZ_JBHLWP010000047.1:0-692 GCF_042432755.1 Massilia consociata
ACCACGGTGCCGCGGCCCGAGATCGAGAACACGTCTTCCACCGGCATCAGGAAGGTACCGTCAACGGCACGTTCCGGGGTCGGGATGTAGGTGTCCAGGGCTTCTGCCAGGCGGATGATGCACTCTTCGCCCATTTCGCCCGGCTGGCCTTCCAGCGCCATACGTGCCGAACCCTTGATGATCGGCAGGTCGTCGCCCGGGAACTCGTACTTCGACAGCAGTTCGCGCACTTCCATTTCGACCAGTTCCAGCAGTTCCGCGTCGTCGACCAGGTCGCACTTGTTCAGGAACACGATGATGTACGGAACGCCAACCTGACGCGCCAGCAGGATGTGCTCGCGGGTCTGCGGCATCGGGCCGTCGGCGGCCGAGCACACCAGGATCGCGCCGTCCATCTGCGCAGCACCGGTAATCATGTTCTTGATGTAGTCGGCGTGGCCCGGGCAGTCAACGTGGGCGTAGTGACGGTTGGCGGTTTCGTACTCGACGTGCGCGGTGTTGATGGTGATGCCGCGTGCCTTTTCTTCCGGAGCCGCGTCGATCTGGTCGTAGGCCTTGGCTTCGCCGCCGAACTTCTTCGACAGAACGGTTGCGATTGCAGCCGTCAGGGTGGTTTTGCCGTGGTCAACGTGACCGATGGTGCCGACGTTGACGTGCGGCTTGGTCCGTTCGAATTTTTCCTTTGCCATTTC
>NZ_JBHLWP010000048.1:0-745 GCF_042432755.1 Massilia consociata
GACGCGGTGCTAGCCGCTCAGGCTTACGTCCAATCCGGGCTGAGGATCGTGGTAGACGTGGACCTGTCGAAGTTCTTCGACCGGGTCAACCATGACATTTTGATCGACCGCCTGAGGAAACGCATCAACGACGCCGGAGTGATCCGGCTGGTCCGTACCTATCTGAACAGCGGCATCATGGACCATGGCGTGGTACAGGAGCGAAGCGAAGGAACGCCGCAAGGCGGGCCCCTGAGTCCGCTGCTTGCCAACGTGATGCTCGATGAAGTGGACAAGGAACTGGAACGGCGCGGCCATCGCTTTGCGCGCTACGCCGACGATGCGAACGTGTATGTGCGCAGCAGGCGGGCGGGTGAGCGAGTGATGACGATCCTGCGGCGCTGCTATGCCAGGTTGCATCTCGTGGTCAACGAAAGCAAGAGCGCCGTGGCCAGCGTCTTCGGCCGCAAGTTCCTCGGTTACAGCCTGTGGGTGGGGCGTGGGGGCGAAGTCAAGCGCAAGGTGGCGGAAAAGCCGCTGCAGGCGTACAAGCAACGCATCCGGGAACTGACCTGCCGATCCGGCGGGCGCAGTATGGCCGATGTAGTGCAGGGACTTCGTTCCTACATGTTGGGTTGGGAAGGGTACTTCCAGCTGGCGCAAACCCCAAAGGTATGGCGAGAACTCGATGAATGGCTGCGTCACAGGCTGCGGGCTATCCAGCTCAAGCACTGGAAGCGCGGAACCTCCATGTATCGGGAACTGC
>NZ_JBHLWP010000005.1:0-3614 GCF_042432755.1 Massilia consociata
AAAAAAAAACCTTCAAAAAGGAAAATGCCCCATTGACCGGCAGTCGATGGGGCATTATCTTTGCAGCATTGTTTATTTGATTCTTGCAGGAATCAAATAAACGGCAACTTGGGTAATAGAGACCGCAAGTGCCTTGGATGAAATTATATCCAAAAAATCGACCAGTCAAACATCGAAGTTAATCTGACTGTCTCCGGTTGCGATCTCGCTCAAGTGCCTGCATGCGTTTGTACGTCCATAGCCTCGGCTCGGCGCATGTAATCGAATTGGCATAGAGCGGCCCTCCGGCAATGCCAACTGGCGATAGCGCGATGATCGAGCCAGCGGAGCACGTCCCCAGCGTGTGATCGATCAAGCCTGACCAACTCGGATCGAGTCAGGTGACCATGTGACGCCCCGGCTCCATGCCCGGCAACCGGTCGAAGCTCCCTACCTTTCCACCAAAATTCATGGTGCCGAGGTAGGGATAACTTCGACCAAAGCTCCTCCCCTCACCATCCCAGCAACATAGAAAAACAACAACAAAACAACACGCGGCGTGGCAAGTTTAGGAGCCGGACGCTCTTGAGGAGCGCCGGGCGATGTTGCGAAAAACCAACACTACCCCTCTGACAGATCTAACGCAGGGTGAAGCGAAGAGGGCGGGGACGGCACCCCGCAGGCAGCTCGTCGGCAGGTTGCGCTTTCAGGAAGGGGAACGCGGCGGCAGCGTGCCGGGGTTGGGTTTTCGGTTTTTTGATCTTCCGCTTTTCAAACGTAACCGGGCGTGCCGATTTCGGTACGAAATCGGTGCGCAAGCAAGCGGGGACGCCCGCGCGCTAAGGCATCCAGGTAGCTCGACGCGAAGCACTACGGGCAAGATTTTGTGTCAATCGAGCGAGGTGGTCAGGTTGCCTTTCTCGGCCAGCAGGGCATCGCCCTTGGCCTTCCAAGTCGCCCAGTGTTCTGGGTTCGCCTTTGCCGAAGCGACAGCGGCAATAAGCGCGCCCAGCATCTCGCCACGGCTGCGCGTGTCCAGTCCCACCAGGTCAAAAAGAATGCCCTGCTGAATCAGCCTGTGATTGCGTGCCCGGCGTTCATCTTCCTTGGCCCCGTTCAGCATTTTTGTGATGGCAGCGTTGGCGTTCAAGGCTCGTTCCGTGGCCTTTTCCGCCTTGATGAGCGCCGCCAACTTCTTGTTTTCGGCTTCTGTCCTGTTGGCCTTTTTGTACAGGATGGCGAGCAGTTGCTGGGCCTCGGTCGGCTTCTTCAGACCGTCGATGTACTGGACGCGTTTTTCTTCCCAGCTTTGTTTGGTGCCTTCTTGGTTCTGCATTCTGGCGTTCCTCATGGTGGTTTGGTGTTTTGATTATAGATTTGCGCTTGCTTTGTAGCAATGGTGGGCGCTGACGGGGTATCATAGGCGAGCAAAGCGAGACAATGCGCACTTAGTTGTTTCTCGCTACGCGAGAAACGTGCGCCCCCACAAGGGGGGAAAGTCAAAAGCAAAAACATGGCAAGCTATCATTGTTCGGTGAAGGTTGGCGCCAAGGGCAAGGCCGGTCCTCACGCCTCCTATATTTCCCGCGACGGGAAATATGAGAAGGTGCGCTCGAACGAAAAGCTTGAGCATGTCGAGTCGGGCAACATGCCGAAGTGGGCCGAGAAGGACCCGGCCCAGTTCTGGCAAGCCGCCGACCAGCACGAGCGAGCGAATGGCTCCACGTACCGTGAAATCGAGGTGGCCTTGCCGCGTGAACTGACGCCAGCGCAGCGCGTCGAGTTGGTGCGCGATATGGTGGCCCAAGAGCTGGGCGACAAGCACGCCTTTACGTGGGCCATCCATAACCCGCAGGCAGCGCTTGAAGGCGGGGAGCAGCCCCATGCTCACATCATGTATTCCGAGCGGACCATAGACGGCCTCGACCGCGATCCAGAGCAGTATTTCAAGCGGTACAACGCCAAGAATCCAGAGAAAGGCGGCTGTCGCAAGGACAGCGCCGGGACCGAGGAGCGGCTACTGGCGACCCGCGAACGCTGGGCCAAGGTGCAGAACGCGCACCTTGAGCGGCACGGCCTTGAGGCTCGCGTCGATCACCGGAGCCTGAGGGACCAAGGCATCGAGCGAACAGCCGAGCCGCACTTCGGACCGGGCCGCGTGAAGCGCATGACAGCCGCGCAGGATGTCGAGCTGGCAGCAGTCCTAGAGCGGCGTGCAGCCGAAGGCGAAAAGGAGCGCGCAGCCGCCGAGCTGGGGAAATCCATCATCGACCTGTCCGGCGACCTGGGCGCGGCCAAGGCCGAGCGCGATCGCAAGCAGGCCATGCCGCCGCCCGACCAGTTGCGGGCCGGGATGGAAGCGGCGCGGGCGCAGTTCGAGGCCCACAAGCTGGCCGAGGCGGGCAAGCAGCAGGCCCGCGAAGCGTTCGAGCGCTTCAAGGCCGAGCAGAGAGCCGCCGAGCTGGCCCGCGAGCAGGCCGCGCAGAAGGCCGCGCAGGAGCTGGCCCGGCAGCGGCAGGAGGTCGAGCGCAAGCAGGAAGCCGAGAAGAAGACCGGACTCGATAGGGACACCGGATACAGCCGGTAAAGGCAGCTTGTTGTATGTATTTTGTTAGTGCATAATGAGTGCATTACACATACAAAAGGGGTCTTGAATGGAATCGACTTTTACCTTCCGGGTGGATGCCACGCTGAAAAAGGCGTTCGAGCAGGCTGCGAAATCCAACGACCGCAGCAGCTCCCAGCTCTTGCGCGACTTCATGCGGGATTACGTCAAACGCCATGCCCAGGGCGATCTGCTGGCCGACAAGAAAGGGGGCAAGTGATGGATGCCCAGCAGCAGATTTTCTCCCTGATGGCTGCTGCCGAGGACCAGCAGAAAGCCATCGGCGCGGCGCTTGAGGCGTTGGCAGCAGAGCGGGCCGCACTGGCGAAGGAGCGCGCCGCCGTGGCGCAGGCGGCCGCCAGCGTAGCCGGCGTCGCCAACGATGTGCGCAAAGCCGCCGCGGAGGCTTTGCCGAGCATCCAGAAGGCCGCAGGAGAGGCCGTAGGCGTCTCCGTGCGTCAATCCCTTGCCGGAGTGTCGGAAACGGCTACAGCGGCCCTTGAGCAGGCTTCCCAGCCCATCATCGGGCGTCTTACTGGCGTCATCCGGTCCTTGGGCGAAGCCGAAGGCCAACTGTCTAACGCCGTGTCTTCGTTCGGCTGGCGGTGGGCGCTTGTGGCAGGTGGAGCAGCTGCGGGCTGTGTTGCCTCGGTGCTGATTGCCGCCTGGCTGTCCGTGTGGTGGCAGCGTCACCAGGTCGAAACCCTGATCGAGCAGAAGGCTCAGCTACAGGCCGAGGTGGCCGAGCTGCAAACGAACGCTCAGGATTGGACCAAACGGGCCGGGCGTGCGAAGCTCGACAAGTGCGGCGATGCGGGCCGCTTATGCGTCCGAGTCGACAAAACCACCGGCTATGGTAAGGACGGCGATTACTTCGTATTGCGGGGGTATTAATCGGATTCTTAAAAAAAAACCTTCAAAAAGGAAAATGCCCCATTGACCGGCAGTCGATGGGGCATTATCTTTGCAGCATTGTTTATTTGATTCTTGCAGGAATCAAATAAACGGCAACTTGGGTAATAGAGACCGC
>NZ_JBHLWP010000050.1:0-532 GCF_042432755.1 Massilia consociata
GATGCGTTTCCTCAGGCGGTCGATCAAAATGTCATGGTTGACCCGGTCGAAGAACTTCGACAGGTCCACGTCTACCACGATCCTCAGCCCGGATTGGACGTAAGCCTGAGCGGCTAGCACCGCGTCCTGCGCACGCCTGCCAGGCCGAAAACCGTAGCTGTGCTCACTGAAAGTGGGGTCAAGGATCGGTTGCAGCACCTGTAGCAGTGCTTGCTGGATCAGGCGATCCGTCACCGTCGGGATGCCAAGCTCACGCTCGCCACCGTCAGGCTTCGGGATCGTCACCCGACGTACCGGGCTGGGCCGGTACGTCCCTGTCAGCAGTCGCTCTCGAATGCGCGGCCACTCGGTCGCCAGCAGCAGTGAAGTCTGGTCAATGCCCAGTCCATCCACGCCAGCCGCTCCCTTGTTGGCACGCACACGCTTGAACGCCCGCCGCAGGTTCTCTGTCGTCAGCGCCGCTTGCAGCAGCGCTGACCCCGTGCCTCCGATTGCATGCCGCGGGCAGAACGCTTCGTCGCTGAAAGCATCG
>NZ_JBHLWP010000051.1:0-584 GCF_042432755.1 Massilia consociata
TTCAAAGCCTCCCACCTATCCTACACAGATTGGTTCAAAGTCCAATGCAAAGCTACAGTAAAGGTTCATGGGGTCTTTCCGTCTAGCCGCGGGTAGATTGCATCATCACAAACATTTCAACTTCGCTGAGTCTCGGGAGGAGACAGTGTGGCCATCGTTACGCCATTCGTGCAGGTCGGAACTTACCCGACAAGGAATTTCGCTACCTTAGGACCGTTATAGTTACGGCCGCCGTTTACTGGGACTTCAATCAAGAGCTTGCACCCCATCATTTAATCTTCCAGCACCGGGCAGGCGTCACACCCTATACGTCCACTTTCGTGTTTGCAGAGTGCTGTGTTTTTATTAAACAGTCGCAGCCACCAGTTTATTGCAACCCTTTCACCCTTCCACAGTAAAGTGGTCAAGCTACCGGGGCGTACCTTTTCCCGAAGTTACGGTACCAATTTGCCGAGTTCCTTCTCCCGAGTTCTCTCAAGCGCCTTAGAATACTCATCTCGCCCACCTGTGTCGGTTTGCGGTACGGTCTCGTATGACTGAAGCTTAGAGGCTTTTCTTGGAACCACTTCCGATTGCTTCGTGGC
>NZ_JBHLWP010000052.1:0-1101 GCF_042432755.1 Massilia consociata
TGTTTAGTTTCGTGCGATCATGTTCCTCGCCGTAGTTGGCCTTTGTTCCGTGCAAAGGCTATGCTGGGCGACTTGATTGCTGGGTTCAGCAGTCCCGGCATTCAATCGCACCAGGAGCAGTTGGCAGCATGAGTTCACGTATTCACCCGCAAGCCCGTACCACCCCGAAAATCCGGCAGGAGATCAAGGATTCGGGCTTGTCTGATCGCGAGGCCGCAAAGGTCTTCGGCATCACGCGAGCCACTGCCGCGAAGTGGCTCAAGCGGGACGACGTGCAGGACCGCTCACACCGTGCCCATACGCTGCATACGACCTTGAGCGCAGCCCAGGAAGCCATCGTCCTGGCACTGCGCCAGTCGCTCTATCTTCCCCTTGACGACCTGCTGTTCGTCACGCGACAGCACATCAATCCAGACGTCTCCCGGTCGGGTATCGCCCGTCTGCTCAAGCGCGAAGGCATGTCACGTCTTGAAGACGTGATCCCGAAGGCCGAAGGCGAAACCATCACGCCCAAGAAGACCTTCAAGGACTACGAGCCAGGCTTCATCCACATTGACATCAAGTACCTGCCTCAGATGCCGGACGAGACTTCGCGCCGCTACTTGTTCGTCGCCATCGACCGCGCCACGCGCTGGGTTTTCATGCACATCTACGGCGACATGACCGAGAACAGCAGTGTCGATTTCCTGCGCCGCCTGAAGCTGGCCTCGCCTATCAAGATCAGCAAGATCCTGACCGACAACGGCTCGCAATTTACCGACCGTTTCGCCACCAAAGACAAGAAGCCCAGCGGCCAACACGCCTTTGACGTGGCTTGTGCAGCCCTGCCTGCCGAGCACCGCCTGGCGCCGCCGCGGCACCCGCAGACGAACGGCATGGTCGAGCGCTTCAACGGCCGCATCAACGAATTGTTGCAGCAGACCCGCTTCGACAGCCGTGCCGACCTACAGGCCACATTGATGAACTATCTGAAGCTGTACAACCACCACATTCCGCAGCGCGCACTCGACGCGAAAACACCCATCCTCGCGCTCAAGGAATGGCAGCAGAAACGACCAGAATTATTCGTTAAACGCGTTTACGATCAAACGGGACTCGACA
>NZ_JBHLWP010000053.1:0-535 GCF_042432755.1 Massilia consociata
ATCGCCTGCAGCAATGGCGAGGTGGTCACTGGCGTATTCATGAAGGACTGCTGCGACCGCGAGATCATCGCTTGGCGGGCCTGGATCGGCCGCGGCCTGCCTGGTGAGCCGGTGCGCGACATGATGATCGAGGCCGTGGAGACGCGTTTCGGCAGTACCGACGAGCGGGCGGTTGCCGTCGAATTCTTGAGTGACAACGGCGGCGCTTTCCGGGCAACTGAGACGCACGCCCTGGCTCATGAACTGGGCATTAAGCCGGTGCATACGCCAGTGAATAGTCCGCAGTCGAACGGCATGGCAGAGAGCTTCGTGAACACGTTTAAACGCGATTACGTCGGCGGTATGGACCGCAGTAGCGGCGCCGCCGTGCTAGCTCAGTTGCCCGATGCCTTCAGGCACTTCAACGAGGTGCATCCGCATTCGGCGCTGGGGTACAAATCGCCGCGCATGTTTAGAAAAGAGCGACGCCGTCAGGCTCTGGAAACTGACGCTAAATAGGCATCAGGCTGTGTCCGGGAAAAGCGGGGCAAGATCA
>NZ_JBHLWP010000054.1:0-734 GCF_042432755.1 Massilia consociata
TCGCTTGTCCCTATAACGTTGGCCCCTGCTGACAACAGGGAACGTCATAGTTCAAGGAGTACAGCTCATTGCATGTTTGTTGATACTTTGATTACTACCCTAAGTGTGCTCGCTCATCGTTTCCGATTCGCTTACACGCTTAAAAAAACTTTACTTCTTCCAGATTGTTAAAGAACGAAAACTACACTTATCTAAACTCACTCGGCATGACTACCTGGTGGTCTTAGATAAATGCAGCAACAGTTGAATGGTGGAGGATGACGGGATCGAACCGACGACCCCCTGCTTGCAAAGCAGGTGCTCTCCCAGCTGAGCTAATCCCCCGTGTGGTACTCGATAACACATGGTGGGTCTGGTTGGATTCGAACCAACGACCCCCGCGTTATCAACACGGTGCTCTAACCGACTGAGCTACAGACCCGAACTGTTTTCGCTTCTTTTACTGCAACAGTCGATAAGCGTGGACGCTTGATGTTGAGCTGAGTTTTGACACTCGCTCGGTGCTACTCTAGAAAGGAGGTGATCCAGCCGCACCTTCCGATACGGCTACCTTGTTACGACTTCACCCCAGTCACGAATCCTACCGTGGTAAGCGCCCTCCTTGCGGCTAAGCTACCTACTTCTGGTAAAACCCGCTCCCATGGTGTGACGGGCGGTGTGTACAAGACCCGGGAACGTATTCACCGCGACATGCTGATCCGCGATTACTAGCGATTCCAACTTCATGTAGTCGA
>NZ_JBHLWP010000055.1:0-707 GCF_042432755.1 Massilia consociata
AGGCTTTCTATCAGCCGAGATCTTGTGTAGCCTGACAGGTAGCGGCACCGAACGGCACTTCATCATTCCGTCCAAATCGAACACCAAATGGGAAGCGCTCGAGGATGAAGGCGACGATATGCTGGTGCGCATGCGCGTCTCGCCCCAAGCTCGGGCCAAGTGTCCAGAGTTGCCCGAGTTTTGGGAAGCACGGGCAATCACCGTTGTCGACACCCAAGCACGCAAGCGCATCCTGCTGACGTCGCTGCGCGACCGTCGTCGCTACAAGCCAGCCGATATCGCCACCTGCTACGACAAGCGCTGGGGGATCGAAACGAGTTACCGGGAGCTCAAGCAGACGATGCTCGGCACAGCGCTGACGCTGCGTTCGAAAACCGTGGATGGGGTATATCAGGAAATCTGGGGCACGCTCATTGCCTACAACCTGATCCGCCTCGAAATCGCCAAGGCCGCGCTAGCGGTTAAGTGCGAGCCAACCGAAGTGAGTTTCATTCGAGCCTTTCACCTGATCCAGTTCGAACTGCATTGGGCAGGCGTCACCAGGTCATACGGAAAATTGCCCGCCTCGATGAAGCATCTACGAGAAAGGCTGGTTAGCCTTCTGAAAGACGAACGGCCCGGCCGCAAATGCGACCGGGCCGTCAAGGCAACGCCGAAGCGTTATGCTGTCCGGAAGGTCAAGAAGCTACCTTAACTGAACGGCATTA
>NZ_JBHLWP010000056.1:0-766 GCF_042432755.1 Massilia consociata
GCTACTTCGACCGACTGGGCGTACCCCGCCTGTCTTGACCTCAACTACTCGAACCGCCCGGTGCGGACCCGCATGCCGGGTGGTGTGGCAGGGGAGCGGCCCTCAGGGCCGCCCCCTATGCCGATTTGGGGGTTAAAGGTGGCCTTCAGAATGCGGCGTTATCGGTTGAATGGTCTCACCTTCAAACCGTCGTTCCGCCGCAGGCCGGAACCCAATTTTACGCGCAGACCTCGGCCGCATCCGCGAAGCGCAATCGGCGCGTTACGGAATTGGATCCCGGCCTGCGCCCTAACCTAGCCCCACATCTTTGCAAGTCTCCACCCCTGCATCACTCCGTTGAACCGCTGGAGGCCGTGCAGCATGGTAATAGGGCCAGCCTTGGTTTCGCTAGGGCTGCCCTTCCAGCACCCAGCCGGGCAATGATCCACGCTACCCAAGCCATGCTGCGCAAGGCAAATGGGTTTTTCAGTTTGGCGGTCTTGCCCTGGAATTTTTCTTGCAGCTTGCTCAGCACGTCGATCTCATCGTCGTCAAACGCATCGCTTGCTGGTTGCCCAGTGTCGTTGTCGCGTGCACTGACTAGTTGGAGCGTGCGCACGGCTGCCAATGTAGCGATGCTTGTAAGCTTCAGCAGTTCGCCAGACTCTTCCAGCTGGCTCGATTCCAGTCCAAGGCCCTGTCGCTTGAGCGTTCGAAACAGCTGTTCGATCTGCCAGCGCTGCTTGTACCAAGCCACTATTTGAAGCGCCTGTTCCACGTCTTGTAC
>NZ_JBHLWP010000057.1:0-1077 GCF_042432755.1 Massilia consociata
GGCGTCGCTCTTCCGACACCGTCACGACTTCGATGGTTTGGTTGTTTCTAGTCATACTCACAGTCTTACTCCTATCCGTAAGGATACAGCATCGACTGTGTCTGGTGAATCAAGGGGCTATCTCACACAGAATGCCTAGCAAGGCTAACGAATGCCAACTCATTGTCCAATACTGGCGCAGCCGTGTACGGGCCGGCTTGTCGCTCTTAGGACGTAGACTACGCCAGACGTTCAGCGCAGGGAAGATGACTAATAAAAAGGCCGCAAGCAGATAGTTCAACATGTAAAGAAGCGCTACGTAGATGAGGGAATAGGCGTTTAGCCAAAGCTCAGATAGGAGAGGTCAAGCTGAGCTTAGCATCGCAAAGGCTCTGAAAATTCAATAATTCTCACGCCGGGCCTAGCTCACGCGGCATAGTTCAGGTGTCCGCTTTTGGCCGATCTCGGCCGTTGAGCTCAGCATAGCAGGTGGCTGCAGCCGACGAATCGCAGGCTTTCACGAGAGACCGAAAACGACCCGACGCGGTCATTCGCGGTACGGCTGTTAGGAAGTTACGTTAATGACCGCTTCAATCCGATATCCCTCGGGATCAAAAACGAAGGCTGCATAGTAGCTATCGCCATATTCTGGCCGAGGCCCTGGTGCGCCATTGCACCGTCCACCGTGGCGCAGCGCAGCAGCATGGAATTCATGCACTTGATTCGGTTCCGTCGCGGTAAAGGCCAAGTGAAAGCCTTCGCCGGGAACCGTCACGTGCTTTGCAAGTTTCAGGCACAGTTTATCGTCACCACCTTCATACCCGTAGCCCACAGCTTCGTCGTCTGCAAAGACCTGGGTATACCCCAACGGTTCTAAAACCGCGTCGTAGAAAGCAGAGGCTCGGGGGAGATTAGTTACAGCTATAGACAGGTGATGCAGCATTATTTTCCTTGTTTGACAAGTCCGCTTCTGGCCCAGGCTGTGTAAAAACCTTGTGACCTTGTAAACGAACCGGGTTCGGTAAACGTTGAGCCAGTATCTCATCACTGGGGTGCCAAATGAAGCGCTTTATTGAAGGCGAAGACCGCGGGCAAGGC
>NZ_JBHLWP010000058.1:0-535 GCF_042432755.1 Massilia consociata
TCGGCTAATGACGGTACCTGAAGAATAAGCACCGGCTAACTACGTGCCAGCAGCCGCGGTAATACGTAGGGTGCAAGCGTTAATCGGAATTACTGGGCGTAAAGCGTGCGCAGGCGGTTTTGTAAGTCTGACGTGAAATCCCCGGGCTCAACCTGGGAATTGCGTTGGAGACTGCAAGGCTGGAGTCTGGCAGAGGGGGGTAGAATTCCACGTGTAGCAGTGAAATGCGTAGAGATGTGGAGGAACACCGATGGCGAAGGCAGCCCCCTGGGTCAAGACTGACGCTCATGCACGAAAGCGTGGGGAGCAAACAGGATTAGATACCCTGGTAGTCCACGCCCTAAACGATGTCTACTAGTTGTCGGGTTTTAATTAACTTGGTAACGCAGCTAACGCGTGAAGTAGACCGCCTGGGGAGTACGGTCGCAAGATTAAAACTCAAAGGAATTGACGGGGACCCGCACAAGCGGTGGATGATGTGGATTAATTCGATGCAACGCGAAAAACCTTACCTACCCTTGACATGGAAGGAATC